>JBHIFI010000005.1:0-49747 GCA_046761005.1 Thermoplasmata archaeon
GGCAGAATCAGGGTTCTCGAAGGCGTCAATCTGACCGTTGAACCAGGTGTGGAAGTCAAGTTCGTCCCTGGCGGCGTTTCCATTGTCGATAGCCTTTGGGTATATGGCAATGTCTCTGCGATAGGTCAAAGTTCGAATCGCATAGCTTTTACATCGAACAGTTCTAGTCCCAAGAGCGGGGACTGGGATGTGATACTGATTCTTGGTCACGGACATTTCGAGTACGCAGACATCTCATATGGAAACACGGGAGTCGTCCTTCTGAGTCAGAACAACAAGATTCTACAAAGCACAATCTCTAATAACCGCTACAACGGCATTGACATAGCAGTCTACGGAGAAGGCACAAACGAAATTAGGAACTCGGTAATCACCGACAATGGTTTCAGCGGTATCTACTCAAACATATCAGAAGGTACGACTCTAATTGAGAACTCCACTATCTCGAAGAATCACGGTTCCGGTCTCAGCATCTATACGTGGGCCTCTGGACATTTCATCATCAGGAACAACACTGTCTCGTTCAATCAATTCCACGGAATGGATCTGGGCCTAAACTCCAGATTCGATGTTGATTGCAATGGCATATTCGCGAATGACGGAATAGGGATAAGACTGCTCCAGGCGTCGGATGCACAAATCTATCACAATAACATGATCTCAAACGTAATTCAGGCTAGCGATGATTGGAATTCATCATCCTGGGATGATGGTTCGGAGGGCAATTACTGGAGCGACTACGAGGGAAACGACACCAACGGCGACGGAATCGGTGAAGAACCTTATGTGATAGATGTGGATAGCCAAGACAATTTCCCATTCGTGGATACGATTACTTACTGCCCACTTCCCACACAAAACATGCCACCGGTAGCCGTGGCGAAGCCAGACTACCAATTTGCGGAGGAGAATACGGTCGTTTGGCTGTACGGAAACGAATCCTATGACTGGGATGGCGTCATCATTGGCTACATGTGGGATTTCGGCGACGGATCACAAGCCAGCGGAGAGAACGTCTCCCACGTCTATAACACACCCGGGACATACATGGTCACTCTGACCGTCATGGACGACAAGAACGCAACTCGCGCGGACACTTGCATCGTCGAAGTTGAGGACACGGATAACATTCCACCCGTTGCCGTTGCACTTCCCAAGGATCAGACTGTCTACAAGGGAGAGGTGGCAGACTTCTACGGTAATCAATCCTATGATGTAGATGGGCAAATCGTTGAGTACAAGTGGTTTTTCGGAGATGGAACCTACAGCTATGGAGAAAACGTGAGCCATACGTACGCCACCGTGGGCAACTACACCGTTACTTTGAGAGTAGAGGATGATGATGGAGCTGTTGGCACCGATGATTGCAACGTCACAGTGTTGCAGGGACTCGAACCGCCCGTTGCGGTCGCGAAGCCGAAGTATCAGACAGTCCATGTCGGCGAAGAAGCCTGGTTCTATGGGAATGAATCGTACGATCCCGATGGATACATAGTCAACTACACCTGGGATTTCGGGGACGGGTCTTTTGGGTATGGAGAAATGGTCTCCCATATTTTTTCCACGCCTGGGAACTACAGTTGTATGTTGACAGTGATGGATAATGACAGTCTCACGGATTCTGATTGGTGTTCCGTCACTGTTCTGGAGCAAATAATCAAGGAGCCAGACCCGCCAAGCCTGGAAGGCGCCATGCTGGCCGGGAACAACCTTGAGAATGTGTTGATACGTTGGCAGCTCTCCGCGGATGACGGCTCTGGGGAAATGGACGTCACAAACTACGCAATCTATCACAGTATGAGCTACGATTCCCAGGGACAGGGATATGAATTCCTGGCGGAGCTTCCCGCTGGAAGCACATCCTTCCTTCATGAAGGAGTCGGGGATGGGGAATCGAACAATCACTTCTACTATGTCCAAGCGAACGACACGGAAGGCCTTGTTGCATGGAGGGGGCAGGCCGGGAAGTTTGTGAGGCTCCTCGAAGCGGGAAGGAGGACGGCCTCCATTCCCCTCGTCCAAGATGACACTACGCTGGAAGTAGTTCTTCAAACACTCAACGGAAGCTATAATCACGTGAGATACTACAAATCATCAGATCAGAGTGACCACTGGAAGTCCTATTGGACATTCAAGACATACGGAGACCTTTTCGAGATAGACCATATGATGGGCTTCTGGATCGAGATGACAAGGGTTGACAGTCTGGTCGTAGCGGGTCTCGTTCCAGAAGTCACAGGGATCGAACTCCGTCATGGATGGAACTTTGTTGGCTATCCATCGTTCGTCGATTCAACAGTTCAGGAGGCTCTATCCACGATTGATTGGAGGATGATAGATGGTTACAGTGATATTCCTCCGTATCATCTAAGACATCTGGATCTGAATGATATCATAATGGTGGGGGAGGGCTACTGGATCTGGGTAGATCTCGACCAGATATGGGAAGTATAGGTAATCTCTGTCTCAGCAATCCTAGAGGTCTTTGGCATGATAACTCGTCCACATCGACTTCTCTGTGAAATCAAGCCCTTTTCACCAAGAGCTATGAGGGTTGAATCACTTCGAATCTGATGGCATGTCAAAGTCCGCCTTCCTACATGACCCTACGGAGGCGACAAATTATTGTCCCCACCTACATTATAGTAAACAAAATGGACATGGAGAACCATGTAGAGAATATGGGAGGCTTTTGAAACTTGCATCTAGCTTCTTTTTCGCTAGTTGCAGTATATTGCTATTCTTTCCGTCTCTTGCTTGCGGGAGGAAGCGTTACCAGGTTTTTTCTTTGATGGGGTCATGTCGTGGCTCTGTGCTTTCCCATTCCTTGGTCTCGGCTAGGCCCTTGAAAGCTTCATCGACATTTTCCATTGCTTTTTCTAGAAGCTTTATGCTTGACATGATGGTTTTTCTGTCTGTTGTGAAAGAGTATTTCCCATTGTCCTTTTCCAGAATGCTGAGTGGAGGTGTAGCCAGAACGTCCATGGCTTTCTCCACTTCCTCTAGTTTGTAGTTGCATCCCATCACTGCCGCAAGAGCAAAATGGACATTCTCTGCGGTGAATGTTTTCGTCTTGAAGGAAAGAATCTTCGCTACTATTTCTGAAATCCTGTCGTCGTCCGTGGATTTGCTTTCGGTGTCTGTTTCCTTACTCTCCACATTCTCTAGATCCCTTGCTGAAGGCGGTACCCAGGATGGTTGTTCAGCCTCTTGCGACACCTCTGGTTTGTTTTCCGGATCCGATGCGGTCTCGTCTTCGGAATAGTTCCCAATCTCGAGAAACACCAAGCTATCTCCCTGTGGATTCGTCATATCTCTACCCCCTTGCGTCTTTGTTGAACGACTGAAAACTGTGTATTAAATCCCTCTGATGCCATTATCAGGGCTGATAAACATCCCGTTCCCGGTGAAAGCGCGAAGATATCGGCTAGAAGTTCTTTTCTGCTTCCCTAACTCCCTCAAAGCTAGCACGAGGAGGTGCTGATGCACCGTGAAATCCCTCTTGGAAAACTTAGATAGAAATAGGGTACGTTCATTCTCCTCAACGCCATTGCTCCTGCTTTCAGGAGGGTGACTAAATTCATTTCCCATCCCTTCTGGACAGGGCAATGGTCAAAGAATCAGTCAAGGATTTCTACAAACCCAAGCCAACAATCCCTTTATGTAGCAATCTCGGTTTTAGGTCACTCGTGAAAGATCCCAAAGAATACTACGATGCCCTTGGGGAGGAAGAGTGGCGGCGTCTCGTCAGGGACCCCTATCACAAATTGGAATTCAAAATCACAATGCATTTTCTGAGAGAATATCTGCCGAAGGCAGGCAGAATACTGGATGCAGGTGGCGGACCCGGCAGATATGCGATTGAGCTTGCGGGATTGGGCTACGAAATTGTACTTTTGGATTTCTCCCCAGTACAGCTGGATATTGCGAAGCGGAAAATCGGAAGGCGAAGGAAGGAGATTAGGAATAGAATCGTAGAGATGGTTGAGGGGAACATTATTGACCTGTCAAGATACGATGACGAGTCTTTTGACTCCGTTCTCTGCCTGGGTCCTCTCTCTCACTTGATTGAGGAGAACGAAAGAAGGACAGCAGCGAAGGAGCTGGTGAGGGTGCTGAAGAGAAACGCTCCTATCTTTGTTTCGGTGATTGGCAGATACGGAGTGTTTAGGACTGTGTTACAGTTTCTTCCCGGTGAGTTGACAAATCCTTCGCATGAATCAATGTTCACAGAAGGAGTACATCATGGCCATGAGTATATCCACGAAACCCGGAAATACCACAAAAAGAAAGTGGCTTTTCCTGATGCCTATTGCTTTCTTTCAGAGGAACTTCCAAAGCTCTTCGAGGAGTGCGGTGTTCGAACACTGAGAGTGGCTTCTTGCGAGGGATTGTCTGCGCACTTGCAGAGAGCAACAAACTCTCTCTACAAAGACAGGAAAAATTGGGAGAGATGGTTCAAGATAGTTCTGGAGACTTGCACTGATCCCTCGATTCTAGGGGTGGGGCAACACATTCTGTATGTCGGACGAAAGGAATAACTTGTTTCGGAGGGAGGAGAAGCAATGCTGAAGGATTGGCAAGATGCCTGTGGACATGGAATGTATGACCACCTAAAAGGAAAGGACGGATGCGAGATAGCTGAAAGGGATGATGGTTTTGTTGAGGCTTCTGGCGGTCCAAAATGCTACTTCTCGAAGTATGACGAATGGCCCCAAATCGAAAAACAGGCCATGAGTTATGTGGCAGGCAAAGTTCTGGACATAGGATGCGGAGCAGGAAGACATTCACTCCACCTGCAGGAAAGGGGATTTGATGTTGTTTGCATCGATACCTCACCACTCGCGATAGAAGTCTGCAAATCGAGGGGACTGCGACAGGCTCATGTTCTGTCAATCACGCAAATCACCTCCAAGCTAGGATTGTACGATACACTGTTGATGCTGGGGAACAACTTCGGATTGTTAGGAAACTTCAAGAGAGCCAAATGGCTACTGAGGAGGTTCCGCAGGATCACGTCAGAGAAAGGAAGGATAGTTGCAGAGACGTTGGATCCTTATGATACCAAAGTCCCAGAACATCTGGAGTATCATGAGTTCAATAGAAATCGGGGAAGAATGCCTGGAGAAGCTAGGCTCAGAATTAGATACAAGAAGTACGTGACACCTTGGTTTGACTATCTGTTCGTTTCCAAGAAAGAGATGAAAAGAATCTTGGAAGATACTGGTTGGGAAGCGAGGGATTTCATAGATGGAGAAGGTCCGACATACATAGCAATCATAGGGAAGGAATGAGTAACTGATTCGGAAATGATTTTCTTCTCTGTGACGAGTGACAAGAGGACATTGCGATGTTCTTACTCAATGCGACTCACGTCTCAGCTCAAGAAAACGCGACTGTTACTTGCAAGTCCGAGGAAAACGATAACTTAATATCAATCTTGATAATATCCCCTAGGAGCGAGGGGGAGGAATCCTTCTTGCCCAAAAGGGAAAAGGAGGAGAAAAAATGGCGGAACTGTATGGAAACAGTGTGCTCTTTCTCAAGATAAGACCGGGGGCGCTTGAAGAAGCAACCAGAGAGCTGAGAGGGAGCACGGAAGTGAAGGATGTGCAAAAGCTACTCGGGCCTTGGGACCTCGTAGTATCTGGGTCCTTCTCTGAATACGAGAGCCTGAGAAAATTCGCAGAAAGAATCGATTCGAAGCCCTACTGCGAGAGATGCACCACCTATCCTAACTTCAGGGAGTGGACGAGAGAGGCGCCGCCCGAGACACCAACCACAGGTTGGGCAATGATAAGCACAAGCAATGTGGACCAGCTCTTTGATGACCTTCAGAGGGCTGAAGAGGTGCACTGGTTGATGTCAACGAGCGGGGAGTACAATGTCATTGCAAAGATCGGGACGGACAAACTCAATGAACTAGCCAATTTCCTCATTACCAGAGTTCACAAGGTCCCAGGAGTGAAGGGCACAGAAACTCTGCCTTCCGCAGAGTAGAAGTGAGTAGATTTCTGCACAAGCCAGCCGCTACGGCTGGCCCTCTATTCTTTTTGCATGAAGCACTTCCATAAGGACGAATGAATGCTCATTCAGTCTCGGGACCCTGAGAAGAGAGAGGTGAACGGGCAAACGAAATGTCTTGGAACTCGTCGTCGTATGGCATTTCCCATAGAAGATATCGAAACCAAAGAAGTCTATGAGTTCTCGGACATTGTGTGATATCCTCTTTGAAGCTTATTGAGGCCAGTTTCGGAAATGATGTACCAGGGCCAGGGATAGTTCTCCAACGTCAACAATAGTTGAGAAAGCTTTTTATGCTCACTTGATATCAAACGTCAAAATCTCAGCTGCTAGCTGAGAAAATGGAGGATGTTAGATTGAGTTTCGATGAGAATGTGGCTAGAAGGAGAAATAACTCAAACAACATGTACTCGATTCTTGTGGGCATTTTGGTGGTTAGTTCTGCTATCCTGGCCTTTGTGCCTTCCGTGACTGCTCAATCCATGGGTCAGCTGGAGCCTCCCTATTCTGACTATGGTTTCGATACCGATCTACCACCAGATGGATTGTTCAACTATCTCGTAGTAAATGTGAGCGTTAACGTTACTCAACCCGGCGATTTCTTTTTGATGGCAGATCTGTATGACAGTACAGGCATCATATACATCACCGATACCTTCAATGCGACTTCTCTGGATGTGGGAGTTCATTTAGTCCCGATATGGTTTAGTGGATATTCTATTCGCTTCTCGGGTATTGATGGTCCCTATTCTGTTGAAATCTTTCTCTTCAACGACTTCTTTATGATGATAGACAGTGATACCTACGTCACAAGCTTCTATCTTGCGGATGACTTTCAAACAGCTCCGGCAGAGTTCTTCCCCCCGCATTCCGATTACGGTCTAGATACAGATGGTAACACCCTCTTCAATTATCTCGTGATTGATGTTGTTGTCGATGTGAGTGAAGCAGGATTCTACGATGTCGACGCAACCCTATTTGATGGCACTGGTATGATTTTCATAGATTTCAAGTACAATTTCACTTATCTCGACGTAGGACTCCAAACAGTGGAGATTCGATATAGAGGGTACATAATCTACTTTGCCGGGGTCGATGGTCCATATAGAGTCGAACTTGAGCTATATGACGATGACCGGAATTTCCTCGGCAATGATACCCATATGACGCAGGCATATCTCTACACAAATTTTGAGCAAACTCTCCCCGCGGAGTTTCTGCCCCCGCATTCCGATTACGGTTTGGACGCAGACGGGGATACTCTATACGATTTCCTCGTGGTTGATGTTGTTGTCAACGTAAGCGAAGCAGGATTCTACGAAGCTTGGGGAGACCTGTATGATATCACGGGAATGATTCCCATAACTGGTGATTTCTATTTCGACTATCTCGATCCAGGACTTCAAACAGTAGAGCTTCGGTTTTCAGGATACGATATTTACACTGCTGGGATCGATGGCCCCTACATGGTCGATCTTCAGTTGTACGATGACGAGTTCAATTTCCTCGATAATGATACACACATGACTAACCCCTATTCTTCTACGGAATTTGATCCACCACCTGGGCAATTCAGTCCGCCTCATAGTGATTATGGGCTGGATACAGATGTCCCATCGGATGGATATTTCAACTACCTTGTCTTGAACGCTTCAGTCGACATTAACGAAGCGGGAATGTTCTTAGTACAAGGCATCTTATTCGATAGTACCATGACCCTCCAAGTAATCGCGACGAACTTCACACAGCTCGATGTTGGTCTTCAAACTGTCGAGCTCTGGTTCAGTGGTGCAAGCATATACCTCTCTGGATTTGATGGTCCATACGAAGTCATCCTCATACTCGGTGCCTTTGTGGGCGAAGAAGTGGTCGTTGTCGATGACGATTTCTACGTAACAAATCCATATAACTATACAGATTTTCAGCCCGTAAATCCCGGGATGATATGGGGTTACGTCTACGAGGCCGTAACTGGCAGTCCAGTCTCTTTCGCAGCAGTGCAGGCTATGAACTACACACATGGATATATGAATACATCATATACAGATCCAACTGGCTATTATGAGATGAATGTCTTTGAAGGAGAATTCTATGTTCTTCTGGATGGTCCGGAGAGTGCGAATCTACAATCTAACTTGACGGTGGTTTCCGTTGTTGGCTCTACAGAAGTAACAACCTACCTAGAAGAACCTCCTCCGATGAATATTTCCTCAAATGTATCTTTCATGGACTGGGATAACTTGAGTCTGAGTGCAGAGATGGACTTGGAAGAAGATAATCAAACATTCAGGCTTATGATAGACTTTACGATTGGCAATAGAGACGGCTATGTGGATCAAGGAGAATTAGACTTGTTCATGGGACTCGTGGGAGAACCGCCCGAGATGTTCCAGAATACGACTGAGATGTTCAAGGTAGACGGTATCCACTACGATCTTGACCCGACATCCTTCCAATATGGAGCAAGCGGAGAAGGACCTGTGACTCTAAAGGTTCCCTTGTCCATCTACGTCGCTGGGAACTTCACCTCTAATACTACTATACCTGTTTCCCCGTCTCATCTCATTGAGCTGAATGTAACGTACGACACTGATGAAGAGGAGTCCGTAGGCTACATGAATATTCCAACTGACTACATCCTGGACAATTTCGATCCTGTGTTAAACATATCAATCAGTGGGTTGGGTACATCTACGATTGTCTTCGATCCGCTTGGTGATCCAGATCCTGGGGATGGCATAGGTTATGTTTGGGTGAATTTGACGGTAACAACAACTATGGATATGTTTGTGCCAGAAATAAGAGACGTATTTATCGACGGATCATCAATGATGACATACAATCTCTCAGCGCTTCCTATGACATTTGACCTGACAGCCATTGTGGACGATAGTGCTGCGGGAAATTCTACCATCGGCGGTGCGAATTACACAACACCCACACCAACGTCATGGCCAGGAGCACCTATGACTGCTATGGACGGAGTATTCGATGCGCCCGTTGAGGATATCAATGCCACTGTACAGACCCCGACTTCACCGGGAATCTATAATTACTATGTCTATGCCTGGGATAACATTTCAAACTACAACAACAGTGCTCCATACGCGACCCTCACAATAGTAGATGACCTCCCGCCCGAGATATCCGAGGTTGCCATTGATGGTCAAACTACAGTGACCTACTATCTGTCATCGTTGCCCTCAAGCATAACACTCACCGCGATCGTGAATGACACAAACTCAGGAAATTCTACCATCGGCGGTGCGAATTACACAACACCTACATCGATATCGTGGCCAGGTACAACAATGACCGCAACGGACGGGGCATTCGATGAGCCGATTGAGGATGTCAATGTTACTATACCGACGACTCCAACTTTGGCAGGAACTTATAATTACTATGTCTATGCCTGGGATAACATTTCAAACTACAACAACAGTGCTCCATACGCGACCCTCACAATAGTAGATGACCTCCCGCCCGAGATATCCGAGGTTGCCATTGATGGTCAAACTACAGTGACCTACTATCTGTCATCGTTGCCCTCAAGCATAACACTCACCGCGATCGTGAATGACACAAACTCAGGAAATTCTACCATCGGCGGTGCGAATTACACAACACCTACAGCTACGTCTTGGCCGGGTACGCCTATGGAAGCCGAAGATGGAGTCTTTGATTCACCTGTTGAAAGGGTGACCCTTCAAGTAGCCCTGCCAACCCAAGCAGGAACCTACAACTACTACGTCTACGCTTGGGACACCGGGGAGGGATACAACAATAGTGCTCCGTTTGCAGCTCTCACAATAGTAGATGACCTCCCGCCTGAGATATCGAATGTGCGGGTGGATGGACAGACGACAGTGACGGTCAAACCTGGAACCGATGTGGTACTAACAGCGACCATTGGTGATACCGACACGGGTAGTTCGAATATCCAAGGGGCTAACTACACGATAGGGACAATGAATTGGCCAGGAATACCAATGAATCCCACTGATGGCTCCTTCGATTCCGCTCAAGAGGATGTCGACATAGCGATAGACACAGCCGGCTGGGCAGAGGGCAGCTATCAGGTTTGCGTTTACGCCACGGATGAGGCCCAAGGATATAACACAACTTCAGTTGAATGTGCAGAGATAGTGATTGATGAAACTCCACCTTCCATAAGCGATGTTCTGGTAGAGCCTGATCCTCAAGACGCTGGAGAAGAAGTGGCGATCTCAGCAAGCATAACGGATGCAAGTGGGATAGCTGAGGTTAGGATCGAGATAAAAGATCCAGAGGGTAACGTCCTTGGTAATTTCTCGATGACCTATGACAGCGTGGCTGAGAAGTACGAGTATTCAAACGCCTACGATGAGGCTGGCACATACACTTTCACCATATGGGCAACAGATGAGGCCGGAAACATGGCATCTGAATCTGGAGACTTCAGGATTCGAGAAGAAGCACCTGCTGGTTTTATTGAGCAATACTGGTGGGTCATTCTGATAGTAGTGATTATCGTAGTAGTCGTCGCAGTAGTATTGGCAGGGACGCGAAAACCGAAAGTTGAAGAAGAGATACCGCCACCCCCCGAAGAAGAGGTCCCGGAGGAAATCGCCGAAGAAACTGTTGAGGAACCAGAAAGGGAGGGCGAATAAGCGCCAATCTTCCATCTCAGAAAATAATGAACAGTTTGACAAGGAGATTTGGCAAAGGGACCGGAAACTGAAGGAAGGCGAGGAACTTCTATGTCACCTTTTCCTGAGCATAAGAACCAGTATGACAACCGCAACTGACGCAATTGCGATGGAAACGAGAATCCAAAGTGTGTCATCCTTCACCTCGCTCGGCAATCTCAGGGAGAATATCTGGCCTCCGTATGCCACATATATCGTATCCGTTTCGGATGACCATACCGGAAATCTTAGTACCCCTATTGCTGGACCAATAAACCCGCTACCGTGACTGGGCTGATCGAAAACGATTCTTGCAGACCCACTCTCAGCATCAATCACACAGAGCTTCCTGGAAAACTCCCTCTTAGAGGTGTAAGCAATTCTCTTTCCATCTGGAGACCAAGAGGGAAAGCTCTCATCCTCGGGTGTGGATGTGAGTTGCCGTATGTTGGAGCCATCCGCATCTGCAATGTAGAGGTCAAAGTTCCCATCGGCATCTGAAACGAAGACTAATCTGGAACCATCGGGTGAAAATGAGGGTGAACCTTCGTCCGATTCTGTTGCGACCAACTCGCGGATATCGGAGCCATCATTCTTCATGAGGAAGATATCCCAAGTCCCGTTCCTGTTTGAGGTGAAGGCCATTTCCTCACCGTCAGAGGACCAAGAACCCATGATATTCACAGATTCATCATCGGTAAGCTGAGTGAGATTCTTCCCATCTAGGGTCATTTTGTAGATGTCGTAGCTCCCATTCCTCGTGGATGTGAACGCAACCCAGGTTGCACTTCCGTCCAACTTCGCATCACCGTCATAGCCGTCATTGAGTATCAACCACTTTTTCCCGCTTCCATCCTCATTGGAAAGCATAATGTCAAGGCTGCCAGACTGGTCCGTCACCCAGAGGAGCTTGCCTTTTTTGGCAGAAGTCGGCATGTCCCACCCAGAGGAATCGACAAGGACCTTCCCAGGAACCCTCTCAATCTTTTCGCGATTGAATCCAACAGCGAAATCCTCGGATAGATACTGCTGCCAATCAGCGTTGAATTCTTCAAGTGTCGTCCCAAACGCCGTGGAAAAGACCACCTCCAAATTAGAATCGGTGGTCTTGGTTCCATCCCAGACTTCAAATGCCTTCAAGAAGCTCAGAAAGGTTTCCCTTCCATACTCATCTATGATGTACTTGATTATCGTGTAGCCTTCCCCATACGCGAAGTATGTGCGCTGAGTCAGATAGTCTACGTCTATCAGCTCGTCATTATCCAATAGATTCCGAATCCACCATCGGAGATATTCATCGCTTGCTGACAAATACTCATTTGCAAAGTAACCAGCGAGCCCCTCTTCCAACCATGAAGGATATGCACTTCCGTTGTGGTCCCTAGTTTGATAGTCTCTCAATACATGAACGAATTCGTGAGCGGCCATCCATTCCCTCAAATCGAGATTGTTGTCGTTCGATTGAATCGACCATTCAGGAGAGAGACTCAAAACCATTTCAGGTTCTCCCTCCGATACACTGGATGGAATCACATAGCCATAGAAGCCAAGGTCGATGGTCTCTGGGGGAAGGATATCTGGATCCGTGCTGATGTTGACTCTCGTCCTCGTTGAAGGGGTGAAGTTGAGGAATTCCGTCGCACCATCAAATACTCGTTCAAGAGTCTTTCCTTCCGCATCAACCATGTTGGTTATCTCGCCCTCGAAACTCAGGCTGAAGTGTTCGGTCTCAAGATTGCCTCCCTTAGTACCGAGGGCCACCAGGGGGTGGCTGGAATCGGTATTTTCTAGATGTGCTCTGGAGAGGTCGTGCTTCTCGAATAAGCAAGGAAGCAATGCCATCACGGTAAGAACGGCCATCATTGTGGCAAAATCTTTCTTCAGGCTTCTGGAACTAGATGAAGAGATGAACATAACTGGAATCGCCTCCTCGTTCTTCAATAGTGAGCGAGAATAAAATCGTTATGGGAGCCATATTTGGAGTATCCTGAGACTCAGGATTCAATCTATGTCGTACTGCCGTATAGAATACGACATCTTATTCTGATAGAAGTTGTCGACGTTCGTTGTCGATTTCTTCATCCCGAATCCAGATGAGGCAAGCGCGAGATACCTTCGAAATCCTTAAGAAATCGTTGACCATGTCCCTATCATCCGCGGGGAGGTGGCATTGTTTTGCCTTTTCCAGCCACTCAATCCAGGAAAAGGCCCAGGGTTGATAGAAGATGAACCAAAGTGAGTCTGTCCTTCTCCCACGTTCGGCGGCTCTGGCGGTGTCGAAGGAGAAAGGAAAGACCTATCCTGTCGTTATTATCGGGGCCGGCCCTGCAGGAATAGCAGCTTCCATCTATCTCAAAAGGGCTGGAATCGACCCATTGGTTTTCGAGCGGGACGAGATTGGCGGGCTTCTGAGAAACGCATATCTTGTTGAGAACTATCCTGGATTCCCTAATGGTATTGGCGGTCAGCAGTTGGTTGAACTCTTTAAGGAGCAACTGGTTCGTTGGAGAATTGACGTGCGCATAGAAGAGGTTTTCAACGTCTCGAAAGATGGAATCGTATTCAAGGTCACTTCAGAGTCAGGGGAAATCCACGCAAATTCTGTGATAGTTGCCACGGGGACGAGACCGAAGAGGATAGAAATCGAAGGACTTGAAAAGGTGGAATTGTCGAGAGTCTTCTATGAGGTGAGGGACATCCCTGCAACGGCGAAAGGGAACTTCGTCATAGTCGGCGGCGGCGATGCGGCCTTTGACTACGCCCTTAATCTCGTTTCGAGGGGTTTCGCAGTTGATATTGTCTTCAGGAGAGAGGAACCGAGGTGTATCCCCCTCCTTCTTGAGAGAGCGAGTCGATCAGAGAAAATAAGGATCCATAAGGAGACAGAACCAAGGTCAGTGACAGAGGAAGACCACCGCCTAGTGTTTGTCATGAATCAGAACGGGAGTGAGAGAAAGATGATTGCCGACTATGCACTAATCTCATGTGGCAGGGAGGCAGACCTCAGCATCTTGTCATCGGAGCTTGCGGCCAATTGGAAGGAAACAGGGGGCCTCTATCTCGTAGGTGATGTGAGAAGGGGGAACTGCAGACAGGTTGGAATATCTGTAGGAGACGGGATTCTCGCGGCTATGTCAATTGTGGAACCTTTGAGGGGTGAGAAGCGATGAGAATCCTTGGTGAGTTTGGGAAGGAGGATTTGGCGAAAGTATACGTGGCATCCATGAAGGAGGGCAATGGCTATCTTGTGGAGTTCGTAGAATCCCTGCAGCCGCCCATACCTCGTGAGAAGAAATGGGTCCTGATAGTCTCATCATCATTCGGATGCCCTGTGAATTGCAGGATGTGCGATGCGGGCGGCCATTATCGCGGAAAGCTCACGAGTGATGAGATTCTGCAACAAATCGATTACATGGTGAGGAGGCGGTTCCCAGATGGGAGGATTCCCATTCCGAAGCTCAAGGTCCAATTTGCGAGGATGGGTGAACCCTCTTTGAACCCAAAGGTGCTCGATGTTTTGAGAACGCTTCCCGAAGTCTATGATGCCCCTGGCCTCATGCCGTGCATCTCCACTTTGGCACCCATCGCTGGGGACAACTTCTTCGAGGAACTCATCGATATCAAGAACTCCCTCTACTCGGGAGGGCGATTCCAGTTGCAGTTCTCCATTCATACCACGGACAAGCGCAAGCGGGACGAACTTATGCCCGTCAGGAAGTGGGGCTTCCCAGAGATTTCTGAATATGGTGAGCGGTACTACAGGACGGGGGATAGGAAGGTAACTCTCAACTTTGCAATGGCTCGTGGGTATCCGGTCAATCCCGAGGTAATTGCGAAGCATTTCGACGCTTCAAAGTTCTTCATTAAAATCACTCCGCTGAATCCAACATCGAAGGTAAATACGAAGAGGCTGGAGTCAGCTGTGGATCCGTATGATGAGAAATCCTGCCAAGGAATCATCAAAGGCTTCCAAGACGTCGGTTTTGATGTCCTTCTCAGCATCGGAGAGCTGGAGGAGAACAAGATAGGGAGCAACTGCGGTCAGTTCGTGAGCATCATCAAGAAAGAGGGATACGTTGTCAGGAGTGACTACGAAACATCGAGGTATGCCATAATGCTCGCTGAGATACCGCTAAATCAGGAACAGAAGAAAAGCAACTCCCAATAGAATCATGACGATTCCCGAGAAGAGGGTGACAATTCTTTTGTTCGATCTTTCCCAAGTGACGAGCTTTCTTGCGACAAATCTATTCGATGTGAACGCCAGTATCAGTATCAGTGGAAGAACGAACATGAGATTGTATAGGTAGAGGTAGCCGACACCCTCAAAGTAAGTCGTCTGCGATGCCATCAGGGTGAGTACAGCAACGTATATGCCACCGGAGCAAGGGAAAGTGCAAAGCCCGACGAGTAGACCCGCAACCAGGGTAGACGGAAGCGTTGCCTTGAATATCCAATCCTTCACCTTTGTCCATGTCTTCTCAGGCATCTTGAAAGTGAGGGGAAGGTTTGGAAAGAAGTACTGCAATATGCTCAGCGTCCCAAGGACAAGGATTAGCGAGGACCCGATGTAAGCAAGGAGATGCGGTTGCCCGCTCAGTATAATGGCTCTGAGCAATCCGATGCCTATGAAGAAATAGACGAAGAAAATGGAGAGTACGTAGACCGCGCCCATTCTAGCCACGTTCCCTCTCGTTCTCCTTATCACGAAGAGAAAGGTGATGAAGAATAGCAGAACTGCAAATGCACATGGATTTATCCCGTCGAGCAATCCCGTGACCAGCACTAGCGGGAGGAGAGAAGCCTCACTGCTCCCAGAAGGGGAGGTTTGACCAAACCAGAGGAGAAAATCGCTTATGGGGGTATCGATAGCATATTCGCGGGTCTCGCCCTCAAACCCCCACGCAATGTAGGTCGTAGGATTCCTCATCTCCTCCTGGTAGACGAGAATCTTGGTCAGATTCAGCGTGGAAGAGTTCATCATCAAGTCCAATATCACATGCTCAGGAACGTGACCCTCGAAAGCGAAGGTGACATTCTTCTGCACGAAGGTTGCTATGTGGCTCTGCAGATGGGAAGGTACACCAAGCTGCTCGTTGATTGCACTCAACTCGGCTCGGTAGCTCCTTTCGTTGATGTAATCTTTCTTTTGAATTCTAACGATTCCTCCGTCTTGCAGGGTCGGAATTAGTTCCGTATCTATGTATAAGGCGCACTCTCCACACGCCTCATTGAAATAGATGAGGGCTTCACCTTCCTGCAGCGATATCTTTTCTGGTTGAGACGTGAAGAAGTATGGAACGAGTGAGCCGACAACGAGTATGGATATCAGCGACAGGAATATAGAAATGAAAATCAGTGTCTGAAATCTCTCGTCCGGTTGCTTTTCTTCAGAGTATTTTTCTATATCAGAAGGAGGCTCGTGACAGGACTCAGGTCTCATGGGATCACATTTGCTCTGAGTTCTATCTCAACCTCAGGTCTGGCAGGGTCATTGCTTCTTATGTAAACAACCCTCAGAACCTGATCCGTGTCTGGGTGTAGACCCGCATCGTAAGTTATATCAAGAAATGCCAATTGTCCGGGAAGCAGGGTTTCGCTCCATCCCCAAGGAGGATTGTCGTGCATCCCGAAGGGTCCGCTCGTTCTCCCTCCTACTCTGAGTACCGCAGATGTGCATCCACATGATGTTGAGATCCCAGTTATTATGAGGTCGGAGTCCCCAATGTTTGTGACCTGTATCGTTGTCGATACCTCATCTTGCGGAATATCTCCGAAGTTGTAGCTTATTGGATTCAGGGAGATCTCAGGTGAACCTGGACTACTGATTGAGGTATAAACAAAAAGAGCCCCAACGACTAGGATGAAAACAATCAAAACGGTATAGAGAACCTTTCTGCTACTCTTCGTTTCCCTCTCTCGAGACTTTCTTTGTCCCCTCTCTCTTGATATCTCTTCGACGTTAGCTCCTGGATGCACCTTTCTGATGTGATTTGGCAGATTCTCAGGCTTAACCTTTACGCTGCATAGCGGACAGTTTTCGAGAACCATTCCATCATCGAGCCAGAGTTAGAAGGCCAGCCTGGATTCGAGCCCTCTCATTATGGTGATGATAGATTCTTCTGTCTTTTTATAGATTCTCTTTTACAAATGAGTACTATTGTCCGGGATCGGTTGATGTATGTAAGTTCCCATTCTATGTATGGGACAAGACTTCGAGGGTCAAATCCTATTGAAGCTATGACTCCTACATACCAAAGATCGGTGACGGACCCGCTTGTTCTGCACTGAGACTAGGCGCGGTTCATCCCATCATTCCGCAATGGCCGTGCTCCTCGATCTCGTCCTCTTCAAAGGGATGCTCTTCCTCCCATTCCTCGTGGTGCATCTCTTTGTACGCCTCGTTCTCATGTTCCCACTCCTCGCACTCTTCCTCGTGCTCCTCACAGTGCTCGTGTTCCCATTCTTCCATGTGCTCTTCGCAATGCTCATGCATCTCCCCATGCATTTCATGGTTGTGCATCATCCCATCACCCGTGGAGTGATGCATCCCACTCGCGTGTCCGCCACACGTATCCGCTCCTTGCGTCATCCCTCCATTCATCGATGTTATTCCTACTACTGCTCCTGTCGTAAGAAGGGTTCCTATCACGAGAGTTGCTATTATTCCGGTTTCCAATTGCTCACCTCGTTTGTTCTGCTCGCCTTGTATTCTTATTGGCTGAAACAATATAAGTCACTGATGTGAAATCAGTTTCATTTTTCCGAAATCCCATCACTTCCGGAACCTAGGTTTTTCAACACGCGAACGAGATTGGTCGAACCGCGTCTCTCCCTGACGATAAGACCTCTGTGCTCTAGCTTATCAAGCAACCTGGTAACTTTTGCCTTCGAGAAGGCTCCTCGGTCCACCAAGTCCTTCTGAAGTATTTGACCTCCCGCATCAAAGATCAGTCTTAGCATCCTACTCTCTCCTCCCGGAAGCAGCTTCAGGGCCAAGTTTTGCATCTCAGGTGTCCAATCCTCACTCCTCTGATAAGGAGCGATTGGGACATAGGGCTCAACAGGTCTCTGAACACCGCTTGGTTGGGAAAGAATCAGAATGAGAAAGAGAACGAGAAGGACGAAACCGAAAACCATGAAGAACATTGCCATAGGAAATGCTACGCCAATTCCATGATGGCTCCACATGCCTGTTGCCATTCCCCCGGTATCCCAGAGAGCTAGTGTAATGCCTACTACGATGATGATGACTGAAGCAACAAGCCCAGCCATTATCATGTTATTTCTGTCACTCGATTCGGTCACTATACTCACCTCTAAATCTTTTCTCGATATATCAAATCATTCTCTTGTCCCTCATCTCCCGAAGCTGCTACCGTCCTACTCTTTCCTGTCATTGACCTGATCTTAGACGATATCGAATGGAGCAAGCTCTTCACATTCAGAGTATTCATGTAGGCAAGGTATCCGAAAATTGCTATCCAATAAGAAACATAGACGATGACTTCAGTCAAGGAGGGATTTCCATTGTAGCCAAAAAGAGATTTCAGAATTCCACCTATTGCGCCTTTCTCATGGAGTAAGGGATAGCTTCCGTCTGGGTTCTGCGCAGGATTGACGTTCCACACCTCATCTATCACAGGCGGGACGACCCCAGCTTCGTTGAACTCGTGAATTGCCGTTGCAGTCAGGCCAGCAGCAAATAGTATGAGGAGAACCCCTGTCACGGCGAAGAATCTCCTAATGTCCAGTCTCTCAACGCCTTTCACCAGGAGAACTAGGAGTAGAATGACAACAATGAGTCCCGCAATGACACCGAGGATGGTCGCCGTGCTGTCCGATAGAGCGAGGGGAAAGAGAAAGAGGACAGTCTCGAAGCCCTCACGCACAACTGCGATGAAGGATATCCCAAAGACTGCGAATATCTCACTCCTAGAGATTTTGCTCTCCAGCTTTCTCTCGATTTCCTTCTTGAGCTCCGGACCCTTTTGCGACATCCAAAAGATCATGAACGTCAGAACGCCGACCGCCAGGAGGGAAGCAACACCCTCAAACACTTCCATCTGGTAGCTCGAAAGTCGTCCGACGATGAGGAATATCAGTAGGGCCACCAGAAGGCTAACTCCTATTGCAGAGCCGGCTCCAAAAGCAAGGAACTTGTTCAACGGTTGTTTGCCAATTCTCTTGAGATAGGCAAAGACTATTCCTACGATTAGAGCGGCCTCCAAACCCTCTCTCAATACGAGTAGAAATTGTGCTATCATCGGACTCACTTTTAGGAGATACGAAATATACTATAGCAAGTCGAGTTATCCTACTTGCTTCTCACGTTTGTAAGAAGATGGCACCACCGTCTTTACAAAAGTATAATAGGGGCTATCCCGTATTCGAGGACGATGAAGCTTGACGAAATCGATGCAAAGATACTCAAGTACCTTCAGGAAAACGCCAGACGCTCCTTCAGAGAGATTGGCAAGAGCATAGGAGTGAGCACCCCTACCGTAAGTTCAAGAATCAAGATGCTGGAGGAACAGGGTGTCATCAGAAGATACTCAGCAATGGTCGATACAGAGGCGATTCAGGAAACTACCTCAATAATATATGTGGAATGTCAGCCAAGGCACTTGGATAAGCTGGCCAAGAACATCTCAGAGAAGGAAAATGTCCGCGAGGTGCTCGTTCTCAGCGGGTCTAAAATAATGTGCAGATTCGTTTCTGAGAGCGAGGGCATGATAGACAGCTTCCTTGCATGGCTTGAGAGTCTCGAGGAGATTAGCAGCTATTCCATCGATCGGGTCATAAGGACGACGAAGAGAGAACCTGACGCGGTCATATCCGAAGGGATATCCATAGTCGTTCCATGCTACGAGTGCGGGAAGCCGATCATCGATGATCCAGTGACGCTCAAGATGGACGGAAGGACGCACTACCTCTGTTGCGAGTCCTGTTTGAAACTCTATCAGGAGAGATATGAAAGGATAAAGAGTGGAATAACTCCGAAAGAGGCGAGTAAGCATCAGTCCTAGCGGAAGGACAAAACTTCTTTTGCATCTTAAGGAATATGGAGGTGGGAAGAATCATGTTCAAAATCGGTTGGTTCTCAACGGGTAGGGACCCAGCTGCGCGGGATTTGCTCATTGAGGCTCAGGACAGAATCGAAGATGGAACGATTGCAGGGGAGATATCATTCGTGTTCAGCAACCGGGAGGATGGAGAATACAAACAAAGCAATCTCTTCTTTGACCTGGTGAGGAGCTATGGGATTCCCCTTATTCAGTTCTCTTCGGCAAAATTTAGGCCGGGGATGAGGGCCGAGGGCAGGAAGAATGAGGAAATACTCAAGGAGTGGAGAAGGCAAT
The DNA here is from genome assembly GCA_046761005.1 of Thermoplasmata archaeon. Lineage (GTDB taxonomy): Archaea > Thermoplasmatota > Thermoplasmata > RBG-16-68-12 > JAGMCJ01 > JAGMCJ01. The sequence continues at coordinate 20,057 of JBHIFI010000005.1, forward strand.
ACGATAGAGAGGTCATGAAACGCCTCGAAGGTCATGAGATGGACATCGGAGTTCTCGCGGGCTATATGCTCATCGTTGGTGACGAGATGTGCAAGATTTACGACATGATAAACCTCCATCCGGCCGCTCCGGATGGGCCCAAAGGGACATGGCAGGAGGTAATATGGGAACTGCTCGAGAAGGGAGCAGAGAAGAGCGGAGTGATGATGCATCTGGTGACAGAGGAACTAGACCGCGGACCCGTTATAACCTATTGCGAGTATCCCATCGTTGGAGGGGACCTTGATCCGCTTTGGCGGGACTTCAATGAGAGATTGAAAAGCGAGATGCTCGAAGACATTGCCAAGAGGGACGGTGAGAGTTTTCCGCTTTTTTCGGAGATTCGCAGGCGGGGATTCATACGAGAACTCCCTCTCATAGTCCATACTCTGAAGGAGCTCGCTAAGGGGAAGATCTGGATAGCGGAAGGGAAGGTCGTTGCTGACGGAAAGCCCGTACCTGGAGGCTATGACCTGTCAGGGGCCATCGACCGAGTCGTATCCATGTAGAGGAATTCTGAGCGGACGGACGATTACACTCATCACTAGTCGAAAACGTTTATTTATGGTGCGAACCTTCGGAATGTTGCGGGAAGATATGGCTGATAAGGTGAATGTCAGGTTCTTGCCAGAGGACAAGACGGTTGAGGTCGATGAGGACATGGACCTCCTCGATGCGGCAATCGAAGCTGATATCTACATCGATTCCCTCTGCGGCGGCCGAGGGAAGTGCGGAAAGTGCAAGGTCATAGTTCAAGCAGGAGAGGTTTCCGCCGAGAAAACGGAGCTGCTCGACCCTGATGAGGTCAAGAAAGGCTATTCTCTCGCATGCCTGACCAAAGTGGGGGGTGATGTCGATGTCCTCGTTCCAGAAGAGAGTCGTATCGGATTGCATCAGATTCTGACATCGACGGAAGTCGTGAAGGTGAAAGAACTGGACCCGCCAGTTATGAAGTTCCATTTCAAGCTTAAAGAGCCAACATTGAGCGATAATCTGAGCGACCTCGACCGCCTGAAGAGGGCTCTGAGCGATTACGGTATGGATGAGCTGACGGGCCATCTTCCCGTCATGAAAAGAATGAGCGACCTTTTCAGGAAGAGCAATTGGGATGTGACCTGCACCGTCGTTGAAGATGGCGAATGTCATGAGCTCGTACACCTGGAGGGCGAGGACACGTCTGCGAGGAACTTCGGTTTGGCGGTCGACGTGGGAACCACGACTGTCGTCGCTGAGGTCCTGAACCTGAGTACGGGAGAGACCGTTGCCTCGAATGCCGCCTATAACAAACAGGTGATTCATGGCGAAGACGTCCTCACCAGGATACTCCACGCTGAGGAGGAAAAGGGCGGGCTGAAAGATCTAAGAAGGCTGATAGTGGAGACGATAAACTATCTCCTCCAGGAGATGACCAAAGAGGCAAATGTGCACAGGAATGAGATTTGCTATGCCGCTATGGCAGGGAATACAGTAATGACGCATCTTCTTCTTGGCTTGAACCCAGCATACATCAGGCGGGAGCCATATATTCCGTCAGCGAACTTCTTCCCGCTGATAAAGGCGAGGGAGGCGGGCATCAAGATTAATCGCGAGGGCTACATCTACATCCTCCCGTGCCGCAGCAGCTACGTTGGCGGAGACATAACCGCAGATGTGCTGGCATCAGCGCTGCACAAGGTGGATAAGCTTTCCATGCTGATAGATGTCGGAACAAACGGCGAAGTGGTTCTCGGTAACAAGGATTGGATGGTCTCCTGCTCATGCTCGGCTGGCCCGGCATTCGAGGGGGGAGAGGTCGATTACGGCATCAGGGCGACTATCGGGGCCATAGAGAAGGTCGCTCTTACGACAGATTTGGAGGTCAAGTACAGCACAATTGGGAATGTGAAGCCAAAGGGAATATGCGGCTCGGGTCTGATAGATTTACTTGCGGAGCTGTTCTCTCACGGTGTCATTGACCGTTCGGGAAGGATAAGACCCTTGAAGACTCCCCGGATTCGAGAGGGTCCAGAAGGCAGGGAATTCGTCGTGGTTTGGGCGGATGAGACGAAAATCAAGAAGGATATGGTGATATCAGAGGTCGACATAAGGAACATCATAAGGACGAAAGCTGCGGTTTATGCTGCAGCTACAGTACTATTGAAGACGATGAATTACACTTTCGATGACATCGAGCAGATATTCATTGCAGGAGGTTTTGGCAATCATCTGGATACGAGGAAGAGTATATGGCTTGGCCTGCTTCCAGATGTTGATCCAGAGAAGTTCAAGTTCATAGGAAACGGATCTCTAGCGGGCGCCCGCTTGACGCTTCTGTCTAAGAAGAGCAAGCAGGAGGCTATTGATATTGCGAAGAAGATGACCTACATCGAGCTGAGTGTCGCACCCATGTTCTTCAATGAATTCACTTCCGCCATGTTCTTGCCTCATACGGACATAGAGAAGTTTCCAAGTGCCAAGGAGCTGATAATCTGAAGGAGTTCTATCCATATTTCCTCCCCATGACGGTTGGAAGCCTCCCGCACAAAGATCCCGAAATGGCTGTTGAAATCGTTCTGAAGTATACACCTGAGATTCCAACTTGGCCTCAGCTTCCCCGTTTGGGATTCAAGGAGAATATGTACGTGCAATTCACGCAGAGCATCCCAGGTATTCGGACGGAGCAGGACAAGATATATGTGAAGAAGGAGGAAACCTCAGAGATCGAATCCTTCTATCAGAAGATAATCGAGAATGATCTAGAACACTTCTCACTATCGCCCGAGTTTGCTAGTGGTTTTTTCCAGTTCGAGATAGGGGCGTCAGGAAAATCCGCCAAGATTATCCGAGGACAGGTGACTGGTCCAGTTAGTCTAGGCCTCAATCTAACGGACGAGAACAAGAGGTCACTTCTCTACGACGACGTCTACAAGGAGATCATTACAAAGACGCTCAATATGACTGCGGTCTGGATGGAGAATCGATTGTCGCGTCTCGGGCAAAGAACACTCATCGTTTTTGACGAGCCCTATCTCAGCATGTTTGGCTCTGCTTTCCTCAATATCAGCAAGGATGAGGTTCTCTCGATTTTCAAGGAAGTCGTCTCCAATCTCAAGGGATTGCGGGGGTTCCATTGTTGCGGAAATACAGAATGGCCACTCATTCTTCAGTCTCCCGCCAACGTGTTGTCCTTCGATGCCTACAATTACGGTCATACCCTCACACTCTATTCTGAGGATGTCTCCAGTTTTCTAGATAGGCGGGGAATGATCGCATGGGGAGTTGTGCCTTCCACTCCCGAGAGTTTTGGCGCGGAGAATTCGCAAAGTCTTATAGCCAAGCTTGAAAATGATATTAAGCTGCTGGTGAGGAAAGGGGTGGATGAAGAAACCATCCATAGGCAGTCCCTAATCACGCCGACGTGTGGTCTCTCAGGTTTGAGCGAGAAAAATGCGGAGGCAGCGCTTAGGATGACAAGGGAGATATCCACCCACATGCGAGAGAAATATGGTCTGAAGGATTGAAATGGGAAAGAGTATCGCGGTCTCAGGAAAGGGAGGCGTGGGAAAATCCACATTCGCGACCCTTTTGATAAAGGCACTCAGCGAGAATTCCATCGTTCTTGCTGTTGACGCAGACCCTAACTCCACATTGAACTCCATGCTTGGGGTCGATGTCACTCAGACAATCGGTGATTTGAGAGAGAAGATGATGAAAGATGTCGATGACCTGCCTCCCGGTATGTCCAAGCAGGAGTATGTGGACTATCAGCTTCGCTTGGCTATGGTTGAAGGGGACAAGTTCGACCTTATGACAATGGGCAGACAGGAGGGACCCGGATGCTACTGCTATATCAACAACATCCTTCGGACCTATCTCGACACACTTTCCTCGAACTACGAGTATGTTGTCATAGATAACGAGGCTGGAATGGAGCATCTCAGCAGGAGAACTACAAGAGATGTCGATATGATGTTCATACTCTCCGATCCAACAAAAAACGGAATAATCACTGCCGGAAGAATCAAGAGTCTGAGCGAGAACCTCGACCTGAAGGTGAAGGACAATTGCCTTGTTGTGAACAGGGCTACCGATATTCCCGAGGCTCTAAATCCAGTCATAGAAGAGCAGGGTTTCGATTGCATAGAGGTGATCCCTGATGATCAGCAAATCATGGACTACTCAGTGATTGGCGATCCGCTCATCAATCTTCCTGCAGATAGCCCCGCTTATGGACGGGCAAGAGACATACTCACCAAGCTGAACATTTAGTTTCTTGTACTCAAGTATGAGCCAATGAGGTAGATAATGAGAAAGGAAGTTTCCTTTGGCCGAGAATACTCTGGAAATGAAGTCATAGCGGCCCTGAGGTCTGCCAGCCTCAGTACAGAGTCCTGCCAGTTCGAGTATGTTCCTGAGAGGGTCTATCTCAAGGTCCAAAAGGAAAGCGAGATCTTCTCAAATCTTCGACTGATTGTTGGTGATGAGGAGATTCACATTCGCGCGGGAGAGGAGGATACGCTCGAGGGTGAAACGCTCTATTCATCGATCCATCTCGATAGCCGTAGCAACGAGTTCGTTTGGGATGACATGGAGGCTTTCGAGAAGCGTGTTCTGAAGGCTCTGGAGGGAGGACCGGTTTATCAAGTTGAGCGGGCCGCAGAGAAGGAGGAGAAGATTGAAAAGAGGGAACTGAGCGCCGACGAATTGGATAGAATAGGAAGGGGAGAAATGACGATCCTGGCGCTTGTTCAGGGGGAGTACGGTGAGCGCATTGTCAAGAACATAAAGGAGAATGGACCGGAAGGATTCAGGGTGGAAACTATGTCCCTCCCGCAGGATTTGCCCTTGGTCATCGATGATTCCAGCGAATACGTTCCGCAGTCCGTGCCCAAAGCGGACCTTCTGCTTGCTCTTCAGGAGAACTCGAGCGCCGCTCAATTAATCGCGGATATTGCGAAATCCGCCAACGTCATGGCGCTAGTTGCCCCGGTCGACAATACACAGTGGCTTCCATACGGGATGAGGACGCAGATTGAGCGGGAACTCTCAAAGCTCGGAATAGCCTGCGCATTTCCAAGGCCCTTTTGTACTCTTGAAGAGGTTGGCAATCCTGTGATCGATAAGTTCGTTGAGTTCTTCGGAAAGCCCATACTGGACGTGAAGGTGGAGAAAGATACGGTTACAGGGACAGAAGTTCTGCGGGATTCCCCTTGTGGTTGCGGAAGATTCGTCGCCAAGGAACTTCCGGGAACGAATGTGAGGGATGCTGTTGAGAAAGCGGGATTAGCACATCATCATTATCCCTGCCTGAGCTCAATGAACGTTGAGGAGGACCTCGGCGACACGCTCATGCATGTTTCAGGTCTGCAGATGAAAAAGACCGTTGACAAGTCCCTCGAACCTATTAGGAAGAAGCGTGCGAGTTATCTGGACCCAACGCAGATGTAGCTAGCTCCCTGTGTATTCTCTCAGGTACTTCGGAAGGCCAGAGGAGTCCCGCGGTCCCACAAGGACTTCCCATCCCGAGTTCTCACTTAGCTTTCCGCTCATTCTCGCGACCTGTCCTGGGATTATGATTTTCTTATGGTTGACTCTATCTTCAATCCCGCAACTCTTTATCAGATCGGTGGCAGTGTCGGCGGTAAACTTGTCTGCAGCGAATGCCGTCATCACGGACAAACCTTCCGAGTCGGCCACAAGCAAGTAGCTTGGAACCTTGCTCGTCTCAATATCCCCAGCAACGGTGAAATAAGTGAGAGAGAAGTTTGTCGTGATCATCACGGGCGAACTCTCATCAGGTCCGTTCAACTCGTAGATGCCTGGCTTAACCTGGATGGGCTTCTGCGGGTCCGTATAGATATTCTGCCTCAGAGTGAACAGAGGATACATTATGGACCGGTCTGCCTCTTTCATCACAACTATGGAAGCATACTTCATAGTTCCCAAGGCAGCCTCGAGTCCCGCACTCATGCCATCGCCTTCAGCGAACATAATCACAGGATAGCCAAGGGGTCTGAAGAGCTTCTTTATTGCGAGCCTCCTAATCATTGTCAGCTCTCCGAGCATTCTACCGAGAGGCTTCCTGCCAATGTCGAGGACGATATCCTCAATGCCAGCCTCTTTCACCTTCTTGCTAAGCTCAGCGAGCTCTTCCAGTCTAGAATCCTCAAGAACGGCCAGCGGGCAACTTTGTGACTTTGCAAGCTCCGCCATCTTCTCGAAGTTCTCCTTGGTTGCTGCATGGATAAGGGGTCTATCGGAACTGCAGACCTTCAGTCCCTCCTCCATCACCGCTGGGTTTTGCGAAATGAGCATGAGCGGTAGGGAGGTCTTATCCTTCACGAAGGATACAGCAGACGAGAACTTTGACGGATCATCCGACTTTGAGCGGACTGCAATCATGTCGAGTTTCATTTCTTGGCCAACACGCTCGAACTTCAGCTCCTCCGCCGCTTTGATCTTGAACTCTGTCTCTGCCTCTGGAGAATCATCATCCACCATGAGAGCAAATGCAACAGGATGATAGAATGTCTTCTCATGCCTGAATAGAACGACCTCATCCCCCAACTCTATCTCGTTTTCACCCGTACCTACTTTCACCAATCTTATCGGCGGGGCGGCTGAGGATTCCAGCAGCTCCCTTGCCTCATCCGAGCAATCTGGACAGGCATCGATGCTCGCCTTCTTGTTCGCCAGCTGCATCGCAAACGCGAGGCAAGTCGGGAACCCGCATTTTCCGCAGTTCGTCTGCGGAAGCTTCTTGTAAATCTCAAGAGCGGTGAGCGCCGTTATCCCTCACCTCCCCTTTCATAAAGCTTCTTTACGGACTCTCTGACGTATTTGACGGCGGCGGGATGCCTCATGACAAGCGCATCTGCACCCGCCATCAGAGCCGATAGTCCGGTTGTGGCCTCCCAGAAAATCGCGCGGGAGTTGGAATCTCCCAGAGAGGCGTCTTCCTTGAAGGCTTCCCTCGCGTTCCACATCCGCGAGGTCGCGCAAAGTATGGGAACCTGAAGTATTTTGTCCCCCATCAAAGCCGCAAGCCGGATTCTCTCTATGACAGAGTAGGAGTACTCAAGTCCGTATCCGAGCCCTGCCTGGAGAGGATCCATCACTATGTTCTCCAGCTTCACCCCGAAATCCGTGAGCAGGATGTTCATCTGCTTTGCAAGGTTGATGTCGAGATTGGAAAAGGCAACCAATGCATGGTCGTTTGCCATGCTTGCGACGGAGATTGACTTGTAGTTATCCTCCTCAGCCGCTCCGAGAAGGCATCTCTCGCCCTTTGTGGCATTCGAGGCCATCTCCATAACTTTGGCATCCTTCTCTTCGTGCCCGGATCCATAAATCATGAGAGGGACTCCAACCGCTTTCATAACCTCCTTGACCGTCTGCTCCGCCTCCTCGACCGAGCGGTCCTCCTCCTCAGGATTCGTTCCTATCAGCTTCAGGCAGATCATGTCTGCGCCATATTCCTCAACGCATTTCTTGGCCCACTTGGCGGGGTCATCAATGACATCCTCAAAAGGTTTCTTCACCACTTCTGGGTAGTCCTCTCGAACGACATCGAAAATCTCCATCCCAATTACTGGCTCATTGGGATACTCGCCTTCGAAGCTAAGAAAGGGAAGGCTCGTTACTCCTCCAAGAACAATCTTCCTCGTTCTCGTTCCTCCCTCACTCTCAAGAGCTCCAACAACCACTTCTCCAATCCTCCCCGCCCACTTCTCCTTGGGCAACTCCAGTGGCATGGTACCAATCCTCTAGAGCATAGGTGGCAACTTCAGAGCCGGATGTTCCACTCTTGAAAGGAACTCAAGCAGCCCCGCGGATTCCGTTGAAATCGTCTCATCGGCAATCTTGTCCACGAAATCGGAAATGCCCAATTCCTCTGCTCTCTCTTTAAGTTTATCGCGCATCGCATCTTTGAGATCCTTAGGCATCCAAACTATCCTTTGGAACCCACCGTCTGCACTGATGAACTTCTTGGAGAGAAGGTAGTACCTTCCTACTCCTATGAATCCGGGGGTCTGTTGTCCCCCGCCAACCGTTCCTGCAAGTGTGGAGAATTTCATTCCCAAGGGCGTCATTCCGCTGTGCTCCCTATTCACGACGACAACGCCATTTGCCTCGGGAACGATTCCAACTATACATTCGAAGCAGCCGCATGAAGTCATCGGGTCTTCCATCATTGTGTAGATGTTGAACTTCTCCAGCTTTCCGTGAGAGGCCTCATAGACAGCCTTGTTTACACCTTCCCATTGGCCCTTGGTCTCGTCTATGGTAGTGGCCTTATCGATTGGCTGATTGGGACCAGTAGGTGTAATCTGATTGCTCGCCTTGGCATCCAGCCAGTTGATTGCACCACAAAGTCCGAGCCTCTCGGGTGTGATGACGCATACATGGTCGGGAGCAAAGCTCTGGCAGAGAGTGCAGGTGTAGAAGGTATCAACGGACTCGTCCATCATTCCCCTTAGCCGCTCATCCCTGTAATCGTAGGACTCCATAGCCTCTGGAAGGTGCTTCTCGATTTCACTGGGATCGGTCATTATAGTCACCTGAACGCGATTGAGGAGACCTCCGAACTCGTCATGGAACTTGGTGTGGAGGACATCGCCAAAATGCTTGAATCTCAGACCTCCGCTGACGCCATCCTTGCTCAACCTTATCCATATGAGGTTTCTCTGGCCCGTGTGCCATCCACCTTCGGCAAAGTTGATGAACTGGTGGATTCTCCTCTCCAGAACGGATTCGAAATCCTTCTGCATTTCTTTTCCATAGACCTCAACGAGAATTCCGAGCGGGCTACTACTTGCCTCTTCGAGCTCGTCGACATCCTTTCCAATCAGGGTTATCCTTCCATCCTCCACCTCATTCGCTTCTCGCATCTTCACGAGCTCGAAAACGGGGGTTTTGGATGGACCGCCACATTCCACGTACGTGTCTGGTCTCCTGACAGTCTCACCCTCGAATGCTGGTCCATACGCAACTGGAATATCGACAGCTCCGAGCTTGATTTGCATATCCCTTATCTCAATAGCCGTCTGTACAATCTGATCATAGTCCTTCTGAACGACGTATTTCCCAGGGATTTCCTCAACATCCTGATCCGTGATCGTCGGGGATCCGTTGAACATCACGGCGAACTCTGCTGCAACCTTTATGTGGTCGAGTGGTCCTAGCTGAATCACGACAACCTTTGGCCTCTTGGTGAGGTAGTTGTACAGCCCCTCTCTGTCTCCTCTCTTTATCCCGCCAAACGTGAGAGCAGCCCTTATGGCAAAGTTTAGTCCGTGTATCGCTTGAGTGAATTCCCCGAGGGGATAGAGCATTATGTCCGTCCCCATCTTTATGCCCTGGTCCTCGAGTTGTCTGATTATGTCGAACGTCGCCATCAGCAGCATTCCCTTCCCCTGACAATCCCTCACTATTCTCGCAAGTGCTTCGGGATCTTTGGCCTTTCCCACGAAGACAAAGCATCCAGGGATTGTATCATCGACGAAGGCAATCCCCAAATTCCTCAGAACGGGGTCTCCAACGAATCCACAGTACTCCTGCGTTCCAGGAGGAGCCTCATTCGCGTAGGGATGGTCGTTGTCAAGGTATCGGATGGCCTCCACAATCTCTGCTGACCACATGGTGGCCTCTCCCGCGGTGAGGGCGTTCTCAAGAGTCGGTTCATGCCTTATCTTTGCCCTGACCTGGCCCAGGAGGTGCGGGAGATCCCCGAGTTTCTTGACTGGTGTTTCTGTCCAACCGTAGAAACTAGGAAGTTCGTACCCCGTATCCGGATATTGAACGGGCTTGTCAGGTCCATACTTTCTTAGGGCTCTATTGAGGAGAACATCAGCGTATCCAGTCGCAGTTATTGCACCGGATATTGCCATGCCGAAAAGCTCTGTCTGGGAAACCTTGGTCATCGCTTCTCACCTCCGTCGGCTTCGACCTCTGGTTTCTCTGCAAAAATCTCCTGTGCCGTCTCTCCAGTCCAATAGACGATTTCCTTGTCCACATCGATGCCCAACTTCCACCGTCGGTTCTTCACGATGTTTATAAGCTTCTTGACAGCCTCATCTGGGTCCTCCTCGAATATGAAGTAACCTCCATAGACATCGCGTGCCGTATGTTCTGCAATTTGTGTGATGAGCGGACTTCCGTATATGAACGGCACTATGCCAACATGAACCGGCCAGCCAGTCGCCACCAGCCATGTTCCTATCGCCACGGCCTTCTCGCTCATATCTTCTGGCGCGCTTGCGACAACGGGGAGGTCCTTGATATCCACTCCCATCTTGTTCGCGAGCATTGTTATGAGATCGTGTATGCGGGAGTTATCCACGCAGGCTCCCATGTGCCAGATCGGTGGAAGCGCATCGTTCAATCCGAATTTCTCTCCCAGCTCGGTGAGCATTTCCTTCAGATTCTCTCCCGCTATTTCTTGGGTGGCCTTGGATGATGTGAGTCCTGCTCTCACGAACGCTCCAGCAGCACAACCGGTCGAGAGAACCAGGATATTGTTCTTGATGAGTTCCTTCGCAATCGTCAAATGGCTGGCATCATGACAAGTCCTCAGATTGTTGCACCCAGCCAGTGCGGCAATCCCAAGAATCTTTCCTTCCTTCAGCTTGTTCACGAGGTACTGAAGCGGGTCATCGGAGACTTTCGACAGAATCTCCATAATCTGTTCCACACTGAATCCCACGCAACTACTCTCTTTCACCTCTGGAATCTGGATAGCCCCTTCCTCCCTATCCTTGAAGGCCTCGATTGCCAGCTCGATTATCCTCTTCGCGTCCCTTTTCGCGGTTGTCGGATTGAATTCTATGTGAATGTCCCCAGTCTGCCGACAGAGGTCAGATGTCGATATGAGTCTCGTGTGATAACATCCCGTCCACATTCCTAGAGAGGGCATGACGCATTGATAGTCAACGACCATAGCGTCAACCACGCCTGTCGCTGTCGCCAGTTCTTGGGAAGCGAAATTGGTCGCGAGCGGGATTCCTCGCCTCAGGAGGAGGTCGTTTCCAGTACAGCATATCCCAACAATGTTTATGCCGTCAGCTCCGACTTCCTTGGTAGTGTCCATCATCTCCTCGGCGGTATCGACCAAGACCTCGCTCAGCACGGGGTTGTGACCATGGACTGCGATATTGACGGACTCCTTCTTCAGCACTCCGAGATTGGTCATCGCAACCCTGAGTTTGGGGGTTCCGAACAATATATCGTTCAGATCAGTCGAAATGTGCTCTCCAGCGAGATCTGCAAGAGCGCACTTCACTCCATCGAAAATCAGTGGAACGGGATCGGCATCCACACCCATTGTGGTGCGGTGCATGATTTCCGTTATCGAAGCATCGATATTGTAGGGAAGTACGTCGCACCTGTCCAGTATCTCCATCCTCTTTGGAGTGAGAGCCGTCTTCAGCCAGTTGAGAGGCTCATGCTCCACCCTTGAGAAGTCCTGAAAGACCTTCTCGAGGAGCTCCTCTCCGATCTTCTTCGTATCTTTTCCATCCACATCTATGCCAACTCTCTGAGCCACTGACTTGAGCTTATCCTCGTCCTTGATGGTGTAGGCATCTGTCCTTCCCTCGATGGCGGCTTTCATGGTATGCGCTACATGTCTTCCGTGGTCGGAGTGAGCGGCGGTTCCAGCGGCAATCCTTCTAAGCAGGTTCCTCGAGACAATTGTGTAGTCCGTGGCCCCGCATATTCCTCTCCTGGGCTCTTTTCCAAATGGATTGATTCTGCACGGTCCCTGTAAACATATCGTACAGCATATTCCCAGCTCTCCGAAGCGGCACTGTGGCTGCATTCTCTCATAGCGATCCCACATCGTTGTGGCGTCTATTGCATCCTCGGATACCTTTTTCAGTAGAAACTCTGTTGCTGGGTCTCGCGTTTTCTCTTTCGTATCGGAGTCTTTAACCATAACAAACCTCCTTTCACTCCTTAACCGTCAAAGCGTCAGTAGGACAGAACGAGACACAGGCCAAAGTCTCGTAGCCCTCGCAGAGGTCGCACAGGACAGCGACTTCATTGAACTCATCCTTCTCGATGCAATCGAATGGACATGCATCCACGCATTCCCAGCACCCGGTGCATTTCTCAGCGTGGAACCTGATGTATCCATCATCTTCCTGAGATATGGCGTCGTACTCGCAAGCTTCCATACATTTGGGTTTCTTGCAGAATTGACACCTCAAAAGATGCGGCCTGTCTTTCTTTACCGTCACCCTCACCCGGGGGATAGGTCTAGGTTCAGCAAAATACATCTTGGGCGATTCCTGCACAAAAGAATGCCTTTCCCCGCATGCGATTTCGCAAGCCTTACAACTCATGCAACTTTTCCAATCAAACCTCACATGCTTCACTGACTTCCCCCGATTGGGCGGCCAACAATTCGGTTCAATCGTATGCAAAGCTCATTTATAAAGTTGACTTACTCAGCCCTCTTTTGCTTTCCAAATTAACAATGTGCCAAACGCTGGCTTTCACGAATAGGCTTCGACAAAAGACGAAGTTCGTTCTCTCCTGACGATTCTCTAATCCTCAGAGACAAGCCGTCCCGCTGAAGCCCAATTGGACTTCTCGATATCTTGAAAGACGATCCAAATCGAATCTGGCGGTGTGCCTGCAATCCTCACGAAGGCATCCGTGATGGACCTCGCCAGCTTCTCCTTCATTTCTTTGTCTCTGGGCCACATATAGACGTTTACGAATGGCATTGGCTACCTCCTTACAGAACGGAACGCCATTGCGCCAAAAAAGCTATCGCTTAGCCAACGAGACCGAGCTTTTCCTCTATCTTCTCTATCGCGGAGACAATTTCTGAGCACTCCTCATGGTCTATGGGAGGGATGTCCTTCATGTCGGCCTCTATGATGCACGGCTTGTAGGGAATGGACCCGATCATTTCTATGCCCATTTCCGCGAGTTTTGAGCGGGCAAAATCCTCCTCTCCGAGGGACTTGTTAAGGACCGCCACCACCTTGCCGATGCCCACATCCTCCGCCAGCTTCCTTATCCTTCCCGCTGTTTCGATGGACTTCCTTCCGGGTTCCACGACTATGACGAGAACGTCTACGCCCTCTGCCGTGCCCCTGCCCAGATGTTCGATTCCCGCCTCCATGTCCATTATGAGCACCTCGTCCCTATCGAGAACAAGGTGCCTCAGAAGCCGCCTGAGCAGAGCATTCTCAGGGCAGAAGCATCCGCTTCCTCCGAGTTCGATTGTTCCGAGGACGATGAGTCTTACTCCGTCCTTTGCGATGATGCCATACTTGTCCACGAGATCGTCCACCTTTGGATTTAGCCTGAACATCTGTCCGTATGACGATCCAGGCCTCACTCCCGTCCTCTCTTCTATAAGATCCAGCATCCGAGATAGCGGGATCAGATTCTTTCTGTCCTCCTCTGATATTCCCACAGCAGATGCAAGGCTGGGAGATGGGTCGATGTCCACAGCGAGCACTTTTTTCCCGCGCCTCGCCAAGAGCTTTGCCAGAGTTCCCGCGAGCGTGGTCTTGCCCACGCCCCCTTTTCCGGCGATGCCTATCCGCTGAGCCATCAAAGACCTACTTGGAAGCTATGACTATCTTGTGGTTCACGAGGTCCGCTCTCTTCACAGATCCTTGAACGGACTTCAGCTCGCCCATAATTCCAATGCACGTTATCGTCGAACCGTTCACTTCTATCTTGGCAACGTCTCTCATGAGTTCGGTCTCCTCTCCACCCCTTTCAACGTATACAGTAGATTCGCACATATCACCACTGGCTCTGAATAGGTAAGGTCGATATTTAACGCTTTTTCAGCCGCTTTCTCGAGTCGGGTGCGTCTGTCAATTCTTGGACGAGCTATCTTCTGGAGTACCTTCCCATGATAACGGCTTCTCCGAGCTTGTGCTCCTCCACCTCTCTGTAGAAGGCTCTCTTCTCCGTTGCCACAGTCCTCTCGACATCAAGCGCGTATAGTTTGAAGAAGTATCTGTGCGTCCCGCTCGGCGGGCAGGGACCTCCATAATTCTCCCTTCCGAAGTCGTTTGTGACTTGGCGGGAGCCTGCCGGTCTGCTATTCTGAGGAATCTCTCTTGTGTTGGGCGGGATGTCGCAGAGTAGCCAATGGACCCATGTACCCATAGGAGCATCTGGGTCATCGACAATGAGGGCCAGGCTCTTTGTACCCTCAGGAATCTTCTCCCAGGCGAGATGGGGCGAGATATCCTCTCCGTCACATGTGAATCCAGAAGGGATGTCTCCACCATCCTCGAAGTCGTTGCTTCTTATTCTCATGAGTTCGTCATCGGGATTTGCATACAAGATATTTTCTTCCGGTTCCACTCATTTCTTCGAAGTATGGATTCCTACTACTCCAAAGAAGAGGGGCTCGAATGTCACTTTTCTAAAGCCCGCTCCGCGCAGGATTCTCGTTATCTCGTCTGAAGCGGGGAAGTCAAGCGCGGATTTGCTGAGGTACGTATACGCTCCCCTGCTTCCAGAAATCAGCCCGCCGACGAACGGAACAACCAATCTGAGGTAGCCATTATAAAGCCTCCTCAGAGCCTCTTGTTCAGGCTGACTCGTTTCCAAAATGAGGAACTTCCCACCGGGCCTCAGGATTCTGACGACCTCGCTAAGGTAGCTGTCGAGTCTGGGATTCTTGTAGAGCAAGTTTCTGAAGGAGAAGGCAGTTGCCACGCAATCGAACGATTCATCTTTGAGGGGCAGAAGGCCCGCATCTGCGATTATGAGCGGTTTCGATTTTCCCGCGGTCGAACCTGCCTTTTCAATCATCGCTTCTGTGAAATCCACACCCAGTATTCTGGCTCCGTCGTGAGAATGTTTCAGAATCGCAAAGAGAAGATTGCCGGTTCCACAGCATAGGTCGAGAACCGCTTTGGGAGAATCCTCGAGACACGACCTCGCGGCATGCATCCTCCATTGAAGGTCCAATCGGAAAGTGAGGATACGGTTCAGAAGATCGTATCTGTCCGAAACCTCACGGAACATCTTTCTCAGCGACCCAGGCCGATACCCTGCGAGTCTGCCATCCTCCTTCCTGTTCATTCCCTCAGAATTCTCCACCTTACAAGGATGTCACAAGATTTACATAAGCTCTTTGAATTGAGGAACTCAAAACTTATGTGTTTCTTAAAAGCCACAGAATCATTGATATTGTCATTTCCGTCTGTTGGATTTGAACCTCTTCCTCGGCGATGGTACGAGGAGTAGCAGCAAGATTACGAGCAGGACCACGGTATTTGCAGCGATCATGATCTCAGCAATGGGTGAGGCGGACTCCGCAATCACGACAATTGGGGGCGATGTAGATTTCGTGACTGCAGAAACAGTGCTAGACGTTGCCTCATTTCCTGCGGTATTGTGCGATATCACCCTGAAGTAATACCTTGTACCGGCCCCCAGACCTTTCCACTCGTATTCTGTGATATTGCAGCTATTCACTGTAAGGGATACGGAATCAATGAAATCCGGCGATCTCGCTCTTTCGATTATGTACTTCTCGCAGAACTCATCATGCACAGGAACCCAGCTTAACCTGACGCTTTCTTGGGATATGTCTGACCCGAAGGGAGTATTGAGCGTGACGCCAACTGCTTGTGGAATCTCCTCTGTCATGACTGCTTCTGGAGGCGAGGGATTCGACTTTCCTGTGATAGCGTGAACAGTCACTCTGAAGAAGTATGCGGTCGATGGCGTTAGTCCAGCGACCGTATATAGTTCAGTCGCCTGATTCGTGATATTCGCTGCGGTAACGGCATCCGAGAAGTTTGCGGCAAAAGCGCTTTCGATTACATACATTTCAAAACCAACTAGGTCTTTATTTGCATCCCATGATATGTCAACGCTGTCCCACGGTCTATCTGGGTTGCTCACAACGCTTTGAATGTAGACAGCCGAAGGAAGTGTTGTTGCCGAGACCTCATTAGAAGGTTGGCTCCCGAGAGAACAAGGAGGCTCGTCACCATACCCGCTCCCGTGTACCACGACGATTTTGAAGTAATACGTCGTAGAAGGGGTTAGACCATATACATTAGTCGATGTGTAGCGATAAGCCGCGCGACGGTACGTGCTCGAATTAGGCGTAAAATTGGCAGAGGTTGAAATGTGCACCTCGAGATGGTCCCGATAGCAAGTACCATTGCCATCCGGGTCTGGTTCTTTGTAAGGGTGAGCTGTCCAATGCAGAACTAGCGAAGTGCTCCGAACGTCAGTTGGTTCGAAGAGGGTTACTGGTGAAGCGACTACTGGCTCAACAATGGGGAGAGGAACGAATAGGAATCCGAGTGAAACCACCGTGAGAATGACGAACATCTTTCGTTTCATCTTGAGACCTCCCTTTTGTATTCAACCCTCACTACGCTATTTGGAACTATGGTGGTAGTTACCATGTTTTGCACCATCCGACTATCAGGTGCAGGCACCGCGATAGCCTGCCTGCCGACTCTCCCTGAGTCGTCCTAGAACACCCTGCTCAAATCGAACTCGATTCTTACCAACGCAGGAAGTCCATTTAGTCTCTCTCGGGTTGTCACAGTATCACTTTCGCTAGTGCGGTCTTTCGGAGATACGTTAGGTTGAGTTTCTTCCCCAAGTGGACAATGAGCGATTCCAAAAGAATAATGGTATGTTTGGCATTCACTACGTGGCAATAGCAGGAGAAGTGGTCGTATGGCCGAGAGAACCTACGCGGATTTGGTCTTCAATGCCTCACTCGAGGATGTCGACGAGGAAGTCGCTGAGCTGATAAGACTTGAGGAGGAGAAGCAGGACAGGAAACTCATGATGATCGCATCTGAAAGCCTTTGCCCGAGTCCGGTGAGAGAAGCAATCGCATCT
The DNA here is from genome assembly GCA_046761005.1 of Thermoplasmata archaeon. GTDB lineage: Archaea > Thermoplasmatota > Thermoplasmata > RBG-16-68-12 > JAGMCJ01 > JAGMCJ01. Next base: position 36,935 of record JBHIFI010000005.1, read on the forward strand.
GTCTTCACGAATCTCTACGCTGAGGGCCATCCCTCGGTGAGAATGGACAAGGAGGACAGAAGGCTGACAACGGACTACGAGCATCAGATGACACATCAAAGGAGGTATGGCGACAGGAGATACTACAAGGGATGCGAGTATGTCAACCTAATGGAGAATTTGGCGGAGAAAAGACTCGCAGAACTATTCGCGACGGACAACGACCCGAAAGCGAAAGTGAAGATATCCGCGGATGAGATATTCGTCAACGTCCAGCCGCTCTCTGGGGCGATCGCCAACAATGCCATCTACGATGCTTTCTTGGAGCCCGGCGATACCGTCATGGGAATGGCGCTGAACGCTGGCGGGCATCTCACTCACGGCAGTGAAGTGAACCGCTCAGGAAGATACTACAACATAGTTCCCTACTATCCCGATGAAAGGACAGGAAAGATTAACTACAAAGAGTTGGAGAAGTTCGCAAGGAAGCACAAGCCAAAGCTGATAATCGCGGGCTATAGCGCATATCCGTGGGACATCGATTGGAAGAAGTTCAGGAAGGTCGCCGATGCCGCCGGAGGAGCGATACTCCTTGCTGATATTGCGCACACTGCTGGCCTCACTGCTGGGGGGTATTTTTCCAATCCGATCGGATACGCAGACGTCGTCATGTTCACCACCCAGAAGACGATATGCGGTCCTCGCGGGTCTGTCCTTCTCACCACTGATAGGGAGAAAGCCAAAATGCTAGACAGAGCGGTCTTTCCAGGTGAGCAGAGCGGGCCGCACTTGAACAACATCATCGCGAAGGCTGTCAGCTTTCACATAGCCAAGAGGCCAGAATTCAAGGAGTTGCAGAGGAAGATAGTGGAAAACGCCAAGCATCTTGCAAGTTCATTCAGGAAGCTCGGACTGACGGTTGCCTATGGCGGGACGAACAGTCACATGCTCCTTCTCGACCTGAGGAAAATCAAAACGGAAACGGGCTATCATCTCACGGGCGAAATAGCTTCCAGGATGCTCGAGCTCTGCGGTATCGTTGTCAACAAGAACACCATACCTTACGATGAGAACGCCATACATCCGAGCGCAATACGTTTCGGCACCACATGGGTTACGCAGAGAGGGCTGGAAAAGAAGCACATGGAGAAGATTGCCTACCTTTCGCACAGGATTCTGACAAACATACAGCCCTTCTTCTATTCTGGGAGGGAGAAGGATATTGGCAGAGGGAAAATCGAGCTCAGGATTCTCGAGGAAGTCAAGCGGGAGGTCGATGAGCTTGTCAAGGAGGCGAGGAGCGAGATCTCAGCATCGAGGCATGGCTACCCGCACCATTATCCTGAGGCCGAGGACTTCGAGGAGAATCCCCTCGAGGTGGTCCACAAGAAATCCCGTGCCAAGATGAAAAAAATCGGTGGCTGGATGGCTCCAGCGGTGTACCATACTCTCAGGAAGGACATAGAGAAGATTGAGAAATCGGCGGGCATATTGGACGCCTTTGCATTCGGACTCCTCGAGGTCGTTGGATGGAGGGCTGGACCCTTCCTCGACGAGGTCTGCTCTGGTCCGATTCGAGAAATGGAAGTGGGAGAGACCAAGAGAACCCTCGTCCTCGACAAGGACAGCAGGATTCTCGACGATGTTGTGCTGATGAGAGGGACTCAGGATTCGATGGGAAGGGACAGGTACATCGTCGTGACCAATCCTCAAAATGCAGAGAAAATCAAGCTGTGGTTCAGGGCACTTTCCGATTCCTATATCATTTTTGATGAGGACATATTCAGAAAGGTTCAGGGTCCCGTTATCGTCAGGGACTTGAGGCGGGGTCCCAATCCGAAGACGGGCATAGTTCTCCACGGGCACAAGGGCTTGGACATGCTGAGGAAGTTGGCACCAGAACTCAAGAAATGGGATGGAAAGGGGCTCGTGAAGACCTCTGTGAACGGCATCGACATGGCCATCGGATGGGCGGGGTTCTACCACAGATGCGAGAGGCTTCACATAATCGTTGACAAGAAAAAATGCGTGGACGTTTGGAACGCTCTCGTGGATGTTGGAAAGAGGATGGATGCAGCTCCCATAGGAATAGATGCGGAACTGGAAAAGCGGAAGAGGCGCTATCTTCCAATCTACGGAAGGAGGATGACTCATGCAAGCGAGATTGTGACAAGAAGAAAGGAGTTCCTGGACATCAAGAAGCCCTACTTCGTCGGTCAGAGGGACTTCCTTAGGAAGAGGTCTAGGAAGAAGATATACTCGTACAAGCCGGAAGATATCCCCTTGAGAAGGAGCTGTCTGCACAATGAGCATCTGAAGCTTACCAAGGAGACATCAATAAGGCCATTCGCGGGCTGGGAGATGCCTATACTCTACACAAGCATTGCCGACGAGCACAGGGCGGTCAGAGAGACCGCCGGTCTTTTCGACGTCAGCCACATGGGGGTTCTCAGCGTTCAGGGAAGCGGAGCCACCGACTTCTTGGACGCGGTGACGACGAACTATGTAAGGTGGCTCAGGCCTAACGAATCGCAGTATTCCTACGTGCTCGATATCGAGGGTCACGTCCTGGATGACATATTCATCTACAAGATCGACGAGAACGATTACATGATCATTGCGAATGCCATGAACACCGAGAAGATTTTTGCTTGGCTTCAAGCTGCGAGCACAAGTGAGTACCTTCTCAGCAGGGAGCATCCCACGGCGGAAGTGAGCGGTGACGTCAGGGTGAGGAATCTGAAGGATCCTTCGAGCGGGAAAGACCAGCGGGTTGATATCGCCCTTCAGGGACCCAATTCTCGCCGAATTCTCCTTGAATTGATAAAGGACGAGAGACTCAAAAGGAGGCTTTGGTCGCTTCCCAGATTCGAACTCCTTCGAGTAAAGATAGCGGGCATTCCCACGATCATATCCCGCTCCGGCTACACCGGGGAGGAGTACGGCTATGAAATCTTCCTCCATCCCAAAGATGCGCCCAAGCTGTGGAATCTGATTCTAGAGAAGGGAAAGCCGCTTGGCGTGAAGCCAGCGGGTCTGGGAGCAAGGGACTCAACACGAACTGAGGCGGGACTCCCGCTATGGGGTCAGGAACTCGCGGGTGAGCATGACATCTTCCCTACAGAAGCCGGATACGGGTCATTCGTCAAGCTTCACAAGCCCTTCTTCGTCGGTAGGCAGAGAGCAGTCGAGAAGGCGAGGAAGAGGGAAAGAGAGATTGTTCGGTTCCGGACGGAAAGGAAGGGCATAAGAGTTGTGAGACCTGGTGCCTTCGTCGTAAGTGAGAAAAATAAGCTCCTTGGAGAGGTTACCAGCTGTGTCGTCGTTGGGGGAATCCAGTATGGAATGGCTCTCATCCCGAGAGAATACGCGGTCGAAGACACCTCCATCGGAGTGGTATTTCCTCCGAGAGGGGTGGAAGTCTCAAAGAAAGAGATGCAGAAGTTGATAAACACTGGCTCCGCCAAAATAGAGAGGGCGAGGATACTTCCCAGATTCATGTTGGAAGAAGAAGTCGCGGAAAAATAGGCTACTCCTCTCCTCGAAAGTCGCGCAACTCATTCATGTTGAAAAAGCAGCTCGGTGAAATGAGACCTCTCTCAATCCAGTCTTCGATTATCGGAAACTCCAACTTCTCCACCTTCCCGAAGAGCTTGGAGATTTTGAGCACCCCATTCTCGATCATCTCCCTCAAGAGCGGTGCCTGTCTCTTTGAGTAGAGCGAACAGAGCGGCTCGAGGTATCCATTCCTCCATTTCGGAACGACAAGAGCGCTTTCTTTGTATTCGAGAAGAAGGTCGAGAATCCCCGGGTCAAGATATGGCATATCGCATGCGAGGACGAAGACCCGCTCACGTCTCGCGTTCATTAGAGCAGAATAGAGACCTCCGATTGGTCCTTTTCCGCTGACAAGGTCCTCGCGAACCTCTATGCCAGCGCCCGCGAATTTTCCTTGGAGAAAAACATCATCCGACATCCGCCTGAACTTCTCATAGCATATGCTATAGAGCGGTTTGCCGCCGATTTCGTGAAGTTGCTTGGACCTTCCAAAGCGGGAGGAGTCGCCCCCTGTAAGTATTGCTACCGAGACATCAGTCAAGCCATCACCCGAAATCGATGAACCTCTCGCCGCAATAGAGATTGAACCGCTTTCCCCGGGCGAACCCTATGACCCCCATATAATACGCTTTTGCGAGATTGATCGCTTCGAGTAGAGGAGCGCTCCTGGACATGGCGAGGGGGATTCCAGCTCTCAGGCACTTCCATATGATATTCGACGTAATCCGACCCGTCACGAAGAGAGCTCTATCTGCGAAACTCTCGTTTTCCATGAACATGGAGCCAATGACCTTGTCAACAGCATTGTGGCGGCTGACGTCGAAGGCTGAGGATACGAGGTTTATCTTCCCATCGAAAAGGAAGGCATAGTGGTACGCGCCCGTCTGTTTGTAGATCTCCACGTGGTCTGATATCCTCTTGTGAACGAGCGGGATGTCCGAAGCCTTCACCTTGAGCGGGGAATCTATTTTGGCTATTCTGTCCCCAATCCTCTTCTGGATGTCAGAGGGAGTGGTGCAATCCGTCCACAATATGTTGTAGTTCCTTCTGTAGGCCAACTCTGAGTCCAAGTCCAAGGTCACGTTGACGAAGAAGTTGCCATCCTTCTCTCTTTCCGAGTACTTGCTTATGTCAGATGGCTCATCAATGAAACCCTCTGAGAAGAGATTACCGTAGACGAAATCCTTTATGTTCCGTGGTGATATGATCGTATCGAAACCGGCTTTCGAGTTGATTTCCAGATGGAGAAAAGTTTCTTCGGCGACAACATCCTCGAGTTCATGGAGTTCGCCATTGCTCCATCTCTTGATCTTGATCTTCCTCATCCGATATGTTATCGGCTGGGTTGGTAAATAAATCTTGTTCAGAAGAGTATTGAGGAAGGCTAGCGTCCGAGAATCGTCTAAAGTGGCCACTTCACGTTCACTTCTTTCCGCTTGAATCTAACCCCGTGACCATCGTAATCTGTAGACAGAGGTGAAAAAGATGTTCGGAATTTCCCCCAAAAAAGTGCACAGACGGAAGGAGTCCAAGGACTTTTCTCGGAACTTTGCGAGATATGCGGGGAGAGAGCTTGGTGACAGACGGGTGGATCGGCTCATAGCCGAGACCTTCCGCTCAAACTGAATAAAATAGGCAACGGTCCTGGAAAATTCAGCTTGAGGGGGGTTTTGATTCGATGAGGAGCTCATTTCGGTCGTTCACTCGCCTCCCCCGTAAGCCTTAAGACCACTGTAGCTTTGGCGGTTCCTAACAAAGAGGGTTGAATATGGCAGAAAAACCTAAGCCAGGAAGCTTTGTGCACGTAGAAATCCCTATGAGAGACAAGGAGAAGTGCAAGAGATTCTACAGTGAGGTTTTCGGTTGGAAGTTTGAGGAAGTGCCTGAGACGGACTATACCCTTTTCGAGGCGCCCAGCCCACCTCACGGAGGATTGTATGTCCCAGAAGAGGGTCAACCTAGTGGTGTTCTCAACTACATCCTCGTGACCTCAGTCGATGAAACATTGCGGAAGATCGAGGAGGCGGGCGGTAAGATAGTCTTGCCTAAGCAGGAGATCCCAGAAGTTGGCTGGTTCGCCCTCTTCGAGGATCCAGATGGATCCGTTTTTGCACTCTTCAAGGGTATGCCCAAGTCTGAGAAGTAATCGCTGAGCGCACGAGAGTGACCTTCGCATCTGCTCTCAGAGATTAGGAATTACTTCTTGGCCCTTCGGTAGCGGATACCATATGGAATGGCTAAGCCAATAAGAATCAGAGTGCATAGCAGGAAACTGGAAAGATCACCGTATGCTTGCGACTGAACCACTCGGGCCGTCTGGAAAGATTCTCCAACGATACCTGGTAACGACCCGTCGGAATCCAAGTCTGTGGAGCTGCCGCCCATATCGGGCGGGAGAGATGTAAGCCCCCCATCGTCACCCGAACCTTTTGGATCTTGCGAACTGCCCGCCTCATTCACGACGGTCCATTTGCCAGACTGCGAGACCTCGATCCAATAGCCCATGCCGGCAGTCAGGATCTCGAAGTCATTCGAAATCCTAAGGAAAAATGGTGGTGAGAATTCATCATAAACTTCCACTCTGAGGGCATTCAAATCGGCCTTGAGGTCTGTGACTGTATACGAATTGCTGAAGGAGGGATAGCCCACGAGATTCCAGCCTCTTGCCAGTGAGATATCCGTCATTGTCGGAACTCTTCCCGCCAGGGTGAGATTGGAGTCCCTCACAACATGTATCCAGATACCCATGTCGGTCCCTATCTGCTTCAAACCGCAATAGCTCTTCTGCGGGAAATAGCTCTTCCACTCTCCAGCGAAGTACGAACGGACCGTGTCAAAATCCAGCGTCCTGAGCACGGCTTCAGGGGATTCGTTCCTCTGCTCCAGTGCTATGGAGACGAGTTGCCAACCTCCTGCTAGATGTCTGACGAACTTGCCCGCCTGGTTGGAATAGCTGGCTGAATTATTCGCGAAGTCTACTGCCTCAACCAGATAGAAATAGTTGTTCTGATCGCCCTCTCCAGCATTGAGATGGACGAAGTAGTTGGTGACCGCAGGAACGGAGCCAATGAGCACATATCCCGCTCCGCTCGCATCATATTGAGTACCGTAGTATATGTCGTACCGCTGGACTCCTGACTCAAGGTCGGAAGCGAAGGTCCAGGAGATGTTCACGTTCCGCCAGCCAACCCCTTCCAAGTCAGCCCATACTTCATCCAAAGTGGAAGGTGGACTCACGTCGATGCAGAACGGTCCCACGTGATAGGCATCCGGAGCCCAGTTGCCCGCCACATCTCGCGTCCTGACATGGAAATACCAATCGTTTCCCGTTGGAAGACTAGGACTCGTAGTGCTCGCGGTCGTCGAATTCAAAGCCATATCTGGGAGCGTGGAGGGCGACCTCGTCCAACTAAAGGAATATCCATAGACACCGCTGGTCTCGTCCCACGCACCCGTCCAATTGATGTCTATCGTGTCGTCCTCCGACCAAGTTCCGATGCCATGGCTCGATGTGTAGCTATCGGGATTGAGCGGGGCTGTGGCATCTATGCTAACATTGCCAGTCCTCACAGTTTCATTGTTTCCCACGGCATCCACGGAATAATATTCCACGGTGTGGTTGCCGTCATCGATGATATTAGGTGGAGAAACGTACTCACTCCAAGGCGAGCCATCAATCCTGTACATCGTCAGGTCGACGCCGCTGTGACCATCCGAAGGGCTGAGAACGAGGCTGACATTGGAGACATACCAGCCGAACTCGCCCTCCGTTCCGAGAAACGTATGGTTGGTCGAAGGACCAGTAACATCGAGGTAGAACGGTCCGACATGATAGGCATCCGGAGCCCAGTTGCCCGCCACATCTCGCGTCCTGACATGGAAATACCAACTGTCACTCGTGCCAAGAGGGAGGCTCGTGGTATTCGTCCCTATTGTGCCGATTATAGTGACTGGAAGCGTGGTGGGCAACATCGTCCACGTGTAGGAGTAGCCATAAACCCCGCTCAATAAGTCGGAGGCACCCGCCCATTCGATGTATATCGTATCATCGCTCGACCAAACGCCAATTTGATGGCTTGAGGCGTAGCTGTTCGGATTGTCAGGGGGTGCTGTGTCTATATAGAACGGGCCCGCGTGGAAGGCGCCCACCGCCCAATTTCCCGCCCTGTCCACCGTTCTTATGTGCACGTACCAGCTATTGCCATCCACCAATGGATCACTCGTTGTCTGCGTATCAGTCGTGCTGACGACTTCAGCGGGAATCGTTGTGGGGTCGATGGTCCATTCCACCGCGAAGCCATACACACCACTTATGTTGTCCCAAGCTCCAAACCACCTTATCCAGACAGTTTCATCATTCGACCAAACGGTCGGAGCGTGCGAGGAACTGTAGATGTCTGGATTGATGGGCAGCGAGTGGTCGACTGTGACGGTTACAAAATCCTCCGTGAAGTTGGAACCGAAGTATGCCCTCGCATATATCCTATGATGACCCTCTTGCAGGGTCGTTGTGTTCCACTCGTAGTACCATTCCATCGTTCCGTTTGCGAGTTCCCACATACCATCATCAATCTTCACGTAGACCTCATCTATGGCGCCGTGACCGAGCAGGAGGATATCGTCCACGTATGCACCTTCTGCCTGGAGGCTGTCATCACTGTGGAAATGAAATCCGATTTTCGTAGCCGTTGTCGGAATCGAAATGGTAGAAGCCTGCCATCCACCGCTGTTGCCCGTATGAGAGCCCAGGAAATGCCAGATTCCGTCGTAGTAGGTGAAATAGAGGTAATCGACACCGCTCTCGCTATCGAGCCAATACTTGTACATCAATGTGGCCGAATCGTATCCGCTGAGGTCGATCTCATGGTGCATGAAGGCATCCATGTCATGATCGTATTGCCTCTTGTACTCGTTCGGTACTCCACCGCTAACGTGAGCATCATCAACCCGCATGTGCCGGTCATAAGTACCATGATAGAGGAATGCCAAATAGACCGCGCTATCTCCCGCCGCGGCGGAGAGGTCCACAGATTGATTACCCTCCGCGTTCGAGGTCCAGGTCCGGAGCGCAGTGAATGCCGGATAGCTGGTACTATCGGAGTACAAGACGCTCGCATATTCGTCGCCATCATAGTCCTGATAGTCCAAGTAGAAGGTGAGGTTGAGGGAAGAAAAGGAAGAGGCGTCGAAACCAGAGGTCATCTGCAACCATTCTGTGATGTCTGTTCCCACGCCCGCCTCGGAGCTATTACATTCCGCGAAATAGTCGCTACCGAAGTCGAACTTCATTTCCCACGGGTGCGAGTCTGGTCCTGCGCTGTAAGTCGTCCATTCTGTTGGAAGGAAGCCGCCATTGTCGAAGTCCTCGTGATACGCAGTTTCGTGGACATCTCCAAACTGAGCTGACCAACCGCTCCAACTGCCCTCGTATGACCTGTAGTTGCTTACACCCCAGTAGTCCTTTCCACCCAAGCTCGCATTGTCGCCTAGGAACCAACCTCCTGGCCAGGAGCCTTCGAAGTTCTCGTTCAGAACGACGGTCCATAGGGGATTGGTCGCCCAACCCGTGATGTTCACGAAACTATTGACGGGATCGCCATCGAGAGGATTGGTTATCCTCATGCTCGGATAGATGGAAACCGTCACGTATCCTGGCGTATCCTCGGGCACATCGTGTGATTCATTTGAGACCCGAGTGTAGCTTCCCGGGCTATAGCCGCTTTCATAGAGTTCCATCTTGTAGGATGTTATGGTCGAGTAGTTCTTCCCTATCCCGATATCGAGGAAGAAGGTCGAGTGTCCAAGCCTCCATTCGTTCTTGAAGTCGGTGTAGTCGAGTGCCATGAAGGACGGGAAGTCGTGGTCACCACCAAGCCACCAGGGTTGCCTGGTCATGAGAGGGGCGTCACGAGGACCGATTCCAAGGATGACGGAAGCGTTCCTCCCACCTTGAGGATTCAGATTCCAAACACCAAGAAGGGACGGCTCGTAATCGACGATATCGCGAAATCTGAAAACGGGCCATGGGAGTTCTTTCAAGGCCTCATAGGTCATCCAGTAGTAGCCGTTTCCTCCCCACTCTGAGCCCCAGCTCTTTCCCCAGGAGTTGACAATCTTGAATGCACCGACCTCCCCATCATCGGTCTTGCTGTCATTGTAACCAACGATCGTGTTAGCGTGGTTGGAATTTCCAGTGATGTGTTCGGTTGAGTTTATCGTATCGTCTCCGTTCCCAAGTCCCCGAGCATAGTTGCCAGCATCCAGAGCTATCGGCAGGACGTAGCCTTCAGCAATCCAGCTCTTTATGACATCAGTGTTTGCGGGGTTTGTCCACTGGTAGTTCCTCCCGCGAAAAGGAGGCGCACTTCTCCATGCGGACTCGTCACCCCAGGATGTAGCATCGGAGGGATCGTAGGGCATCGTTGACCAGACGGCGTTTCCGGCCGTCATGATGACGAGCATGTTACCTGATAGGCTGGAACCGGAATCGTAACCCCCGTTCGCTTTGTTGTATGCCCAAGCGGGGCTCATCAGATGGTCGTTGTTGCCCGTGGACGCATCTGTCCAGTTCATATCCCTCGCTTGGAGGTAACCATTCGTGTAGTAGGCGACGGACCAGGCCGCACACGACCCCTGGGTTTGCTGACTTCGAACGGGCGGGAAGTACAGTTCCTGAGAGTGGTCAACCGCTGGTTCGAGAAGAGGATCCATTACATCATCCACCAACATCAGGTTGCCTATCATCTGCTGCCATTCCGCCTCGGTCGGGGGAGCGAGTCCCGTGCCGTATCCGTCAATCAAGACGTTGTAGTTCTTCTCTGGGTTTCGGACACCTATGACTGCCTTTAGGTTCTCGATTTCTGCAGCTTTCACGAGATGAGATTCGTAGTGAAATGTCGAGTCTGATTGGGATCTTGTACCCTCTTCGCCCGCTACACCTTCCGAGGGTGTGGAAGCCAACTGCCCGCCAGCAAAAGCAATGGTTGAACTCGTTATCAGTATGATAAACAGAACCAGGCACTTGATAGTTGATCCACTCTTGTTTTTCGGTAGCACCCTTCTGCCTCCTGAATCGAGAAATGGAGAATCGGGACGATTGCGGTGGCTAAGTTCTGTTGCCCACATAGGCCTTCCCATTCTTTCGTAGGACCAGCGGTGAACACCGAGAACCCTTGGGATTGCGACACACCGCTTGGTTCCCGGGTACATGAATTGTCCGGTTTCCAAATAAGGCTTTTGCTTGCCATATAGGAAAGGAATATCATGGTATATCCTTTGTTTGCGTAGTTTCGAATTCTCGAGGGAGGCTAAGGTGACAAAAAAAGAGGAATGAATTAACTCTGATGTTCATCCGACAGATATCAAAGAATGTAGAAACAGGGATAGAAGAATAACCGCTCTTGTCACGTTTCCGCCGAAATCAATAATACCGCCTAGATCGTTTTCATGAGCGGAGGAGATGTCTGCTATACCGGATGACCTCATTTCACACTACAAACGAATGCTCTCCGGTGCCTGGAGATTCCTGAGACGGTCAGTTCTCTTCTGGACCGGGTTCGCGACAATAATACTGTTCTGCCTGATATCCCTCATAGGCCCATCCCTTACACGAGATCCAATCAACTGGCGCGCCCCTGAGGAGGATTTGATCGAACTGGAGGAGCATTGGGAAATTGACACGAGCCTATCATACTATGGAGGTGCCGGGTCGACGAACTTCTCCGTCGCTGTGCGTCTAAAGCCAGCTTGGATGGACCCTCGGGCGGATAGGGTCTATTTCGCCTCAGGAAGGAACTTGATCGCCGTGAGCGCGTCAACAGGCTGGAGGGTTTGGCTCAACACTTCTCAGGCTCCTCCTGTCCAGACATGTTGCTACAGGGTCAATTCGGAGATAAGCACGAAGCCCGTCGCCGTCAACTTCGGTAGCGAAACGGATGTGCAAGAAGAGGATCAACACGTGCTCGTGGGAACGACTGAAGGAAGCCTGTACATCCTGAGGGAGGAGCGGTTGGACGGCATCAATGAGGGGCTCTCGCCCCTGCCCTCCGGAGGCAACGTGGCCATCCTGGGGCTCGATGGCCCGGTTTCATCGGTTGCAGCTTTCTCCGATGGCTGGCCAGGCTTCTCGTCCGAGGAACGGATCTTCGCGGGGACGGGCGTCGGAACGCTCTATGCTTTCTCCCCAACGGAACCCAGCTTTGGAGCCGCTCCTTGGGAGATAGGCCGATACTGATGGCCAATCTCTTTCCCACCAGAGGACAACTGAGGAGTTCAAATTGCATCGATGATGACGGGGATCGCATCTTCGTGAACGACGGGAATCTTCGAGCCCTTTGGACGGAGAATGGGACTGATGTGTGGGCGGGACTGCCAGGCGGGGTGTTCCCAATGGGCTCCAGCTGGAGTTCCCCACCCTATCTTGCCTCACCCTCTCGGATTGGACTGGACGGCGATCCCTACTATATCGAGCTCATCTACGCGGGTTCAGATGATGGCACGTTGCATGTGGTCTTTCCAAACAACGGCACAGTTCTGTTCTCGAAATATCTCGATGACGGACGCCTCACCACGCCTGTGAAGGGGGGAAGTTACATCATAGTTGGCTCATCCTCAGGAACTGTCTATTCATTGGGTAGGGATCAGATTCGTGACCTCCCAAGGGGACGCATCAGGGGGACGTTTCATGCGGAAGGTGAGCCAACCACGCCCCTCTATAATGTGGGGATTGGAAATATCTTTGTCGGCGACTCGGAAGGTAATCTCTACTCGCTCAACATTGATGGTAGCGTCTCGTTCCGCGCCCACTTCGAGGGTCGGATACAGGGTTATCCCCTCATTTGGGGCGACGAGCCCGGAAGTGGTCATCTGCATCCCTCCGTGTTCGTCACGAATTCACCAGGCATGGTTCATGCGATTTCTTCAATCGGAATGTACCTGGCACCACTTTCGCCTGGATGCTATCCCTCGGGAAACTGCTACGCCTTGGGGACAGACAATCAGGGCAGAGACATATTCGCCCAGCTCATAGCTGGATTCTCGGTCGTCTGGCTCACGATTCTTGTTGGCATTCTGACTGTAGGTCTCGGCACATTTCTTGGAACGATTTCGGGCTTCCTCGACAGTTGGTGGACCTTCTTCATAATGCTTCTGGTCAACTTGAGTCTGGCACTTCCAGTCCTCCTTCTGGTTCTTGTACTCGTCTTGGTAATGGGTGCACCATGGTTCTCTCATCCAATCATCTTCTGGATTATGGTTGTCGTTCTGTCTGCGCCGGTG
>JBHIFI010000006.1:0-48197 GCA_046761005.1 Thermoplasmata archaeon
GATGGATCCGTTCGGAACTCGAGCTCTCCTCACTTTGACCTTTTGCATCCCATCGACGACCATAACTTCCACCTTATCCCTATTTGCGTAGAAAAGCGTCTTTTTTCTTGTGCTGAAAATGAAAGTCGAAGATATCTGGAGCTTCTCGAGAAGCCCTAAGGAGGAAAGTTTTCTTGCTCTGGTATAGCATTCCACGATTGGAATTCCAAGGTTTGTGCTAATTGTCAGCATATCCTTTGGAGTCTCATATGTGAACCCAAGAATCCTAGCGTCAAGCTTGTCGATTCCTTGAATACAATAGGCTTTTTCAAGCAGTTCTTGAGGCTCTACCTTATCCCTAGAGGCTGCCTTTTGCAACGACCCACCTTTCGAGATATGAATGTCGCCTCACTAGGTTCAGTTACGTCTGTATAAAAGTCTTTTCACTCTATTTCTCTCTGTGATAAAATAGCAACAATCTTTATTTGTCTGCCTATTTCTCACCGAGATTATGGTACAGGCTCAGGTCATGACATTGGTGAACAAATCGTATGAACTCATGTTCCGGGGGATGCCGAAGGCTTTAGAAAGAAACGGTATAGAAATCACTAAGAGAGATTTTCACAACAAGGAGATCAAGGGAAGAATGATTCTGGGCCCGCCTTGGAACAACGCGGAATTTCACATGAAGTTCTACCATAGCAGAGGTTATACTCTCATTGAAGCCAACGTCAAGAAACACAACTGGTTTCGAAAGAATGAGGTCATGAAAAGGCTGATGGAATCACTAATCGATGACATAGAGAAAATCGGAAACAATCAAGCCTGAATATTGTTCGGACTCAACGTCATTCGGTCTGAGGAATGGATATCCGGAAGGATGACATCAAAATGTTCGGAGAGTCAGATATGAAAGGGGTCATCATCCTTGAATTGGCAAGAAAAATCTCATTGTGGTCCTCCTTTTCGTTAGTGTCAATCCGGGAGGCAAGACCTGAAGACTTCGAAAAGAAGGATGCGCTTCAGTGGTATCAGGGAGAGTTGGAAAAGAATCCCAACGATAAGAGTCTATGGTATGCGATGGGAACACTCCTCGCTAAGAAGGGTCGGTATGACGAAGCCATAGGGGCCTTTGGAAGAGTCACATGGTTGGACCCGTTGCATTTGAAAGCATGGGACGCGAAAGCCAAGGCCTTTATCCGACTAGAAAGGTACCAAGAAGCCTTGGAATGTTTGCGAAGGGCAACGGAACTTGAGGCGAGGGATGAAAGAATATGGTTTCACAAGGGGGAAGTCTTGCTGAAGTTGAGGAGGTTCCAGGAAGCTTTGAAATGTTTCGATAGAGCAATCGATATTGATCCCAACTTCTCTGATGCCTGGTATGGTAAGGGACAAGCACTAAGAGAGATAGAAAACCAGCTCAAGGCTAGAGACATCCAAAAGCCAAAAGTAAAGACCCAGAATGAAGACGATCAAGAAAATATCGAATCTGAGGGAGCGAGTACACTTCCTTCCTCAGTGCTTTCCGAGCACGACGATGCCGATCCTTTCTTGGGGGAGCCAGAGCGCTCAGAGATAGAACAAAAGGATGATGCCGACGAGAACGAGTGTCTCCTTGCGGCAAACATGCAGCGGTATGGTGGGAACACGGAAAGTGCCCTGAGACTCTACAACGAGGCGATTCGGATAAACCCAGACTTTCTTGATGCATGGTATTTGAAGGGAACGCTTCTTTACATTTTGGACAAGTGCGAAGAGGCGTTGGAATGCTTTGACAAGGTTCTCCTTTTGGATCCGGACCACGAATGGGCACAGAAGAGAAAAGCGGAAACCGAGATGTTGATAAGAAAGGAAAGAGGATCGAGGGAGACGAGTCTTGCCGATGCCGAGGGAGAGAAAACGAGAGGAGAGGAGGAAGGAGTAGCGCAATCAGGCTTAGCTGTTGCTCATGCCTTCAAACAATCCTGGGGTCGTATATCGGACAAGGAGAACCTCACAAGAAAAGCACGTGAATGCTATGATGCGGGAGAATACGACATTGCCTTAGCCTATTATGACAATGTTCTCGAGCTCGATTGGAATGAGTACAGCGCTTGGAAGGGAAAGGGAGAGATTCTCTCAATAATGGGAAGAAACGAGGAGGCGACGGAATGCTTTGAAAGAGCTCTCAGACTCAACCCCAGGGATGAAACGATTTGGCATGATGAGGGAAAAGCTCTCCATGCAGAAGGGAAGAAGCCGGAAGCTCTTGTCGCTCTCAAAAAGGCTGTAAACCTGAAGCCGGAATTTGCTGAAGCATGGCATGAGGCGGGAATGATTCTGAGAGCTTTGGGGAGGACCTGCGCCGCCCATAAGGCACTTCAGGAAGCTTTCAAGTTGTATTTCCTTCGAATAATCGGCTCTCATGATAAAGAAGGGGATTCCCGGGAAAAAGAGTCGGAAGCAGAAGTCTTCGAGATGGGAGCCCAAGAAAATCTCCCCGACGCCAAGGGGAGACAAATATCCGTTGACCGGGAGGACCAAAAGATCCTAGTGTCCCTCTGGAATCGAGCCAAGACTGTCTCTCAAATAAGCAAGCAGCTCGGAATTCCAATTGCAGAATGCTACAGAAGGGTAAAGAACCTCCGAAACACAGGTCTTCTTACCCAGCTGCGCTACACAAACATTCTGGATCCCGAAAAGAAAACAATTGACCTATATAAGCTGGATTCCAAGGAAGGAACCATACTCGCCCATAAAGGGAAATTGATGCTGGAGATTCCGTTATCGTCGAAAAAGAAACGGATTATGTCCGATTCTCTGAGAAAGCAACTGGAGGGACTTGAGATATGACGAAAGAGAAAGATGCATTGTGGTTGGAAATGACGTTTGAGGAAGGAGCAAGCCACCTGAAAGATATTGTCGGCAAGATCGAAGGGACAGATTGGATTCTATTGGAAGGCCGTCTGCTACATCCTCTCTCTTATGATATCCAGGCCGAGGAAAGGTCTCGACTTTCATCCGAGGTCTCTGGTCGTTTATGCAGAATGAAAGAATTACTTGAAGGCCTAGGTATTATACCTACCGCTAGACTAATAATCTCGAACAAGAAAGATGGAAATGCGATCCCGCTCAGACACGAAAGAATGAAGATGAAGATTTGCCTACTTGGCGATAGGGGAGTTGGAAAAACTTCTTTGGTAAGGAAACATGTTCTTGGTCAGTTTGACGACAGGTATCTTCCTACGATTGGAGCGAAGGTGATGAAGAAACGGATTGAAGTTCCGATGGAAGGAATTAACACCCCCACCCAAATTGATATGACGATATGGGACATCGCGGGAGAGAGGAGATTTGACAGAAGACTTCTTGAATCCTATCTTGAAGGTGCACAAGGCTTACTCGCAGTTTGCGACGTGACGGAAAAGAAGACGTTAGCTCACATAGATGACTGGGTAGATGGCGCTTTCAAGATTACTGGATCCATTCCTACTCACATCATAGCTAACAAATGCGATCTCCACGATAGCTTTCGCATCGGAGCTAGCGAGGTCGCTTTGTCTAGCGAAGCATATGACTCCTATCGTCTTTTCACAAGTGCAAAGAGAGGAGACAATGTCAATACAGTCTTCTATGATTTGGCACGAAGAGTGCTCGAATCCCAACTAAAGTCCCGTGTCCCTTCTTTACGAGGGCGAAGTTGAATCTGTGGATGTCTAGGGGAGATCAAGGTCTTCTGTTTGAACGTGTTGGTGGCTACCGAAGAAATTACGAGGGCTGCCAAAAGGGATATGTCGTGTTTCATAGGATATGCGACATGATCCTAGTTTCTTGTTGGATGCCCTCCAAGGGATGCGCAAAATTAGAATATCATGGGTGCTATGCCAATACTGATGCCAAGATGTCCAATCTGCGATGAAGAACTCAAAGGAAGGAAAGGGGATGGATGGGTTTGTGAGCGTTGTGATGAGATCATTCCCTCAGAACACACAAGGGATTCCAAAGTCCCGTGCTGTGATCCGTTGAACAGATGCAAATGAGTTTTGGACGTCCAAACAGAAGACGTTTAGTGATGGAAAAGAGATAGGGAATGCACAATCAAGACCCTTTTTGGTTCCGTTCAGACAAAGTAATTATATCTTTAATCCAATTGGTTTTGCTTGAGCTCAACTGCAATCATTATTAGCATAGGGCACTAGGCCCTGCCATTGATTGAGTTCACACTGGTTTTCTCGATTTTGGATGAATCTGTTATGAACAAGAAGAAATTCTCAGAAATCAACTCGTATCCAAATTTCGAAGATAAAGAAAAGAGATGGCTCGAATATTGGGAAGAAGGAAACCTCGTTTCAAAATTAATCGCAAATAACTCTCAAAATCCTAATTTCTCTTTCATAGATGGCCCGATTACTGCCAACAATCCCATGGGTTTCCACCATGTATGGGGAAGAACCCTGAAGGATGTTATTCAAAGGTTCAAGGCGATGCAGGGCTACAACCAAAGGCTGCAAAACGGATTTGACTGCCACGGTCTCTGGGTAGAAGTGGAAACAGAAAAAGAGCTAGATCTCAAGAACAAGAAAGATATTGAAAACTACGGCATTGAGAATTTCTCAAGAAAATGCAAAGAGCTAACCATTGGGAACATAGTAGCTAAGGCTGACATTGGCAAGACAATCGACTTGAATGTTGTAGCTCGTTTCCTTGCTGACAGTACCGAGTTTGAGCCAGAGGTTTTCCCAAGTGCAATTATGAGGTTTGGAAAGGGCAAATCCGTACCTAGGTCCAGGTATACCCGCGTATACATCCGTATAGAGTCATGAAAAGCGAAGGAGAGAATGGTGATTGAGGATGAAAGGTGTGACAGGGAAGAGCCGAAGTCAGAAGGGAGGCCAGAAAGAAACTGGGAAAGAACACGATGAGACCTTGTCACACCTCCCAAAGTCGCTTCAGGTCTTTTCGTTGATTCGCAAAAAAGCAAGGGGGACAGACAATAAGCACTGCAAGAAGCGATGATTTTTGATGGCGGCTTTGAAATAGTAGAAACCCGCCCTCCGGTGGCTTGGAACGCAAATCATCGCGATTTCCTCTGTTTTTGAGAGGAACGATACGGATAGCAGCTAGTATTGTGATGGTAGCAAAGGAGGAGATTTCGTCTGAGCTTTGCAGCTGCTTCATTGACGAGAATTCTTGAGTCCCTGATGGATTAACCTCTCACAAGTCAACTAACTCCTTAGTTGGGGGCTTACAGCCGCTGATGAGATGTCACAACAAACCCTTAAGTATGGCATGACGTTGTTGACTCATCGAGGGATTGCCTTGAATGAAGAGGAGAAGAGTCGAGGGAAAAAAAGGAACTATGCCAAGAATGCCTTAGTTGTCGGAAGCGCAGGGGCGGCCTTACTTGCCGCTTCGTCAATAATATACATGCCCCTTATCTTGCTGAACTCATTTAGATATTGGGTCGCTACCTATGACGGATACCCATATGTGATTGTTCTCCCAGCCTTCGCCCTATCCATCGGAATATTAGTACACTCCTTCGCCTACCTCGGTTTCTATATCAACCACAGATCAGGAATGGGAATAACCGCCTTCCTCTATACGCTGGTGGCTTCGGGATTGTTTCTCCTGATGGTGCTACTTTCGATAGAAGTGTCCACATACGGCCCCCCAGATGAATACCGGCTCAACTTCGGAATGGCGTGGTCCGCCTTTGCGATCCTGTCGATTGCGCTCATTCTGATAGGAATAACATTGCTCGTGGATAACACACGCTTCAAGGAGAAATCTGTAATGGTTTCCTCCGGAATCATGTATATGATCGCTGGAGGTCTCATCATCCTTCACGTCACTTCCATGGTTGTCCCTGTGGGATGGACCGTACTTTTCGTTGCTTCCGTACTCTTCGTCATTGGATTGAGCGGGTCGATGAGGCGAGGTGAAATAGTGCCCGCTAAAGAGGCGGAACCTGGTCCTGAGCTAGAACCGAGCCCGCCACAACCAGAGGCAGAATTGTCCTTCTGTCCCTACTGTGGCCGGAGGTCGTTTGGCACAACCTTTTGTCCGTTTTGCGGGAAGCGCGTACCATAGCCGACTGTCCGCCAATTTCTCATATATCCGTACCACTAGCATCCATGCTTTCGCTCACATTCGCTCTCTCTCACAATTGTAATCTGAGATAGGTTCAATATCCTGAGAAGCGTTCTTGGAAACGGAGGGATGCATTGAGAATGAAGAGCTTTAGAAGGGACTCTGTGGGATCCCTCGAAGGACTCCCTCTTCAGTTACTCATAGCCGTTGTCGTCACGGGAATCGTATTAGCGATAATACTCGGATGGTTGACTTCCATAGAAGCTCCCAAATCCATTCGGTCCATCCAGGTCATTGATGGAAAGGAGCAAGTGGATAGCATAGAGTATGATCCTGAGACAGGAGGTGTCTCACCGAAGGAGATAACGATAATCGTCTTTGACCAGAACATGAACCCTTTGGCGGGAGCTCTTGTCTATGTCCAAGGCTCCGGTGTCTCAGAGTATGACACTACGAACGAGGATGGGGAGGCCCGTATCGATGTTTCGGATGTCTTCCTTCATGAGGGAGGGTCTCCGATAGGTCATTTGGAGATTCTCGTGGAGAAATCTGGTTACATCAAATTGGACAGGACCTTTCCAGTGGTAAGGGTGTGATGCGTGTCCGCAAGAAAAAGAATACAGGATGATGGCGCAATAGGTCTCTCGACAAATATGCTTCTTTTCGCGGTGATTATTGCAATCTCTATTCCCTTGGTGTTTTCAGGATTCGAAACATATGACCGTGTGAGGGCGGAGGATTATCTGGTCGATGAGATAGCAAGGTTCGTGAGCATTTCCCTGGTCTATTTTGATGCTGGAGGAGGTCAAGCGAATATCACCATCAGGCTCCGTGATGGTGCGCTTCATCAGATAGACTTCGTTGAACTCGGGGGACCGCTAGATTCGCCTCTTTGCGCTTCGATTAGATACAGATTCTTTGACGAGGACACTCGATATATCTTCTTGGATGACTATGACCTTAGGATGACCGCAGGCGAGGATTCCCTCAGACTGTCTAGTGGGATATGGACAATACACATCGAGGTCAGGAATGAAGATCCTGGTGACTACTTGCATCTATCGCTTGGATGAATCTCCGAAAGGGTTATCTGCACTCCCGCTAATGTTCGGCGCGGAGGAAAAACTATGAGGAACCTTGTCCGAAACGACAAGGCGGGTCTTTGCCCTTGAGGGAATGCCTCCCTCAGCTAAGCTAGTCTATCGAGTTTTGGAATATAGTGGCCCGATGACTCACAGAGAATTACGCAATGAAACAGGATTAGGGCCAAGAACACTGCGCTTTGCACTTTCCAAGCTAAGGAATAGGAATGTCATAACTGAGAGGGTCAACCTCTGGGATGCCCGCCAAAAAATCGTCTATCTCAGGACGCTATAAGAACTGCTCCGATATCTTTGAGATCTGCTCACCGAAGATATCAACCTCCTTCTCATTGTTGTAGATGTAGAAAGAGGCCCTAGCGCATCCCTTTATGCCGTGAGCATTGAACCAGCTGTGCACGCAGTGCATGCCGCTTCGAATCATTATGTTTGCAACCTCATCCAGTATCATAGCTACATCATGGGGATCGAGCCCCTCCATGTTGAAAGGCAGAATGGCTCCCCGCTCTGGGACATCAGGTCCGAGGATCTTCACACCAGGAATGTCTCTGAGCAACTCGGTGGCCTTCCTGTTCAGCATTTGGGAATGCTCCCTTATGTTGTCCATACCAATGTCGGAAAGATAATCTATGGCAGCGCCTGCGCCTATGATGCCGCTAAAGTTCTGGAGCCCAGCCTCAAATTTGTGGGGCGGTTTCAGAATCTCGCATCCTTCGTACCGCGAATCTGAGACAGTATCCCCGCCAACCATGAAGGTGTCTAGTTTTTCCAGAAGGTCGTACTTCCCATAGAGTACTCCAACGCCACTTGGGCCGCACATTTTGTGTATGGAACAGGCAAAGAAATCCGCATCCAGGTCTTGAACATCGACGGGAAAATGAGGAGCGCTCTGTGCACCATCCATCATGAACAGCCCGCCGTAATCATGAACCACCTGCGCTATTTCCTTCGCGGGTATGGTATAACCATCCAGATTTGAGGTATGAACCATGCTGACCATCTTCACCTTCTTGGACATCATCTCCTTCAGGTTCTCTATAGAGAAAGTGTTGTCCTCGTTTGACCTAACGATTCTATATTTGACACCCTTTTTTCGAGAAAGCTCGTGCCAGGGAACGAGGTTGGAGTTGTGCTCTTTGTCCGTTGAGAGTACAACATCACCTTCCTGAAAACCCAGAGTCGAGGCGATCATGTTTATCGCCTCAGTAGTATTCTTCACGAAAACTATTTCCTCTGCTCTTTCTGAATTCAGAAATCGGTGGATTTTCTTTCTTGTCTTGTCAACCTCCAATGTCACGCGGGTTCCGAACTTGTGTATGCTTCTTCCTCCACAAGATGGGTAATTCTCGTAATAGTCGTTGATGGCCTTGAGCACCTGAGCAGGCCTTAGGGAAGTGCATGCACTATCAAAGAAAATTGGAGGATCCTTTCCTCTCAATATCGGGAAGTCTTTCCTTATGGCGGAAACATCCATATCTAGAGGGATTGCTGAATCTGAAATAAACTTTTGTTTTCAACTACTCTATGCCAAGCCCCAGTTGAGAAAGAAAAGCTTCGAGTAGCCATCATCGTACATCTTTTGGAAGGGCAATTCCTCGAATTTGGTGACGGCTTCTTCGCTCATGGGTTTGGCCGGATCCCATGGATAAAGGAAAACGCCTGCAACTGTGTCTTGGTCTAAAGCCACGAAAACTACCCTTTGCCTTCCAGAAGGAGAGCTCACGTTTCCAAGCTCGTCCCTTGCTCCCTCGAAGTCGGGGGAATGGAAGATCAAAGTGACGGTGTCCCATGTTGCGTTCACATTTCCGAAACCGAAAAGCATGGAAGAGACGCGATGGTCAGCCGCAACCAGGTCAGTTGTATACTCACCCGACCAACGAGCGAGACTTATCACCTGCGGCTTAATGCCTTCTTCGTAGCCAGCCAGAACGTCCCTTGGAGGATAGGCGACGAGAGCATTGGTCACAACTAGACCCAGAGCTACAGCGACCGCTACTCCTGTTCTTCGACGATTCTTCTCAAAATGTACCAGACCGAACGCATGGATGAACCCTACCCCTACGAGAATGGCGAGGGGAAACATGAGGTATTCAATGTGTCTGTAAGGGATGAGAACCTTACTAGATCCATATATCCCAGCGAGTGTGGAAAAAGATATGACGAGTGTCCATGCCAACGGATAGAGTCCCCCTTTGTGGAAAGCCATTGGACGCGATCCAGAGCCCGCGAAAGAAATGAAAAGAATGAATGGTAGAAACAACGCGGCACCCGCCACGGAGAGGTCTATACTTGTGCCTGGAACCACCACAAGGGCGTTTACGGAAAGTATGAAGAGGGATAGCGCGAGGACAACAACATAAGTTGCGAGTATTCTGTTGTATGAGGGATATCTGAACACTAAGTCCGGGAAGAACCTTCTCCTAGCATAAACCATAAGAAAGGCAAGAACCGATGCAAGTGCCAAGAAGGCAGCAAGCATGGGAGAGAAGAGGGACTCCTCCTTCGAGACGATTCCTTCCGTAAAGCCTGGAGAGGCAAGGAACCAATAGAAAAGGGCGGCAGCAACGGCGAAGGCCAAGTATGCTAGCTCTCTTGCCAGTCTTCTACTCAAGGTTCTGTTTCTTAGCAGCTGGACGAGTAAGATTCCGAATATGAGAGAAATCAGCAAGAAATATGTTGAAAGATGATGCGTCACAATGAGGGCGAGGGTGGTTGGAAACAAAAGAAACCCGAACTTAGGATTTCTTTGCCATTTGAGAAAAAGAAGTAGGCATGTGGCAAAGAGAAGGTCCCCCAAGGATGCGGGCATGGGATGTGAGGTCGGATAGACATGGGGCATGACCACCGCTATGAAGGCAGCTGCAATCAACCCGGCTCTGTCGTCGTTCGTGATTTCAGTTGTGAGCAGAAAGGCCGGAAAAACAATGAGAGAAGCTAGTATGGGAATGATGAGCAATATGGCCATCGATATTTCCATTCCCATCAAGGACGAACCTGCAACAACAATCTCCATGCCTGGAAAGAAAGGATAGGCAAATCCCCATCCAAGATAGGTCTCTGATATCGATCCGTCCGCAATAAGCTGCATGCTGATCCGATAGTACTCACCAAAGTCCGCTCCCCAAAATAGATATCTCGTTAAGGGGAACAACCTGAGAAACATGGAAAAAAGGAATATCGCCAGAAGCACAAATGCAGTGGACCTTCTCATTTGATGTTGGAATCATAAGGGGGTACTTTAACCTTGTTAGATGCCAGCTGGGATATTCTTTCTGCATTCAGGCAAAAAGTAAATAGAGATGGGCGGACTTGTCTCTGGAAAATATGCGCATTTGCATGGTAGCGCCCTCGGTGAAGATTCCAGAGCCCCTAGCCCAATCCGTTCATCAATTCCAATTCGCTAGAAATCTTGTTAGAATGGGAATTGAAGTTCACCTGATCTGCCGCAGGGATGAGGACCGACCAACTCATGAATCAGGTATATACTATCACAGGATATTTTCGAAGGAACTTCCCTTGAAGAGGCTAATATTCACGCGAAGTGCCAAAAGAAAGGTTGGGTCTCTCTTGCTTGACCAGAAATTCGATATCGTGCACGATCGCGGATATCTCTTTGGTGGGTCGGGAATATCCGCTGCCAGGAAGGCAGGAATTCCAGCCATTCTGCAAATCGATGATGATTGGGTAAGGACAGAAGCTTTGGTCTCGAGAATCGCCGCTAGCAGACCCTATCAGGAAATGGCATTGAAGTGGTGTTCGCGAACATTGGAAAAAGTGAGTCTGGCCTTCACAGTGAGCGAGAGCCTTAGGCGGGTGGTAATCGAGGATTGGGGGTCGGACGCGAAAAAGGTTCACGTCATTCCAAATGGGGTAGATATTGACCTTTTCAATCCTGAAGCTAAACCCTTCGGCATTCGAGATAAGTTCAACGCCAGAGAGGATGGGATTGTTTGCTTCGTCGGTGCGTTGGGTCCCTGGCACGGTATCGATCAGCTATTGAGAGCTTTCTCAGTAGCTCTTGACAAGCATGCCAACCTGAGACTAGTGCTCGTTGGCGGGGCGCGGGAGTATGAGATTGGTCACTTGAAAAGCCAGGCAGAAGGACTTGGCATTGCGAAGAGGGTGCATTTCCTGGGAAGAATTGTGCATCGGCAGATTCCGGGTGTGCTTGTAGAAAGTGATGTGGCGGTGGCTCCCTATCCCGAGGCAGATTTTGGTTTCTCTCCGCTTAAGATTTTCGAATACATGGCATGTGGGCTGCCTGTAATAGCGAGCGACGTACCTTCGACTAGAGAAATCGTTGACAAGGGTGTAAATGGTCTCCTGGTCAAGCCAGACGATATGAAGGAATTGGCTGATGCGATAGTTTGTGTGCTGGAGGACCCGAGTCTGGCTATGGGACTGAAGAAGGAAGCTCTCAAAGCGGTGCAGAACTTCAGTTGGGAGAAATCGACAGAAAAACTCGTTGAGCTCTATCGCCAAGCCCTCGCGGGGTGAGCGGTGTGACACATACGTTATTCGAGTGCTTGCGGTTACGGAATCATGGGCTTTGAGCAATGTTGCACAGGTGCACGGGTATGACCGGACACAATTGCAAAAACTTCTCTCAAAAGGCATCTCATTTTCGGCATCTGGCACCTTGGCTAAGATTAGTCAAAACTCTGCGAATGCTCGAAGCACATGTGGGGAAGGAGACGATGGTTCTGGACGTGGGCTGCGGTGATGGAACTACTATGAAGCATCTTGGTGGGAACTGCGTTGGAATCGACATCTCTATAGAGGCACTGAGGTTTGCGAAAGCGAATTCAGAAGCAGATGTCGTTGTTGGATCGGCCTTGGCTTTGCCGTTCCGAGAGGAGTCCTTTGATGTTATTGTCTGTACCGAAGTGCTGGAACATCTGGGTGAAATGGAGATCGCGATTGAGCATCTGGCAGCCCTTTTGAAGCCTGAAGGAATCGTTCACTTCACAGTTCCTTTGGCGAGCTGGTACAGACTTTTTCTTTTCAGGTTTCTAGGAATCAGACCCTATTACCTAAGCGAGGATGAACACAAAAGGGAATTCTCGGCCATTCCCGTCGAGAGATTCGATTCCATATCTTCGCTTATCTCTATGATAGAGAATCATGGCCTCAGAATTGAGGAAATGGAAGGCTCATATTTCTTTCCAGATAGGATTGAGGGCCCGCTCGATAAGATAGTCAATGACTCTGCTAGAATGAGAGAGTTTGCCAAGCGCCTGGACAATATCCTGGATAAGATACCGAGGTTGAGCTCTTTCGGTAGGTACCTGGCGTTGTCGTGCCGCAAAGCTGAAGAACCTCAAACCAAATCCTCATAGACTTCCTCAATTTCGGCAGCTATTTTTTCCCAAGTGAATTTGCGGAGAACCCGCTTCCTTCCCTCCCTTCCCATCTCTCTTGCTTTCTGAGGGCTGGACAAAATCTCTACGATAGCCTCGGCGAGGTCGTCTGCTTTTCCATATTCGATAAGGAGTCCGGTTTCGTTGGGAACAATAACTTCAGATGTCCCCCCCACAGCGGTTGCTATGCATGGTTTCTCACACATCATCGCTTCCAATAGTACTATTCCAAAAGCCTCATATTCTGAGGGGAGCACAAACACATCGCAAGAGGAAAATGCGCTCCTGAACAGGCGGGGATCCTCGACATGGCCCGTTATGGTCAAGGCGTCGTAAACACCCAGAGACCTAGCCCTGTCAAGCAGCTTGTTCTTCATCCCCTGGTCCTGCCCGACCAAAACGAACTTGGTTTCCTTCAACTCTTCAAGGACAGAAGGAATGGAATCCACTAAGGTCATGAGGCCCTTGTTTGTTGCAAGGCGTCCCACAAAGAGGACAACTCTACCGCTCAATCCGTATCTTTCTCTGAACAGTTGACCGTCTGGGAGGGGTTCAAAATCCTCTGGGGAAATCCCATTTGGAATGATTGCTGTCTTACCCTCGTAGAAGCGATTTCCGTTCATTAGGGCCATTTCCGCCAGCGAGACACCTATTATTCTGTCTGCGGATTCGAACACAGTGGGAGCGAAGATCTTGTCGTAAATTCTCCTCAGCATTCTTCTCCTAGTTCCTCCCCACATTGACCATTCGGGATGGAAATGGGGCGTGAACACGAATGGAACGCCCTTTAACCTCTTCAGAAGGAAGGCGATGTTGACATGAAAGTAGCCATAGGAATGAGCATGAACAACGTCGACGTTCTCTTTGAGCGAATTCCATAGGAGGGCCGGGACGAAGACATAGTGCATCTCTCCGCCCATGGAATGGGCCCGAAATCTTTTGACACGAATGCCATCCACGATTTCAGGTGCTTCACTTAGGCGAACAAATGGTGTCTCTGTGTAGAGATCGGAAGTGAATACGGTCACATCATGGCCTCTTTTCAACAGCTCTTTGGAGATCGAATATACGTGGGTTTCAGCGCCTCCAGGAGCGGGAGGAAACCTGACGCATAATTGGAGTATTCTCAATTTGCCCATGCCCCCACGGTCAACTATGTTTAGTGGAACAAATACCCGATTCGGGCTTTAATAGTATTGGACCTACTGACAGAAGTCATCAAGCTTTAGGTACTGAACCTTCTCATTGTTGAACAGGGATTCAATGGCCTCATCTATCAGATTTATCCTCTGCCTAAGATAGTTGGAGATTCCGTATTCCTCGGAAATCCTCTTTGAGACTTCCAAGTATTTCTTCACAGATTTCTTGTGAACTGTCAATGTGAGGTTTCCCCCGCATCTTGAACACTTCTTCTTGAGCGGAATTCTCCGAAACTTCGCGTTACACTTAGTGCACCTGACCTGTTGAGTCGAAAAGGCCTTTAGATTTCCAATCAGATCAGGTAGAAAATGATGCGTTACTATTCTAGAAACAACGTCTGAGACGTCGACAGCTCTCGTCTTGCGGGCTAGACCGAGTTGAGCTTCCATCTTTTCAATCATCGATCCGGCCTTGTAGGCGGACCGCAACGGACCTGCAGCAATGTGTGATGTACCGTGGGAGAACCTCAGGCCCTCATATTGAAGCACACTGCCTATCCTCTTCCCCACTGTGTCTATCAGGTTCTCGACCTCTCTTGGATGCGCAAACCTGTTCGCCGCTTTGTGGAATTCCAGGGTGTAGCCACCATCCAAATCTATGTTGTGCGCCTCTTTGTCTATCTCGTTCGGGTCTATCCTCGTCGTCAGCACAAGGGGTGCGTCCATGAGACCACCTCGCTTTTCAGGTAGGAAGGAACGACTGAAGTTGAGGAGACCATCGAGGAGAAGCATGACGCAATCCTCATCACCATCACAGTTCCGCCTCTTCGCCGCATGGAAGTAGGGATGAGCATAGCAAGCCCTCGCCTCAGTGTAGCCTATCAATCGGGCCAGAACGCCCCCCGATGTGTGAGGTGCCAGGCCAACAATGAGGTGCCCGACGATATCGTCAGGCTCCTTCGCATTATAGAATCTCGGCAGGCCATACAACTTCTCCAGGAGGTCGTCCAGGAATCCTGCGACCCGCACAAGGTACTCACCGCAGTGCTTGGAGGCAATGAAATCCTGAGGTTTCAGCTCGACAAGCTGATCCGGGCGGTGAAGGGGACATCCGTCGACATCCTCCCCATATCCGAGCTGACGAGCCTTCTCAACGCTCAAACCTATCTCAATTGGCTTGAAATGGGTCAGCGGTAGATCTGTCATGTCATACCTTATCGTTCCATCTTTGAAAACGAATACCCTGTGTTTGCAGCGAAGAATTCCCTTTTCAAGGGCCTCAGGGGTTTTGCTCTTGGAGATCATTCCTCGAACGCATTTCGGGTCTAGAAACCTGCCTTCGCCCAGTTTCCTAATAGCCTCTTCGTGAATCTCGGTGATGGGGATGTTCTGAGTTCTGACTATCTTGGTAGGTTTCGTCCTTCCGCCGCATGGACAGTTAGGTAGTACCCACTTGGAGCCGCATTTCTGGCAGATTCTGATGCCCGCTTCTGCTGAAATCTCTCGCGAGGCAACAGCGGACTTGAGAAGTCTCTGGGGACCGCCAAGCCTTCCAACGGGAAAGAGGCTATGAGGAGCGGGCTTCATCAATCGTTCCTTCGCCTTTTCGGGGCGAGCCATTCTGGCCCCGATTCGTGAGGGTGCCCGGGCTCTCACTTGAAATCCGGCGAACTTCGAGACGAGATTCAGAGAATTGGACGCATCAACATCCTGTTTTTTCTGTATGTGCTCTTCCTCTGTTTTGAGCCCCAGGCACTTGAGCAGAGGGAGTGAATATCTCTGGAAAATCAGGTTGCCCTCTCTTTCCTTGTGCGTTGCTCCGAGCCTGACGAACAAGTCTTTCATTCTGTCCGTTCTTGGGACGAGTAACGTCCCGTTCTCAAATCTTCCCTCATTCGCCACATAATCTCGCAACTCTCTGATTTCCTCGACAGTCAGATCATGCCAGAAGAGATTGAATTTCGGATGAAGCGGGACATCAAAAGTTTCGGATATCTCAATAGCTCTGTCTGGCGTTGGATCTTCACAATCAGAGGGAATCTCGTCACACTTGGAATATAACTCTTGAAGATACACTTCAATCGAATAAGCTCCCGGGATGAGGAGATGGTTGTTTTCAAGGAACTCACCGTAGGGGATTAGAATCTCTCCCAAATCCACTATCTTTCTGATCCCCCTGGAAGGGACGTCTTTCTCATTCGAAACCTCGACGAGATCACCGTTCTCCATGAGCAGGATGGGTCCTTCTATGGAATCACAAGGAGTGACAGCTCCAGCCTTGCTCGGTCTTTCTATCTTGATCTGGGTTCCGACAGCTATGAAGTTATCCAGTGCCCTCATTGTTGCTGGATTGATTCCTAACGCGGCGAGTCCGGTGGCTCTCGACCTTCCATATCGCAGCCTGAAACCGCCAGCTCGGCTCGGGTGAGAAAGGATAGGCCTCCCCGCAACTATGTTCTGGATGTACCTATGATTTGGCCGTATTTCCTCAGGCTCATCATCTTTTTTCCTCTTGAGAAGTAGATCGATGAAATCCCATCCGTCTATCTTCAGCTTGGACACGTGTTTCCCTATCTTGGGGGCTTTCAGGGATAGCCCCTCTGCAATAACCAAACAAGCCCCGCCACGTACCCGATTAGTTTCTATTCTCGGCAGATCTCTGTGACCGCTTATTTCGGAATCCTCTGTCCCTTCGCCGTTTATCCCTATTGGACAATTGCTCACTATGAGCTCGATTTCCTCAGTTGTTGGCATGTGTTGGAGATGATGCAGGCGATTGTATAGCGGTATTTCTTCCTCAAATCTCTCGACCTCCTCCCTCGTTGCCTCGTAGGCACCTATTCCAAGTTCCCGCCTGACAACATCAGCAATGAGGACGCTCAGAGCCTGTCCTGTCCCGCCAGCAGACCTTATTGGTCCAGAATAGTAAAGGTCTGCGTAGGTGCTGTTGTCTTTGTTTCTCTTTATTTTGACAGCCGCTAGACCTTCAAGCGGGGCGACGAGGATTCCCTCTGTCAAGATTGCAAGCCCAACTCTGATTGCCCTTTCGAGA
The DNA here is from genome assembly GCA_046761005.1 of Thermoplasmata archaeon. Taxonomy (GTDB): domain Archaea; phylum Thermoplasmatota; class Thermoplasmata; order RBG-16-68-12; family JAGMCJ01; genus JAGMCJ01. The sequence continues at coordinate 16,703 of JBHIFI010000006.1, forward strand.
GCTATCTCCTTTGGGCCACGTGCCTTTCGCGCGAGCTCCTTGGCGAGAAGAAGGGAAACCTCCTCTCTGTTGTGTTTTTTCGAGAGGGTTCTAATCCTTCTTGCGATCCCCTTGACACCATACTCTTCGAGGAGACGCTCAACCCTGGATGCGAGGTCTTCAGCTCGAGGAATCTCTACACGGAGCTCGGGGTCCAAGCCTAGCTTTCGAGCCTTTGAGGCAATCTGATAGCATCTTTCAGCGTTCTTTTCCAGAGTGTTGAAATACTCCTGCATCTCCTGGCTACATACGACCCCACCCATCCTCGCATCACTCTCAGGATAAGAATAGCAAAGGGTAATTGCATAGCGTTTCTATAAATCTATCGAGCTGTTTTCCGACCTATTCGATTCGCGAGCAGCTCTAAGTATCTTGATTGCTATGACGCGAGCATCAAGCCATTCCATCGCTATAGCTATGCCTAGAAGAAGAAACGTGAGAAAGAAGTACACTCTTAGCTCTGGAGGTGTGAAAAAGGGCCAGAACAAGAAAAAGATCGCTAGTGCCCATGATATTATCGAGACGAGTCTGAATCGAGTCATTTTCAACTTGTGATAGGTCATATGGCCGCCACATGTAGGACAGGCGGGTCCTTTCTTCACTATCCTCCTGCATTTGTCGCAGAAATACCTTGAGGGCAAGACTATCAGCGAAGGGGATAAATGACCGAAGTAAAAGAGTCTTCTGGTTGTTGCCCTATAAATCGGACTATCCGCAGAAACTCCTCATCTCTATCTCCATTAATCGATCAAGCCTCACTCGCAAGAAATCATGATGCTGGCTCGAAGACTTTCTCAAGGGAAATATTCATAACAAAAGATATTTATAAAAACAGAGCGTACAAAAATCGAATGAAGAAAATCAAGAGTGGAATCTATGGTTTGAATCCACTTTTGGACGGCGGCATTAATGAGAACTCCACTATGGTGGTGATTGGGAGTTCAGGTGCTGGCAAGACGACATTTGCCACTCAATTCATTCGAAGAGGTTTGGAATCAGGACAAGAGGGCATTTTCGTAAGTCTTGATGAGAACAAGGATGAGATTGTTAGGGAAGCCATAGAGATGGGGTGGCGGGAAATTCTCGATTATTTGGACGACGAAAAACTCGTCTTTATCGATGCTTCTGGAAAAGAATTCTCCAGTTTCATAAAGAAGGAATTACCCTCGTTCGTTGCAGAGTGGAAGGGCGCCAACACTCGAATCTCGATCGACCCCCTAACCCCAGTCATGTGGTCAGTTAAGGACCAGTATGAACGGAGAGACCTCATAGGCTTTCTGTTGAAGCAGGCTCGAAAAGTAGGGACGGTCTTGTGCACTCTCGAGGAACATGGCGCATCTGGAAACCTTTCTGGCCCCGAAACAATCATACCTATGTATCTAGCAGACTGCATTGTTCACCTTAGATACAGGTCTGTTGATGGTGCGGTGAGCCGAACGCTTAAGATTGTAAAGTGCCGGAGTAGCAAACACAGTGACTTGACACATCCATATCGCATCATTAGGGGTCTTGGCCTCATAGTTGAAAGGGGGAACTACAAGAGAATCGAGACGAAGAAGATTCCCAACCGCTTGAAGGAGGATGTCAGGAAGGTTGTCGGGGATAGACTCCCGCCCCATGTGAAGTCTCGACTAACAAGAGCTCTGGAGGAGCTCACGGACGAGGATTTCAGAGGGATCGAGACAAGTGAGATAATCGAGGATATAATTGAGGAGTATGAAAAAGAGTAAGTCCAAAGGGATTGGAAAGGCCTTTGAGAAAGTTCTGCTGGGGGAGGATGATGCGGAAAGGGCAGGTCTCGAGTCAGTGCTCATGAGTCCTATCCGTCAGAACCTCTTCATGTTCCTGTGCAAGCATCCTGGATCCACGCTCAAGAGCATCTCAGCAAAGAACGATATTTCGCAGAGCACCGCGGCTTGGCATCTACGACAGTTGGAAGAAGCCAGCTATGTTACTCAAAAGAAGGTTCGCAATAGGGTTATATACCTCCCCATGGGACTGATTGACCCCACGTACTCAGAACTCCTGGGACTTCTGAACAATGAGACTGCGAAAGAGCTTTTTCTTCTCATTCTGATGCGTCCTGGGCTCTCACAGCGGGAATTGGCGAAGACTCTGGACCTCAGCGATCAGTCGGTTCAAAGACTAGTTGGGCGGATGGAGGATTACGACCTCATCTCTCGTCTGACTGACGGGAAATTCGTGAGGTATTTCTCATCTGATGGCTTGAAGAAAGCAAAGGATCGGAATTACAGAAGGGAGAGGGAATTTCGAAAGGATATCTTAAGGAAGCTGAAAAGTGATGGACTAAAACCGAGAATAATCCGTCAATCGGATTCCGAGTTGTTGGTCGAAATTCAGAGGTCCAGGTTTAGGGCGGTTCTTGAGCTATCCGTAGACCCATTCAATACAATCCTGGAATAGATAATGAGCAGAAGAGTGTGCTAGTCAATTCCGAAATCAATAGAAGAGGTTCCTAACTCAGTCTAGAAAGGGTATATATCCACACCTTGTAGTTTGTTGTAATGGAAGAGAGCTTTCTAGTTCTTCTTTCTAGAATACGAGGTGTCGGCAAGAAAAGAGCTAGGAGGCTAATCGCTGAAGGGTTCTCCTCCATCGATTCGATTCTCTCCGCCAAAGTCGAGGAGATTGCGATGGTCGGGGGGATCGGGTGGGAACTTGCGACCAGGATAAAGGAATTCTTTGAGGACCAGTTATTTCGGGAAGCGGTACCCTTCGTTTGTCCCATCTGTGGAAGTCTTGTCAAGACCGATGAGACGAGATGCCCCTCGTGCGGGGCGACTCTGAAGGCCGAAAAGGAAGTTGAAATTGAAACGCTGGGCAGCTTGCTAGAAGAGCTCGAAAAAGAAATTCTAGTCCCCGAAATTGTGGTTTCCGAGGAGTTCGACCTCCTGGAGGAAAGAGAAGAGGAACCCAAGGTTCTCGCAAGAGATTTTCTCGAGAGATGGAAGCGTATTAAGGAGGGGGAAGAGCTTCCGCGTGCTCAAAAGCTCGAAGAACAAATTCGTCACTATGATAGACTTCTTGAAGTTGACCCGACGCTCGAAAGGGCTTGGCTCAAGAAGGCCGAGCTTCTCGTCGAGCTGGGAAGGTATGATGAAGCCATTGAGTGTTATGATAGGGCATCAGAGCTCAATCCAGAAATGGAGGAGAAGTATAAGATCGAGGTCCTGAACATCCTCAGGTCCAAGGAGGACGTCACCCTCGTTCCAGAGGTTCTTGAGGGGATGCCTTCGGAGGATATGGACGCGATCGAGAGAGCCATTAGGCATTACGATGCACTTCTGAGACTTGACCCGACGCTGAAAATGGCGTGGCAGACGAAAGGTGAACTTCTAGAGAAGCTCGGCAAGCACGAAGAGGCAGTTGAATGTTTCGGCAAAGCCATCGGGTCTGCTGCCCTCGAAAGAGTGAGGGACATTAGAAAGATGGCCACACTGAATAGGCGTGACATCTGGAGTCGAAGATCCATCAGCAAAGGTTTGGTAAACGGACTCGGACGCACAAACGGGTTGGTCAATGGCTTTGTCAACGGAAAGGTGAATGGCCTCATCAATGGTCTGGGAAAGGTGAACGGTCTCGTTAACGGTCTTGTCAATGGAATCGGACGGGTCAACGGTCTCGTTAACGGGCTTATAAATGGTAATGGCCTCGTCAACGGTAGAGCAAGTCGGGTGAGACCCTTGGAGGTTCCAAGAGGACCGGTGAGGTGGTCCAGGGGACTCGTGGGTGTAGCCGCCCTGCTCACGGTTCTCGTAATCATGCCCATGTTAGGCACGATACTATTCGTGCCCGCAGAGGGGGCGATAGAAATCGATGGAAACTTTGATGACTGGCTCGAACTCCCTACGAAAAGCTCGCCGTTATTCGTTGATGATTCCCAGGATCAGGTGGAAAATGTAGATGTCAACCTTCTTTCGTATAGGCTATTCAGGCAATCTGACCGTGTGTACCTCTTTGCTGAAGTTGAAGGTAGAATCTTTAATGGCACTGGAGAGAACGGTCTTGATAACATATTCCTCTTCATAGACAGAGATGGAGACCCCTCAACGGGCTATAGAGTCGGCGGCATGGGCGTGGACGATCTAGTTCATTTCAACGGTTGGAACAATTCATGTGTACGGAGTCGTCTCCTGGAATTTTCAACGACAAGAGGCAGAGACAACTGGTATGGATTTGGAATAAAGGAGACGGCGAGCTGTGCGATCGAGAATAATAAGCTTGAGGCGGCTTTCTATATGAGTGCTCCCAGTGCCAGAACACTCTTGGCAACTAAGGACGTCTTCGGAAATGTAGATGTGGGAGATTCCATCATGAGTGTGGGCCGTGGTGCACTGACGGTGGATGTCGAAACAGTGGCTCCAGACGTGGTTACTGATAGTGAATTTCCCGTACTCGCTTTGAATCTGAGAATTCAGGCAACCACTCTCTCTGCATTAACTTTCAACTTCTCGAAGCAAGGCAATCTCTCCGATGAAATCATAACTGTGGCGCTCTATCAAGACACAAATGGCAATGGTGTGTGGGAGGGGGCTGACTGGTGGATGGTGAGTGCGAACATGGTTGATGGCAATGCCCTTTTCCAACTCAACCTATCTTCAAACCCACTGGAAGGTAATGTCAGCCTGTTCGCCGTTGCACAACTGTCTTCCATGCCCCGAGACCACTCCTTTGGTCTGAGGCTTGTGAATGTGGTTGCGAATGCGACGGTTCTGGTAAGAGAGGGCTTTCGAACGAATTCCTATATTCTCTCACCGCCTGAAATAGCGATAGATGGTGCATTCGGAGACTGGAATGCACCTTTCCAAACCGATAATAATGATGACGTCATAAGAACCGACTCCGCTAACACAACCCAAAATGAGAACATAGACCTCAGAAACTTCTCTTGTCATAGGGCTGACAATGTCTCTTTCTATATGGAGATCGACCACTTGGGAACGATGCTTGGCGGGGACATGATTCCAGCGTTCTATGAGAGGCCCAAACCCCACGTTCCTTCATACCTGGATAGTGATCGCGATTCCGTCCCAGATGACTTGGACGGTCTCAATGGGATGTACAGGTTCGATTTTAACAACGATGGTATACCGGATGTTACTGAGGGAGGGGACGTAGATGATGATGGCGAACAAGACTATCCCTTCGGTAACGATTACTGGCTCGAGACCACGATTCCGTCAAACTTCACAGAACCCTACGCCAACAAAAGCGTCAGAGTCTATATAGGTCCCTTGCCCGCCAAGATATCTGAGGGATTGGACAGGGTGGTCGTGTATCTTGATAGGGATGGTCCAAGCACGGGACTGACAACAATCGTTGATGGTCAGTTCGTCGGATATGACTTCATGTTCCTGGTCACCGGAAAAGGAGGAAGAATAAACTCTACGGGTTTGTTTGCCTACAATCAGTCCTCTCTCATTCCATGGGAGTTCTTCGCCACCCTCGATGCAGCCACTGACAGCTTCAGGATGGAGTTTGGTGTTCCTGCTGAAATTCTCAATCTGACCGAGGATTTTGTTGCTTATGCTTACATGATTGACTGGAGCAGGAGCTACGACCGCTCGGATAGCGCACTAACAAATGCCACGACAAAGAGCAGAACACGTAGCCCACAGGGGGACAACGTTGTGATAAACGAAATCAGGCCCGACAAGAAAAATAATGAGTGGATCGAGCTCGTAAATCCTACGGATGAGGAGATAGACATCTCTGGATGGGAGCTGGTAGTCGACGGAACAACCATCTACACATTCCCTGCGGGAACGACGATCGGAGCTTTTGGAAGCGGCAACGAATATCTCGTTGTGGACTTCACAGGAGATAAGCTCCCCAATGGTGGGGCGAACCTCAAGCTAGTCGACGAAAGCACAACGGTTGACGAAACGGATTATCCAAGCCTTAAGGTTTCTGAGAGCTGGTCTAGATTCAGGGAAGCCGAGAGTGGGAAGCCTATAGATACAGATAGTCCCGATGATTGGTATGTCTCAACTTCACCCACTAAGGGAGGTCCAAACGATCAGACAATACCCCCGATGGTTGTGAAGAAAGTCGTGGACAGGACTTCGGCGGCTCCAGGAGAGCAGGTCACTTATACCATCTTCTATAACAACACGGGCTATGGCAAAGCCAAGAATGTCTGGATAAACGATACCCTTCCTGACGGTGTCACTTTCAATTCTTCGAGTAAGGACTATACATCAAAGAATGGGAATACCTATCGATGGTTCTTCCACAATGTTCCGCAAAAATCCAAAAACTCGCTAGATATTATAGTAAAGGTGAACGATACGGTGGAGGACCAAGCTACCCTCACGAACTTTGTCACGCTGAACTATACGAACGAGGAAGGGGTTTGGCAGCAGGGCTCTGACTCGAATGTCTCATTCACGATATCGCGGCCTGTCATAACTGTTGTCAAGACAGTCGATAAGTCCGAGGCGCAGCCAGGTGACTGGTTGAACTATACGATTTACTACAACAATACGGGCTCCGCGAACGCAGCTCACGTCTGGGTAAATGACACCCTTCCGGACTATGTCACCTTCCAATCTTCCAGCGAACCCTACGAGTCACAAAATGGAAGCACATATGTCTGGCATTTCACGGATGTCGAACCAGGCTCCCACTCTTTCACTATTACGGTTACAGTCGACCTCGATGTGCCGCCTGGAATAACCTTGATCAACTGGGCCTTCCTGAACTATACGACGCAGAACTCTTACGGCTTGGAGGAATCATGGGATTCAGCTTCGACGTATATTCCTGAATTTCAGGATGTAATCTTGCCTATCATAACAATACTAGCCGTCTTTGTGTTCGTTAGAAGAAGGAGGGTGGCTGACGGCGTCCCACGGACCAACGACCGTTAAAGCGGCACGGTTCACCGCCGCTCAAGGGATTGCTCCCAGCGAGCAAGGGCTAGCGTACCTAGGCCAACAGTCCGAGACCCCCTCAAGGAGGGTTAGGCTTCCCGTGGGCTCGCGCACCACAGTACCGCAAAGAACGTGGGCGGGCTTAACTTCTGGGTTCGGGATGGGACCAGGTGTATCCCCGCCACTCTGGCCGTCATACCATCTTGCTAATTGCCTACGACCGTATATAATCTTTTGCGAAGTCGGTTTTTCAGCAGAGCACACGCAGGTAAGGAGCGAGCTTCTGGGAAAAGTCCATTCAGCGAGTCCTAGATCCTTCGGTCACACGTATTGCCGAAATCCTCGCATCATGGTCAAGAGAGCATCAGACCCCTAGTTGAAAGGCCCTTGAGGCAGCGACCCTATATCCGCTTCAACTTCCCAATCACGGGTTCATAGGCTAGACCTTTGTCCAGCACGCTGTTTACCGAACCCTCGAGGTCATCCTTCTCAACGCCATCCTTTTCCGAAGCTTCCAGGAGGGCTTCCCAGTCAGCTCCCTTTCCATCAGTGTCGAATCCTCCTATGAGCTAGAAACAAGGACTAGGAGAGATCCATACCATCTCTCCCTTTCTTCTTTCACAATTGTTTGCACATCGTCCACGAGCACACCTCATTGCTGTAGAAAGAGTTCGCAGTTCGTGGCGGAGGTCAGGCGAACAAGGAGAACAGGCCAAAAAGGAGATTGCCAAGGAGGAAGGAAAGAGCGAAGGAAACAGTGAGCGGTATGAGGAAAGGAATCTGTGGCGTAACCCAGACTCTATCGTGACCCGCCTCTATCAGCTTCTTTGCTTCCTCCTCTATGTCTCTACTTCGTCTAGGAAGGAGTTCTCTTGCGATCCGTCCATTCTCAATCCTCTGCATCAGCCAGACGAACTTCGGCAGATTTCCTGTGTCCACCTCGTAACCAAAGAGGCTCTCGGGGACCTTCAGGCTACCCTTCCAAAGATTGTAAATTAGGAAAGCGAGTGGCGCGAAAACGAGGAGAAGGGCGGCATTGAGCAGAGCTACCAGGGCGAATGGGAAGGCGATGCTGAAGGTGTTCGGCTCAGTCCAACCAATGATAGGCAATTGATAGACTACTGGGTATATGGGTACCAAGAGGGCTATTGCCATGAATGCCTTCGCATCCGCACCTCCTCGTAGGAGACCGAGCACATAGAAGGCGTAAGCCACCAATATCATGACCGGAATTGTCAGAAACTGAAGGAATCTTGTGAGTTCCTCCCCTCCCATTCGAAAGAAATGATAGGACTGGAATGCAATAATAGCGAGAGCCAGGAGATAAAGGAGGATGACTGCGACCCTCAAGCGGCTCGTCGACCGCTTAAAAACCGACTCTCTTTCCCAAAAAACGTCGAAGTACAGGATCGCAACGGGCACAACAATGAGATGATGGTAGACGGAGTACCCCTCCAATAGCATCTGCGCTACAAGAACTAGAATCGCGAAAAGACCCATAAAAATCCACACGATGTTTGAAACCCTTCTCGTTCTTAGGTCGGAAATGGATCCGTATGTTAGGAAGAAAAGACCTAGGATGAGCCTCAGGACATCCAATTCTTCCATGCGTCTCGATAGTGTATTCAAACTTTAAAACTAGTGGTTTGGTTTTGGCGGTAGAATCTTCACGTGAGGGTCAGACCAAGGTCCTCTGCGAATCTGTGGGCCTCGTTGAACTCGCGAAATGTGACTCTTCTTCCTATCCCCTCGTGTTGGAAGGCCTTGTACTCTGGCCTGTATTGGTCCATGACATTGACAACCATCTTACTCGTATCCAGATTTACCTTAACCCACTCGAGTATGGGTTTTGTGCAACATTCCACATGACCTGGCATCACAAGGTGTCTCATAACGATTTCCGCATGGCCGTTTGCCAATTTGTGGTTTCTTGTGATGATATCCCAATAGTGGGGAACATCGGACAGTTCCTCCGCACATTCCCCAGGCCCATATTTGAAATCTGAGAGGTACAGATCCACTACTCCTCGAAGAAGTTTCATGGTCTCTCTTGACATGTACATGTTTGAGTTCCATATCTGGGGTAGGGGTGCCGAGCAGAGTTTGAGGACCTGCAATATGTAGCGGAGGTTAGGTGTAGGTTCTCCTCCCACCCAGTTGACATTTCTCACGCCACCGATCATTTTCTCGATGTCCGCGGCCAAAATCTCCGGAGGAATGCATCTTCCAGCATTTCGCTGGCTTATGTCCCAGTTCTGACAGAATATACATCTGAACGTGCATCTGTTGAAGAATATCGTGTACGACGGGATGATATCCGGCTCCTCCCCCCAATGAACGAATTTTGAAGCTACCCTGGCTTCCCCCGCTTTACAGTAGCCCCTCTCTCCCGCTAGTCTATTTACTCCACAAGAACGCTCGCACAAATGACAACTCTCCATTATTCTGGCGACGAGTTCAATTTTGAGATCGATTAGGGAGTTGGAATTATCGATATTCTTCCCCTCTTTCTCAAGCAACCTATCATGGTCTGCCCAGAGGATCGAAGTATCCTCCGTGAGATCCGACCCTATTTTTTGGCCGCCCCTGGTAAGAAAGAAGGGAAGTCTCTTACCTCTCAAAATGGAGTAGTAGTTGGAAAGTACGTTCTTTGAGTTCTTCACGATATTTCATAGTACCGTTAGGTGAAAAAACTTATGGTCCAGTTTCCCAAAGATTTTATACATCTCTGGAATCTATATTCGATTCTCCATGAGCGACGAGGAATACGCACCCGAGGTAGAGATCCAGCTCAGCCGCGACCTGGGCCTTCTAGATGTTACTATGATCGGGATGGGCGGTATGATTGGAGCGGGAATCTTTGTACTCATGGGAAGCGCCTCGCGTGTAGCAGGAAGTGCTGCGATCGTTGCTCTGGCTCTCAATGGTATAGTTGCTCTAATAACCGCGCTGTCCTACGCTGAGCTCGGATCCGCATTTCCCGCTGCGGGTAGCGTATACATCTGGGCAAGAGAAGGTCTTCCGCCCCCCGCAGGGTTCTTCAGCGGCTGGGTGTCGTGGATAGCCACCACAATCGCATGCAGCCTGTACGCCGTGGGGTTTGGAAGCTTTCTTGTCTTTGCTCTCTCAGATGTCGTCGGCATAATCGAAGGACATCCGTACTGGCTCGTGCAGATTATTGCAGTTCTCATAATCCTCATTTTCGTTTTCATAAACTATTTCGGTGTGGAAACAACGGGAAGAACTGAATCATGGCTTACTGCCTCAAAAGTGGCGATTCTCGCGGTCTTCATTCTTGGTGGTTTCGTCGCTATTTTTGGTGATGCAGAGCTCCTTAGCAGGTTCGCCAAAGACTTCGTTGGGCAGAACTCCTCGAATATTTTCTTGGCTATGGGCTTCACGCTCATTGCGTTTCAAGGTTACGAAATAGTTGCGCAGTCAGGTGAGGAAGTAAAGGACCCGAAAATAAATATTCCACGCGCGATATTCATATCTATCGCCGTTGTCGTTCTTCTGTACGTGCTGATTTTTTTCGTCTTCTACGAGTTTCTCGTAAATCCTGCTCTGGTAAATCCTGAACTTCCTGAGCTCGCGATGATTCAGGCGGGCAGGGGGATTTTTCCTATAGGTGGTTCTGAGTTGATGCTTGCCGGAGGATTCCTCGCGACGATGTCGGCGCTGAACGCCACAGTCTATTCGTCTTCTAGAGTTTCATTTGCCATGGGAAGGGATGGGACGATCCCTCACCAACTCGGAAGAGTCCACGCCACAAGGAGAACGCCTTCAAATGCAATACTGATGAGTGGTCTAGTCATAGGTCTGATGGCTGTTCTCCTTCCCATAGAGCAAATCGCAGCATCAGCATCTGTGATGTTTCTATTGCTCTTCACTCTCGCAAATGCGTGTGTTATATCCCTCAGGAAGAAAAGGCCCGATCTCGATAGAGGATTCAAGGTCCCATTTGTTCCCTACGTTCCAATGCTCGGGATAATTCTGAACATTTCCTTGGCTACCTATGTCTGGTTCTTTCCGGCCCTGGGAGGCGGTCCAGGGCCTGGTCAGATAGCGTGGTATGTCGCCATAACATGGGTTCTAATAGGATTGGTCATCCACTATCCAACGGGAGGAAGGAGGGAAATTACCGAGATAGAGCCAGCTCGCAGAGTTGAGCTTCTTGAGGTTCTATCGAAAGGGACTGCAAGAATAGACAGAAAAAAGTACAGAGTCATGGTTCCAATCAAGGGACATGAGGATATGCCTCTGGTTGATTTCGGAGCTTCTTTGGCGAAGGATAGGAATGGAGAATTGACTATACTGAGTGTATTCGAGGTCCCAAGAGCAACTCCCTTAAAGTCAGTGGGCTTTGGGGAAGTCCACGCCTCGATAAAGGATATGGGTCGCTTGGAAAAAGCTGCAAGAAACAAGGAAATCAAGGTCCATGCGCTCCTTAAGATATCACACGATGTCTACGAGGCTATCATCAGGACCATAGAGGATGAGGATGTCAATCTCATAGTCCTCGGATGGACCGGTGGGCCGCCAAGTCAACGTAGAATTTTCGGAACCAACATAGACTATCTTGTTCAGAAGGCACCCTCTGATGTGGTCGTCTTCAAGTTCCGTGGGATGGGAAGGAAACTGAAGAGCATCCTCCTTCTCGCAGGTCATGAATGGCATGCCTCGCACGCTGCGGAAGTAGCTGCAAATATTGCAAGAAGGCACGGGGCTGTCATCACAGTCCTGGGAGTAGTGACGGACGAAAGCAAGAGAGGCTTGGATCAGAAGGCTGTTGAAAGGCTTTTCAAGATATGCGAGGAAAATAGAGTGAGCGCAAACAAGAAACTCGTAACGTCCCACGACTACGTCAGCTCTGTGGTTGCCGAATCAGAAAGCCGTGACCTGCTTGTAATGGGGGCGAGTACATATTGGCCCCTGACAAAGTATGTCTTTGGTCCGATAAGGGATAGCATAGCCGCCAAGACTGAGACACCGATCCTCATGCTGAGGAAGGTGAGGAATACTAAGTGACCAAGGACTTTACGCCCTCTTCCAAGAATACGTCCTGAACATTATAAATCAGCTTGCTGTTGATTTCTTTCATAGTTTCTGGTTTATCTGTATAGGCAAGAAGCTGATATGTTATGACTCCCTCATCTATGGTCTTTGCGAACACCTCTGGGACTGGCACATCAACTATTCCGTCGGTCTTGTCAGCGGCCTTCATCAGGAGGATCTCAACCTTGGAATGTGGAATGTCGAATCCCACTTCGACCTCTACGGCCATTGCGTATGTCTCAGATCTGCTGAAATTCACTGTCCGCTTTCCCAGCAACTCGCTATTCGGAACGCTTATCATCTCTCCTCTGAGAGTCTCGACGTGAGTCAATGAGAGATCGATGGTCTTTATGTCACAGACAAGGTCATCCAGAATCTTTACTCTGTCGCCCTCATCGAATGGATCTGACATCATGAGCACGATTCCAGATAGAGCGTTTCTTATCGAGTCGATTCCAACAAAGATGGAAGCGAGAACAATGAGGAGGAATATGACGGCGGCGAGTACTACTTCGACAGGCCCCAAGATCACCGAGAGAAGCAGAAAAACGAGTATCATTATAGCCACTCCCCAGATGATATATCTAAAAAGCCTTCTCAGAAGCTCAATTACGCGGGGAGAGAACTTTTTGCTTCTCTTCTTCATGTCCTCAAATAGGGAGGATGTGAGTCTCGAAATCGCGAAAGCTATAGCAACCATGATTGCGATCATGGCACCTAAGGAGGGAAGATTGGCGGCTTGTATGGAATCCAGAATATTTGTCCTCACCCATTCCTGCACACTCTCTTCAGGGATAAGGGCAAGGCCGCCCAGTAGGGCGATCAACCCCCCCAGGACATATATGAGGTACTTGAGGAAGAGTTCAACGAATCCAAGAGCCTCTGGGCCAACCAGACCTTCCCTTCTCTTTTCGACCGATTTTCTCAGGTAGTCAGCGAATCTTCTCAACATGTTCGCAAGAACAACAGTTATGAGAAGAACCACGACAGCGAAGAGGACTGCCGGAATGAGGCTGTTCAAGATTCTTAGAAACTCTCTTATCTCTGCTGATTGAATGGATGTTATGACAAGAACAAGTATCGCCAGGATACCCACCCATATCCATTGGACAACTGCTCTTATTATGTCCAAAGCCCTGTCATCCAGATACTTGCTCTCGTGCATCTTGAGATACTCAAAATACCGTGTCATGTAAGCAAGAGCGTACATCCAAGCGACAATTAGCCCAATGATTAGCACCAACCACGGGCCATATTCAGAGAAGAATTCTACCATCGAGTCCAGGACTGAAAGAGCGAACGTCATCTGGTTGAAATCATCCATCCTTATTAAAGTCTTTTCGGAGACTTTCTTCAAGCGTAGAATGAGGTCCTTCGTTTCGACTCGATTCATGCCAATTGAACCGCCGTCCCATGAAGAAGCCAGATATCCACTACCTCCCCCTTATGGGCTGTCTCACCAACAAAGCTTGGCGGGATACCCTCCAAGCAAATCCCGAAATCTATTCTCCACAAGCCCAAGTCCTTTCCTAGGAGTGAACCAATCATAGCAACATTCACTTGAATGGGTACAACAAGAAGCACCTCCACTTCCAATTGGGAAGTATCAGCTATCATGTTGACCAATCGCGGGATTGCGAGGGAAAATATAACTCCGAAACCGATGAATGTCTCAGAAGCCATAACCCTTGACAAGTCGCTTTCAACATTCGTTGAAGGAGGCCTCCCAAAGGAAGAAATGAAACTTCGGAATCTCTTTGATAACCAATGAAAGCTCTCGTTCAGAACGGATCTGCTAATAATGCATGCCAGCCTCACCCCAGCACCAGCTGTTGCACCTACTTTGATCTGCCCCTCAAGGTAGAGGACCACTTCGATTACTCTGTTGATATTGCTCTCGATTGCCCTGGCTAGCTCAAGTATTGCGTTTGAAATTCCAAGCTCAACAAAGCGAGCAGCTGAGTCAATTGAGACCTCTTCCTCGAGGGTTTCCGCCCAAGCCGATTCAAAGGAGCCAGAAAGGGTCCCCAGTATGTCAATTTCACCCAGGTCCTCCTTGAGCTTCAAAAGGAAACCAAGCTCGATGTCAACGGTTCCAATAGGGGTGGGAATCGATGGGATCTGCACCATGTATCTCTTCTCGAGATACTTCTCGAGATAAGGAACCTCAAAATCTATTTTCCACTCATCTCCCCACTCCACCTCAGCTTGAAAGAAATTCTCTTGAACAACCATCGCGGGGTCAAATGTTCCTCGAAAATCCAATTGACAAAGCGAGATATTGAGATTGACAATCGCATCATATTCAAAAGCTGCCCTTTTCCTTTGTTCTTCTGTCAGGTTCATATCAGCTAGCTTGCTCAGGAGAAGTGTCACTTTGAGGCTACCTATTTCGATCTCGCCTTTAAGTATCGTTCCATTGCCCTGGTTAAGGCCGATCCGCAAGTCCCCTCCAAAGGCGGATATTTGGAAGGTGGGTCTGCCGAATAGGGAAAGGACACCTTCTATGAGGCCACCCACAAACCCCGCGATACTCGAGATTGAGGACCGCAATAACTCGGTCGTGACTTCTACGACCTTCTCTATGGCCCTCAATATATCTTGAGCATAGGACAAGAGTGTCCCGATGAGCTTGCTCACCAAAGAGAAGATTTTGGAGACGCCATCCAGAATCCAATCAATAACCTTTAGCAGACCATTCCAAACACTCTCGAGAAATCTGCAAATCACATCCCATATGTCCTCGAGAAAAGTATTGCTTGATTCATATGAAACGCCTTCTAGAGGCCAACCTGACTTTGTGATTATCGCGATCTCAAATTCTATCGGAACGCTCTTCGTCACTCTATCCTCGTAGCCCATTATCTGCTGGGAGACCAGATTCGTGACTATAGAGAGCTCAGTGAGTCCTTTGACTTTGATCCTCCAAGTGGATGTGTAAGGAGCTGAAGAGAAGCGTGTAAGATCCGTGTAGTGAACATTGTTTCCGCTTCCAGCTGGGAACGCCACAGGGTTTTTCACTGCTATCCACAAATCTCCAACACGAAGACTACCTGTGGGAGAATCGTCCTTCCAAATTCTTCCTGACAAGTATGCTGGTTTGCTTGAGATTTGGACAGTGAAATTCCTCTTTGATAATCCGTCTCTTGCTGGGTCGGCACTTCCATCCCAGAATTGAAATGGTTTCATTGTTGTTGAAATCAGAAACCTGATATTCTCCACATCCTCAGATTCAGCTATGGAATCCGTGAGCTTTCTAACAGCCTCCGCGGCTTCTGCCAGTACCCCCGATGATGAGATAACGAAGTCCCTTAACTTCGAGTATATCCCTCCGTCTCGTGATGGCGTCTCCAAAGAAATAGCCCTCTCCGTCATTTCCCTCAATCTTGTCAGCGTTTGGTTGAGTAGCAGGTTATGCGCGCCAATACCAAGCTCTTTTTCCAGAACGAACTTCTCGATCATTTCGGCGAGTCGATTCTTCTCTTGCTCGTTCAGAATCCAGTAGTCATTCTCTTTCTCTACAAGATCGATCAAAGACTGCAAGATTGTTTGATTCGCCCTTTCTATTCCATTATTGCCGACAAACGTGCCTATCTCACTTTCGATTCGCGAGATTACATTGATAGTCAGGTTAGCTTGTGCTTTCCAGAGGTTTTGAATCAGACTATCCACGAAGCTCTGGTTCTTGGCTATCCTCTCCGTGAAGCCAGATGTCTTTCTTCTTATCGCCTCACTTAGATCTTGCAGAATGGAAACGTCATCGGCGGGAATGATACTGCCTAGCGACACTTCGGAAAAGGTGCCCATCTCCTCAGCAATTTCTCCAATTCTTATTGCCATGTCTTCCACTAAGTCTCTCTGGCTCTCATGTACAATCCTTAGGTCCCTTCCATAGATAAGGTGGAAGCAGCTTCTCCAGAAACTGTCGAAGTTCTTCGCTATGTCCACTACTTCGAATGGTATGTATGCATCGAATCCTGACAGAGAGAAGTTGATAGTTCCAGAACTCTCTGTTGTGATTTGAAAATCTGATTTTGGGATGGAATAAAGAATGGGGTAGGATGTCAAAGTGCTTGTTTTCATCTCCTTCGCGATGTCCTTGAACCACGACCTTGCAAGCCAAGCTTCCTTTTCATTTCCCGAAGCCCAATCAAGAAAGTCCTGTATGGCGTTCGCGACCATTTCAGAAACATGCAATGATAAGTCTGCGATGGGAGTAAGCCCAAAATAGTCGAAGTATTTCAGTGTCGTCTGATCGGCCATTGCATATATCCCTTGTGAAATCATCTTGTCGATCGATATCTTCGCTTTGCCCTGATTCTCGTAGAGTATGAATAGATCAGAGGGATCGATGGTTCCCTTTCCCAGCCACGTTCTGAGAAGGAAGATCAGGCTGTTTCCCTCACCAACCTCTGGATTGTGAAGGTCAAATGCCTCAATCGAACCACCATCCATCGATCTCAATAGGCCAAAATGTTCTAGCAACAGGGCAAGATTAACTGCTCTTTCTACATCCTCAGGGGTGATTATCTCATCTATGCTGGGCGTATCTGGCTCAGAACCTCCCCATCCCTCTAGTACTCTCACTTGAGCGAGTGTCGAAAGCATGTACTTCAGCATCCTCGCAACGTTTCCTAATTCCGATATCGAGTCAGAAAGAAGAGTCCCCATCTTGCTTTTGAGAAAGGGAAACAGTGAGCTCAACTCCTCCGAGAATTCGTGAGTATTTCTCGTGACAATCTCATCCTTACTCAGAACGTATGTGATGTGTCCTGCTACGGAGAAAGTCATGGTCCTTTGTAGTTCCATCCAGTAGCCCGAACGGTCCGTTTCTAACTCCTCGAATGTTTGATCATCAAAGGTGTCATTCTCGACTCTGACGCTTTCCTCAAAGTCACTCAACACTCGGTTCTCGAGAAGAATCGAACTGCTATGATTGCTGATCTCCAAGTGGAAACCCTTAATCTCCCTCGGAAAAACCTCGCCGAGGTATGATTCCATCATTCTCTCATATATGGATATGACCATCGAATGATTGCTTCCACCATAGTGGACAGCTCTCGAACCAATCCAGTGGGCCTCTGTCTCAACCTGTCTGTGGACGAGGGCAGATATCTTATTGCTTTTTTGAACGATGTCTTGCACGATTCTATCCCTCACAGATTGAGACTGCAGTGCGGAGATATAAGCTATACTTAGCCCTGAGGTCAAGAGAAGCAGCACACCGAGAAAGGCAAATGGCATCCTTCCACTATCATCAAGTCTCAACTAGCATCCCTCCAAAAAAAGAGAACGTTCTATTGCTATAAGTCGATTTTGATGCCACTCCAAGCATTCCTGAAATTGTGGACAACACTTGATCTTGGAGGAAGACTCCTATAGTCTCGTTAGAGCAACGGTCTCGATGCTTTGCACTCCTTCTATCGATTCGAGTTCGTTTTCGAGCCTTTCACCAACTCCCTCTGTTTCCTCCACGATTGCCGTTATTTCCAGAGCTTTCAATCCAAAAGCAATTGCCTTTACCTCAGAAGAATGGAACCTATGTTCTCCAAGTATCCTTATTGCCCTCTCTTTGATGCTTTCGAGGTTTACTTCCAAATTCCTTGGCATGAACCTGTAAGTTATGGCAACTTCTCCCATAGCAATCCCCTACGGTCCTTCAAAACCACAGACTTCACACAGGTATGGAACGCTCTGATCTCTGCACTGAGCGCAACGACCTACGGTCGTCTCTCCGCATAGCGGACACGTGAAGATTGTGGTTCCCTTTCCTTTCATCACGACGCCGCAAGATGAACATCTATTCTCTTGCATCATTTGACCTCGTCGGTTTCTGAAGATTTCACAGGACATATGAAAAGTCGAACTTAAATGTGACCCCCTTGATAAGAAGCGGTGAAGAGCTTCCGATCCTCTCGGCGCGAAAAAACGGGGCTATTAATAGTTATCACTTGAGAACAATTTGTTTGATAGACAAATATATTTATCGTTCCATTTAAAACGTTAATATCGTTGTAAACACTAGATGAGGCAATAATTGGCGCAAATCTTTTATAACAGAGCAGCATTGAAATAAGGAATCATGCCGAGACCTCAGATGAGCCCTGGGCCCGTAGCTCAGCTAGGTCGGACGCAAGCTTTGACGGTGATAACGTCCCTAGAAAGAGCATCTGGCTTTTAATTGACCAGCTTCGACACACTAACATAGCCTATCGAAGATGGTCCAAGAGATACCAGGTGGTCCGGGGTTCGAAAAGGTCTTCAATGGAAAGACTTCGAAAATCCCCGCGGGCCCGTCTGGGGACGCTCGGCTGCGTTTGCGCGTATGAGTAGACAGAGAGAGACTTGGGTGGACGAGGATGAAATTTAATGTTATGGAGCACAAGTTGGTGCCAGAGCATCATCTCATATCAGAAAAAGAAGAAGAAAAAATCCTCAAGAGCCTCAAGATATCAAAGGACCAACTTCCGAAGATTCATAGAAACGATCCATGCGTGCAGGTCCTCGAGAGTAAGCATGGACCCATAGAGGAGGGTCGCATTATCAAAGTAGTGAGATTAAGTGAGACATCCGGAGTCTCGACTGCGTATAGGCTTGTTATTGGAAGGTGACACTATGCGAGAATTGGTAGAAGCTTTCTTTAGAGAGAGGAGTATCGTAAACCACCACATAGCCAGTTTCAACGATTTTCTTCCTACGTTAGATAATCCAAACAGCAGAATGCAGCGGATAGTGGACAATCTTCGCACTTCTGTGGAGGACGAAAGAAGGGGCATGATCAAGCTCGATGAGGACAGAACGAACGGAGACATAATCGAAATCAGAATCGGAAGACCTAGAGATGAGAAAGGCAGAATTCTTCCGGAAGCTAAGTCAACGATTTCTGTTAGTACGCCAATTGTAAAAGAGGCCAATGGAGCAACAGATAAACTGACTCCCATGGAAGCTAGGCTGAGAAACCTGAACTACCAGGCTCCAATATCTCTTGAATTTACCAAGATCATAAACGATATAGAGCAAGAACCTGAGAGGGTGAGCATAGGAAACCTCCCCATTATGGTGAAATCCAAGAAGTGCCATCTGCACAAAGAAAACCTCGAGGTGGACGGAGAGCTGACCGAGAAGGAGTACCTCAACAAACTGGTTGAACTCGGAGAGGACCCCCATGATCCAGGAGGTTATTTCATAATCGGAGGGACAGAGAGGGTTCTTATCTCACTCGAGGATTTAGCGCCGAATAGGGTACTGGTTGAGAAGAGTGAACGTTACGGAAGAATAGCAGAAGTCGCAAAGGTGTTCTCCCAAAAGGAGGGGTATAGGGCCCTGACTCTGATGGAGAAGAAAAAGGACGGTATGCTGGTTGTTGCCGTGCCGACGGCATCTGGACAGATTCCGCTCATAATCCTACTGAAGGCTCTTGGCATGGAGAAGGATGAGGAGATCTTCTCCGCAATCGTTTCGGAGGAGGAGATGTCCAATGTCATCTACGCCAACATCGAGGAATGCCAGAGCAAGAAGCTATATCCTCCCAACGGGATTTTCACGAAAGAAGACGCACTTTTGTGGCTCGAAAAGAAATTTGCAACAGGCCAGGCAAAAGAGTATCGTGAGAAGAAGGTTTCAAGCATTCTAGATAGATCGCTGCTCCCGCACCTTGGGGACAGCCTGGAGGACCGAATTAAGAAGGCCATTTTCCTCGGAAGAATAGCAAGAACGGTTCTTGAGTTGGCTCTTGGTAAGAGACGGGAAGACGACAAGGATCACTATGCGAACAAGAGATTGAAATTGGCGGGCGACCTCATGGAAGACCTCTTCCGGGTGGCCTTTGCGAACTTGATGAAGGACCTCAAATATCAGCTCGAGAGAAGTTACTCACGTAGGAAGGAGCTAAAGATTTCCTCAGCCATCAGGCCTGATCTTCTCACCCAGAGACTCCTTCATGCCCTTGCCACCGGAAACTGGGTTGGCGGAAGGGCAGGTGTTTCTCAACTTCTTGATAGAACTTCAAATATGAGCGCTATGTCTCATCTGAGGAGGGTTACTTCACCACTTACGCGAAGCCAGCCGCACTTTGAGGCGCGTGATTTGCATCCAACACAGTGGGGTCGACTTTGCCCGAACGAAACCCCAGAAGGTCAGAATTGCGGACTCGTAAAGAACTGTGCCCTCATAGTTGACGTATCCGAGGGCTATCCTGAGGATGATGTGAAACTCCTTCTTGCGGATCTAGGAACAAAGCAGGTGAGAGGACAGCAAACGCGGATGACTAGAGTCTACGTCAATGGTGATCTGGTTGGCTTGCATGATGATCCTGTGCGGCTAATCGATGGAATTCGTGAAAGGAGAAGAAACGGTCTTCTGTCGCATGAGGTGAATGTTCGGTTCGATGAGAACATGAGCGAGATTGTGATCAACTGCGATGAGGGAAGGGTAAGACGCCCCTTGCTCGTGGTCAAGGACGGGAGACCTGTAATGACCAAGTCTCATCTAGACGATGTTCGAGCGGGGAAGTTGGGGTTGAATGATCTGCTTCAAAATGGAATGCTGGATTGGATTGACGCCGAGGAGGAAGAGGACGCCTACGTCGCTGTATATGCCTACAATACACCCCCAAGATGTGAGCACTGCAATAGACCACTTTCGAGAAATGATGTTGAGTGGGCCAATATGGGAGAGCCTGAAGATTTTGCAAGGCTCACTTGCGTCTATTGCAATAAGTCTTTCAAAGCACCTTATCTTTTGACAAAGGAGCACACGCATCTCGAAGTTGACCCATTGGTGATATTGGGCGTTGCCTCTGGTCTGGTTCCCTATCCCGAGCACAATTCCACCCCCAGGGTGACGATGGGGGCAGGAATGGCCAAGCAATCCCTTGGTCTTCCTGCTTCGAACTACAGGATAAGACCTGATACAAGAGGTCATCTGCTTCACTATCCTCAGATACCACTGGTTGAGACCGAGGGCATGAAGTTCGTCAAGTTCAAGGAGAGGCCCGCTGGTCAGAACTTCGTCGTTGCAATAATGTCCCACTATGGATACAACATTCACGACGCTGTCGTCATGAACAAGGCAAGCATAGAGAGGGGTCTAGGTAGGTCCACATTCTTAAGGACATACAAGGCGGAGGAAAGAAGGTATCCAGGCGGTCAGGAGGATCATTTCGAGATTCCCTCTCCCGATGTGAGAGGAGCCCGCGCTGACCTTTCCTACAGCAACCTAACGCCTGATGATGGCTTGATAACCCCCGAGGTTCCCGTGAACGGAGGAGACGTTCTCATTGGAAAAACATCGCCTCCTAGGTTCCTGGAAGAGGAGACCGACTTTCTGACTCCTCAGAAGAGGAGAGAGACTAGCATAACGGTTAGGCATGGCGAGAGCGGGTGGGTGGACAGTGTCATGCTCACCGAATCCGAGAACGGAAGCAAGCTCGCCAAGGTGAAGGTTAGAGACCTGAGGATTCCCGAGCTGGGCGATAAATTCGCCTCAAGACACGGACAGAAGGGTGTCATAGGTCTCATTGCCTCGCAAGAGGATATGCCCTTCACAGAGGAAGGAATCGTTCCAGACTTGATAATCAATCCACATGCGATTCCTTCTCGTATGACAGTTGCACATGTCCTGGAAACGATTGGCGGGAAGGTCGGCGCAATGCAGGGTCGCATGATTGACGGAACCCCTTTCAGCGGGGAAAGAGAAGAGGCCCTTCGAAAGTCACTCATGGAGGCGGGCTTCAAGAGTAATGGTAAGGAAGTTATGTATGACGGAAAGACCGGTCAGTTAATCGAGGCAGAGATATTCGTCGGCATCATCTACTACCAAAAACTCCACCATATGGTTTCTGGCAAGCTTCACGTACGATCTCGAGGACCAGTCCAGATTCTAACGAGACAGCCCACAGAGGGAAGGTCTAGACAGGGTGGGCTGAGATTCGGGGAGATGGAGAGGGACTGTCTTATAGGACACGGTGTCGCCATGGTCATCAAAGACAGGCTTCTCGACGAATCAGATGGAACCCTTCAGTATGTCTGTGGCGATCCGGGCTGCGGGCATTTTGCTATAAAGGACAGAAAAGGAAACCTGAGCTGTCCCGTCTGTGGGAATAACACCAAGATTCACCCAGTTCAGACATCCTATGCATTCAAACTTCTCTTGGATGAGCTTCTTTCTCTAGGCGTGGCAATGAGACTGCAACTCGAGGATCTAAGGTGATTGAATGTTGAGAGGAGTCTCAAAGAGGATAAAGTCAATCAAATTCGCTCTACTTTCGCCAGAAGAGATAAGAAAGATGTCGGCAACCAAGGTCATCACGGCCGATACCTACGATGATGACGGCTTCCCAATAGACATGGGTCTCATGGATTCGCACCTAGGAGTGATAGAACCTGGTCTGAGGTGCAAGACATGTGGAGGGAAGGTCGACGATTGTCCAGGTCACTTCGGACATATCGATTTGGCAATGCCCGTCATTCACGTAGGATATGTCAAGGAGATCAAGAAGCTTCTACAGGCGACCTGCAAGAGTTGCGGGCGACTTCTTCTCAGAGAGGAAGAGATAAGAGCATATGAGAAGGACATGGAAGCCCTCGAGAAAATAGGGGGCACGAAGCTTGACAAGAAACTCATGGCAAAGGAAACAGCACGCGACGCAGGGAAGAGGCAGATTTGCCCTCACTGCCGTACTGAGCAGTCCAAGATCACCCTGGACAAGCCAACTACATTCAGAGAGGACGGCCACAAGCTCACCCCCAAGGAGGTCAGGGAGAGGCTGGAAAGGATAAGGGATGAGGATCTCAGGCCACTGGGAATAAACCCTGATGTCGCAAGGGCTGAATGGATGGTTCTTACCGCACTCCTCGTGCCGCCAGTGACCGTGCGACCTTCCATTACACTTGAGAGCGGTGATAGGTCCGAGGACGACCTCACCCACAAACTCGTTGACGTTCTCCGAATCAACCAAAGACTAAGGGAGAACAGGGATGCGGGGGCTCCTCAGCTAATCGTAGAGGATCTCTGGGAGCTGCTTCAGTATCATGTGACAACATACTTTGACAATCAGACGAGCGGAATACCTCCGGCCAGGCATCGTTCGGGTCGCCCGCTCAAGACCCTCGTACAGAGGTTGAAGGGTAAGGAGGGACGATTTCGGTCTAACCTCAGTGGAAAGAGGGTGAACTTCTCAGCTAGGACAGTGATATCTCCCGATCCTCTTCTGTCCATAAACGAGGTGGGGGTGCCGATCGAAGCCGCCAGGGAGCTGACGGTCCCCTTGTACGTGCAATCCTATAACCTCGAGAGGGTCCGCGAACTGGTAAAGAGAGGACCATTGCCAGAGGGTGATGGTTACATCCCTGGGGTCAACTACGTCATACGAGAAGATGGAAGAAGGATTAGAGTAACGGATAAGAACGCGGAAACTGTGGCTGAAACTCTGGACGTGGGGTATGTGGTTGAAACACAGATTCAGGATGGCGACATAGCTCTTTTCAACAGGCAGCCCTCCCTACACAGAATGAGTATGATGGCCCACGAGGTTAGAATAATGCCCTTCAAGACATTCCGATTCAATCTTGCCGTATGTCCACCCTACAATGCTGATTTCGATGGAGATGAAATGAATCTTCATGTCCTTCAAAGCGAAGAGGCGAGGGCTGAGGCAAAGATTCTAATGAGGGTTCAGGAGCATATACTATCCCCCAGATTTGGCGGTCCAGTGATTGGCGCAATTCACGATCACATAAGCGGCGCTTTCCTCATGTCTCACAAGGATTTCAAGTTTGACAGAGAGCAAGCTACGCGTATTCTCTCCTTCGTGGGTGATTTCAAACTGCCTAAACCCAAGACAGTGGAAGACGGAGTAGAGTACTGGACGGGAAAGCAGCTCTTCAGCCTGGCTCTTCCCGATGACCTCAGTATGAGCTTTAAGGCTTCAATATGTCAGAACTGTGATGTGTGCATCAAGGAGGAATGCGAGAGTGATGCCTACGTCAAGATTGTCGGTGGTGAAATCTTAACCGGAACCATCGACGATAAGTCCGTCGGCGCCTTCAATGGTAAGATACTCGACAAGATAGCGCGAGACTACGGTTCGGACCGTGCCAGAAGATTCATCGACGAAGCCACCAAGCTCACAATCGGTGCAATCATGGTTCGTGGATTTACAACAGGAATTGATGATGAGGACATCCCAGAAAGCGAGAAGATGAAGATCATGGAGATACTCCAAGAAGCAGTCAAGGGCGTCGGAAACCTTGTGCAAGCCTATAAAGAGGGCGATCTCGAACAGATGCCCGGGCGATCTCTGGAAGAGACTCTCGAGGTTGAGGCTATGAAAAAGCTTGGTCAAGCGAGAGATGAAGCTGGGCGGCACGCAGGCAGACATCTGGGTCTCGAGAACTCTGCCGTGATAATGGCCAGAAGTGGTGCTAGGGGGTCTATGCTCAATCTCAGTCAGATGGCGGGTTGCGTCGGACAGCAGGCGGTGAGAGGAGAGAGGATATCAAGGGGCTATTGGAATAGAACCCTCCCTCACTTCGAGAAGGGGGATCTCGGTGCCGAGGCGAAGGGCTTCGTGAAATCTTCCTACAAGAGCGGGCTGACTCCCACGGAGTACTTCTTCCACAGCATGGGAGGTCGCGAGGGTCTCGTCGATACTGCTGTCAGGACATCCAGGTCTGGTTACATGCAGAGGCGACTGATCAATGCGCTGGAGGACCTCAAGGTAAAGGAGGACAGAAGCGTAAGAAATACTGCCGACACAATCGTCCAATTTGAGTTTGGTGAGGATGGCATTGATCCCAGCAGGAGTGTGCAGGGAAGTGCAATTGATGTCGATGATCTACTCCGAGATGTTCTCGGTCCAGAGAAGTATGCCGAGCTTCCCCAAGAGAGGGTCATCGGAAGATATGGAGAGATGGAAGAGGGCATAGAGATGAGAGAAGGGGAGGCTGAAAAGATGGTCGGAGAGGAATAAGCGTGGCTAGAAAGGACACAGTGGAAGCTCTGAAGAAACGAAATATAGGCTCCAAAGCGGCAGAGACACTTGCGGAGGTTGGCTTCACCCTTTCAACCATCAAAAAGGCAAGTGTGGAAAAGCTCTCCAAACACATATCGGAAGATGACGCTGTCCAGGTACTCAAGAAGCTCGGCGTAGATGCCAAGAAACCTGAGAAAAAGCGAAAGCGTCGGAAAAGGGTGCCAAAGCCAAAGAAGATCGAACCTATGCCGGGTATCAAGATTCCAAGGAAGGTCCCGAGACAGACCAAACCCGAGAAGGAGCTTTCGGAGATGATTAGTGAAATGGGCGGTAAACTGCCAAGATCGGTGATTGCACAACTAGCCCACAGAATTGGGAAGATTAGACTTTCCAAGAAGGCAAAGAAGGAGATTCTTTCGAGGATGTTGGAAAGGTATGGTTCTCATTTAGTCGATCCCAATGAGTCAGCTGGAATTGTTTCAGCACAGTCAATTGGTGAACCAGGAACCCAGATGACCATGAGGACATTCCACTATGCAGGTGTTGCCGAAATAAACGTCACCTTGGGGTTGCCTAGGCTCATAGAGATAGTGGATGCTCGCAGATCTCCTAGCACGCCTATGATGGAGATCCATCTGAAGGGCCCCGCCAAGGAAAACCTAGAAAGTGCACAGAAAGTGTCCTCTGAGATTGAGGCAACCCATCTGCAGGATGTTAGCGACATTGGAACGGATATGGTGAACATGCAAGTGATAATTCGTCCCGATGTTGATAGGCTCACCTCTGACGGATTGACAGTTAAGAAACTCGAAACAGCTGTGAAGAAGATGAGAGGTACTGGTGGCGTAGAATACGAAAAGGACAATGAAACGGGAGAGGAAATAATCATTGTGAGAACGGATGAGAGTTCTTATAGGAAGTTACAGAGGTTGCGAGAAAATCTCGCAGCATTGAGAATCAAGGGAATCAAAGGCATATCGAGGGCCATAATTCGGAAACAAGATAGCGAGTATGTCATCTACACCGAGGGCTCCAATTTCAAGGAGGTTCTTGATCTGGATACAATCGATCCCACAAGGACAACGACGAACAACATCCAGGAAATCTATGAGGTCCTCGGTGTGGAAGCTGCCAGGAATTCAATAATCAAGGAGGCATCAGAAACTCTAAGGGAACAGGGTCTAACCGTTGACATCAGACACATAATGCTAGTATCGGACATGATGACGAATGACGGTGATGTGAAAGCGATAGGGCGTCACGGCATCTCGGGAAGGAAATCCAGCGTTCTAGCGAGGGCAGCGTTTGAAATCACATCAACACACCTCATGCGTGCTGCCATTATCGGGGAAGAGGACTTCCTTGATGGTGTGGCGGAGAACGTCATTGTGGGCCAGCCCGTCACACTGGGTACTGGAGCCGTCACATTGGTATATCGACCTGCCGCGCAATCCAAGAAGGGGGTCAAATAGTGGATATTGGCAGGGAAATCAGGAAGGCGATTGAAACAGGCGTCGTCAAACTGGGCATGGACCAAACCAAGAAAGCAGTGAGAGAGGGCAGCGCAAAGCTGGTCATTCTCTCTGAGAGCTGTTCAGACGATTTTCTGTGCAGCCAATCCCAAACAAGAACGCTTCGATTTGAAGGAATGAATGTTGATCTCGGATCTGCTTGTGGAAAGCCATTTTCTGTTTCGGCGCTAGCTATTCTTGATCCAGGTGAGTCTGAGGTTCTAGGGGCATAAGGTGAATCTTTTGGAGGGACTTACCTTCAATGAACACACCATAAGTTATCTCAGATTCTTTCAGAGAATTACGGGTACAAGAGTGAAGGACTGTATTGATACTGATGACAAGATAGTCTTCATCGTTGAAGCGGGAGACATAGGAAAGGCTGTCGGGAAGGGGGGAGAAACTGCTACCAAGCTTAGGAAGATGCTGAAAAAGGATATACTCATTATCGAGTATTCTGAAGATCCAAAACTCTTCATCGCCAACGTTTTTCATCAATTCAAAGTCGAAAGCGTGGAAATGCAGGATAGGCCAAGAGGAGTCCACGCAACCGTCAGGGTGGACCCCTCACTCAAGGGCAAGGCCATTGGGAAAGATGGAAAGAACCTGAGGACTGCCAGGCAGATAGTGAGGAGACATCATCCAATAGATAGCATAAGTATAGCCTAGCAACGAAGTTCTTAAATCTCTATTTCTCCATGTGCGGTAGCGAGAAGGGATGGGAATTATGTGCAAGTATCTGTATCATGGCAACAAGTGTTGCAGCCCAGCAATCAAGAGAAGTGAATGTGTCGGATTGGAGAAATGCTATCTCTTTTCAAAGGTAAGAGAAAGGGATTTGGGGGACTGTACCTTCGAGGCTTGGTATGGTCTTTACTGTCCGAAGTACAAGAGATTCTTCTGCCCTGGGAAAGGAAACTGTGAGACTTTTGAGCAGTATATGGAGAACTTTGCAAGTTTCAGCAGAGAGGTGAGTCCTTGAGATGGAATCCCTTTGAAGGTGATCACACTTCCAAGGAAAAACCGAGACGGCTTAACCGATTGTATGAGAAAGATTCCACTTCAGAAGCAAGTGAGATGGAATGTGAGCACACTACCGATGGTCGCTATTGTCAGAAATACGCCCGTTTCCATTGCCCAGGTATTGAGAATTGCAGTACCCTAGATGATTACCTAAGAAGCTTCCCCAAAGGACGCTAGAGTGGACGTTTGCACTTCTCACAGACCAATCTCGTTTCGCGACTGCACTCCTTACATATACCATGGAGGAATCTCTCTTTGACGGGTGCGTGGTGACAGTCTGAAACCGCCAAAACCATATGCCCGCAATAATCGCAAAGATGCTCGATTGGTCTGGTTTTCTCAATTCTCTTCTCGTAGACCTTGAGTATGAGCCAGACGATTACAAGGATAAGGATGAGTATTCCAACGACAACGATTGGGGAACCCCAGGCACCTGGACCGTTGGAAAGAACAAGGTGTATCACGAACCCCCAAGTCATTCTCTCATATTTATGGGTTTTACTCAATCTATTTTACGTACAGGTGGTCGTCTGACTAATCTTTTCCCTTGTCAATCTCACTCTTGGAGAACCGATTGCGAATTCTTCTCTCAAGGCTTCTCTCTTTCCTTTGTGGAAACAAGGAGAAGATGAATGGAAGATTCCTCTCTGTTGGGCTGTGAATCAGAAAGAGGCCTGAAGACGCCAGGTATCTCAAGAAGGCCCTGCATGCATAATACTGACGCAACAGATTTATAGCACCACGCACCTACTGTGTAAGGATAGAAATGGCCATGACGACGCTCCGTTTTATCTTCATCAGTGATCCCGAAAAGCCAGTCGTAACGCTGAAAGTGCCAAATGAGATGCTTTTCCAAGAAGCTCTCGTTATGGCAGCAAAAAAGCAGAATAAAGACGCTAGCATCCTCTCCGCGACTTATCCTGGCGGTACCCCCATAACCGGAGGAACCGTGGAGGAGATCTCTGAGAAGAGCGCGAACATACACGTAATTGACCCATCAATCGTTGGTTGATTTCTTGAGAAGTGAAGACGACCTATTCTATTTCCTACTATGTGCTACTGTCGCATCCCCACGGGATGCAAATTGGCCCGAAAGAGTGAAAGAGGAGAAGTATGGGCTAACTAAGTTCTCCGAATATCTCAGATTTCTCGAGGGCGGTGAGTGGTTCACTTTAAAGCCGACAAGCGACAGTGCGACCAGGTGGGTTGGGAAGGTGAGGGATTCCGATCTCGAATTTGATATGGAGCTCGTCTTGAAGGACTCCTATCCGACAACCCCTCCTGCTGTCAGGGTTCCCAAGCTGATGGACTACACAGACAGAAAGCTGGATGACGGTGTCTTGGGACTGAGGATATGCGACATGCACATGGAGCAGAACTATTGGTGGGACGAGTATTGCGGTATTGCTTTGTATTTGAAGCGGGAAGTCAGCTACTGGGTTCAGAGCGTCCTGCACGATATGAGGGAGAAAGGGTGGTTGAAATAGAGAGATACTCTCGTTTGATGCAGTTTCCTTTCGCCGATTTCTCGAAACTTAAGGAGAAGAAGGTTCTCATCATCGGTGTCGGTGGGCTCGGTGCGGTGAGCGCGGAAATCCTCACTAGATGTGGCATAGGAGATCTGGTCATGATAGACTATGACACCCTCGAAGAGGCAAACCTGAACAGACTCATTTATGACTTTTCACAGATAGGAATGAAGAAAGTGGATGCCCTTGAAATCCACCTGAAAAAGGCAAATCCCGATGTCAATATAGTTGGGCATCCCTTTGATATTACGGACGGAAAAGGCTATGATGCTTTTGTAGAGGAAATACGTAGAAATGATGTTGTTCTGGGATGCGTCGATACCTTTCAGGTCAGGTTGTTCATGAACTCTCAATGTGTCAAAGCTAGAAAACCACTCATTGATGGCGGGGCTTCAACAGACGGAATCAACGGAAGCGTTCATGTTGTTATTCCTGGAAAAACTCCCTGTTTCAGGTGCAATAGACCGGTCTTGAGCGAAACCACAAGAGTCGAACACACGGGAGACGGTACTGGCATTTGCCATTTTGCATCGCTTCCAACCACAATGGCGATAATCTCAAGCCTCCAATGTCAAGAAACTCTGAAGCTGCTGTTAAACTTCGGACACACGGTATCTTACCTGATGTATCACGGGCTTGAAGGTAGCCTAGAGAGATATGATTGGAAGAGAGATCCGAGCTGCCTAGTGTGCGGAGACATCTCATATGAAGAGGAATAGCGTAACCATCCAGAGAGATGTGATAGCTCTGGTTCTAAGTCATGCACTGAAGGAAAGCAGGACTAATGGAAGAGAAGTCATCGGATGGCTCTTGGGCTTTCTCTGGAATGGGGAAATATACGTATGTGATGCTGTTCCTTGCACTAGATACAAGAAGCAAACCAAATTCAGCGCAGAGGCGGACCCTCTCGAGGAAGCGGAACTTGCCAGCAGGTATCCGAGAAACGTCGGAATCGTAGGACTATACCACTCACATCCCTTCTCACTGGGAAGGAATTCCTCTCTCTTTAGAGATCTATTCGACGTGGGCGACATCTTCCATAGTCATACTGATGACCTTACGATAAGAAGCAGGGCTGGGAAGAGAAAGAACTACCTGTCAATCGTTACCAACGGAATAGACTATGCATGCTTCGTCTTGAGGGATCGAATTAGAAAAGTGTCCCCCAGAATCGTCGATAGTATCTCATGTCTGGACGCAATGGATACCTATCAGACAGAAGTTGACATATCTTTTGAGAGAGTAATGGAGAGGAAAGCTCTTCCCCGCCTAATGAAGGAATTGGGCCGGGAACTCACGGAACACATCAACTCGACGATTGATATGCGTGCACTAAAGGTTAGGGACGTACCCAGGAAAGGTAGGAGATTGGCTATATCGCTGGCTGACGACTTGCGAGGTATGGAGAACATCTTCAGGGCGGCAAAAGAGGAGAATAAGTTCAGAGCCGAGGTTCGCATTAGCCTCTCTCCCGTTGTTTATACATCTAGCAAGAAGGAATCAGAGATACTGGAAGCTCTCAGGAACGAAATCATAGATGATTCGGCTTATCTTGTTTGGAAACTCCTCTCCTCCCGAAAGCTGGACAAGCTCAAAGGTGCGGTGAGAAGAATCGAAGTTGGGCTCGGCTCTTTCGAGATAGACGAGGATGGCCCGCTTCCCCAGAAGATATACAATGAGCCCGAAAGAAGCGTCGCGAGAAAGAGATCATAGCTTAGTACCGCATTTCCCACAAAAGATATCTTCACTGGCAATCTTTGCTCCACATTTGGGACAACTCTGGTCTTGTTTGGATCCGCACTTCCCGCAGAATCTATCTCCCTTTTTCAGAGCCGCTCCACAATCTCCGCACTTTGGGATAGACTCTTCAGCACTCTTCCTGTAGCATTCCTCGCATGTGTACTCGACCTTGTCCTCGTACTCGATCTGAACATAGGGTTCCTTTGCTTGCCCGCAAACTATGCATAATCCCTGCTGCTGGATCTCAGAGTATTCCCTAATTTTCAGGGGCTCTTTAAGAGGAGCCTCTTCCTGCTCCTCCTCTTCCATGAATAGCGAGTATGCCACAGATGATAATAATCTTTCGGAGCTGATTGGAGAACTAGTGAGCATCGGGTCTCAAATTCTTCCCCTGGAAAAGGATACCTCTAACACGAGGTTTGGATCCCTCAGAGGGGACTTCGATGTAGGAAATGTATCCAGACCTCACATTGAGATGCACAAAGGAGATGTTCTCTCTTAGCTCTAGCAATCTTTTCGGGCCTTTTCTTCTCATTTCTCTCCCGTTTCTTTTAAATAATCGATTTTTTCGGTATTTAAGCGGTCGTATATCAAAATCAAGGTTGATAATAGTAGGCTCCTCAATTCAAGACCAGATTCCGTGCCAAGATGTTTGGATATCCTGTTTCGCTGAAGCATCATGCGTAAAGTTGATATACGAGGAATGACAGAATTATTGATGGATGCTTG
>JBHIFI010000007.1:0-42164 GCA_046761005.1 Thermoplasmata archaeon
CCTGGGGCCTCTCTCTACTCAACGTTCTTATTTCTATTTTTCGGTTTGCTGAAGTAGGCCAAAGCTCGAACGCTTCAATAGATTCTTATAGGATTCGATTAATGAACGACTGGGTGTATCGGACCTTGCCAGTGATATGTCTCACAGGGATGCCTGGTTGTGGAAAGGAGGAATTCATCAAGGTTTCCATGAGTCGAGGATATCAGGTCACGAGAATGGGTGACGTTGTAAGAAAAGAAGCGCGAAAAAGGGGTTTCCCGTTTAGTGATGCGAATGTTGGCGGTATGGCTGATGAAGAAAGAAAGATTCACGGTCCTGACATTTGGGCTCGAAGAACACTTCCCCTCGTCAGTTCATCTATGTGCATAATAGACGGACTGAGAAGCAAGGCGGAACTTGCTGTCTTTCGCGAGAGATTTGGACCCTCCTTGCCATTGGTGGCGATAATTTCATCGACTGAGACAAGATACCGAAGACTTGTTGCTAGGGGAAGAGAAGATGACGTATTGTCAAGAGAAGAATTCAATAGGAGAGAAAAGAGGGAAATCGCATGGGGATTAGGTGAGTTGATCCAGTCAGCGGACGTAAGAATAGAGAATGAAGGAAACTTGGAGGATTTCAGAGAGGGCATAGAGGATTTTCTTGACGGGCTGAAAGGATGAATATTTTGCACAACGTCAGGTTTAGAGCCTACTCTCATGCAACCGAGGATCAATCAAAGGTTGAATCCGCCTTGAAGTTCGTATCTGGAGCTCAAGAACTGAACAGGGAGATGTTAAAGGGTCACTATGGCAGTCCGCTTATCAAGATTATCGCTTTTCTGAAAAAGAGAAAGGATTTGGACGCTTTCTTGGACAGGATGAGAAATGCGGGGATTCTTCCAGAAGTTCTCAGCACACTAAACAGGAGGGTAGATGAGGAGGGGAGTCTCTACATCAGGGTCTCCAAACAAGCAGCGTATGAGGGAAGAATTGAGATGACAGAGAAAGATGATTCCATATCGATAAAGGCGAAGGTGAGATCCTATCCAGCTAGCAGAGAGGAAGCGATGAAGATCTTAAGGGAATCACTGCAAGAGGAGTGATTAGTTGTATTTAACGAAGGATCAAGAGAGAGTGCTAGAGGAAGGTCATTTTGGGGAGAGGAAATCCATGGAGATCCTCTGTGCTCTTGGCGACATTTTCGGTGCTGACCGCTTAGTTCCCGTTGGTTCGGCACACGTTAGCGGCGTCTCTTATAAGACAATCGGTGATGCTGGAATAGAGTTTCTAAAGGACATGTCAGATGGAACAAGAGTCTGGGTGAGAACGACAGCTAATCCGATGGCAATGGATAGGAAAAGATGGAGAGATATGGACATACCCGAGGATTTCGCACAAAAACAGATGGAGATTGTAAGAGTCTACGAGAGTATCGGCGTGGAAGAATCCTGGACATGCACGCCATACCTCGCGGGCAACAAACCTTCTTTTGGTGAGAACATTGCTTGGGCCGAATCTTCTGCTGTAGTCTTCGCCAATTCCATCTTGGGTGCTCGAACAAACAGAGAAGGAGGGCCCTCTGCACTGGCCTCCGCTATCACCGGCCTAACGCCACGATATGGCCTTCACGTGGATGATAATAGAGAGGCCACTGTCATAGTAGACGTCCCCAGCTATCTCGAAGAGAAGGACTTCGCCAGTCTGGGATGCTTAGTGGGAGAATTAGTCAAAGATGGAATTCCCTATTTCAGAGGGTTAACCGCCGAGGAAAGTGGTTTGAAATCTCTAGGAGCAGCACTAGCATCCACAGGTTCGATCGCGCTTTTTCACATCGAGAATGTCACTCCTGAGTATTCGCGCGCAATAACCGACAAAGTCGAGAGAATAGAGATAGGTCGAAAGGATTTAGATGAGAAAGCAGATGAGTTGGGAATTGATGGTGAGCCCGATCTTCTTGCGATAGGTTGTCCTCATCTTTCAAGAGAAGAGCTTGAAAGCCTGGCAGGTGTTCAACAGAAGAAGAGGAAGGGGACTGAGGTTTGGTTCTGCACCAGCAGACACGTTCTCGACCGTTCTCAAGATCTCGTCAGAAGATTGGAAAGTATCGGGAAGGTCCTTTGCGATACTTGCATGGTCGTCTGCCCCATCGAAGAGAAGAGCAGAATTGTCGCGACAAACTCTGGAAAGGCAGCCTTCTATCTCCCGAAGTTCTGCTCGCAGAAGGTAATATTCGATGATGTCTCAAGCCTCATTAGGCGGTTCCTATGAAACTTTCGGGAAGGAGGATATCTAGAGGAAAAGCGGAAGGTATCGGGTTGGTCTCGACTTCTCCTATATCATTTCTAGGTGATTTGGACCCTGAAAATGGCTTGATAACTGATCCAAAGAGCGACATCTTCGGTCTATCGGTCCAAGACAGAATACTCGCATTTCCATTCGCGAGGGGTAGCACAGTTGGGTCCTACATTATATACAGCTCCAAGAAGAATCGCAGGGCACCCCTTGGCATAATCAACCAGAGAGCGGAGCCCGTAGTGGCGACGGGTGCAATCATTTCTGACATTCCTATGGTTGACGGAATCGACGTTGGCCTTTTGAGAACCGGAGACAGGCTTGTCGTGGATGCTGAGAACTCTTTTGTGGACGTGCCTAGCATAGACCTGAAAAGGGCAGTCACTTCGTTCCTGTTCAACGAAGGAAGGGTTCTCATATTGAAGAGAAGCGACAAAGTGGGCACGCAAAAGGGAAAATGGGCGGGTGTTTCCGGATATCTCGAAGACAGCGAGGACCCAGAGAGTAGGTCAATGCGGGAGATTGCGGAGGAAACGGGAATAGAGAAACCTATACTCAGAAAAAGAGGGGAGCCTATTCTTGCTAGGGCGGACGACACAATTTGGGAAGTCCATCCTTTTCTATTTGAGGTTGGCACAAGAGATATCACGATTGATTGGGAACATGTGGATTATCGGTGGGTTAAGCCAGAGGACCTTTCAAACTACGATTGCGTGAACAGGTTGAATAGAGCGTTGAGGTCCTTAGTAGGGTCGTAGCGGGCATTTTCGTGGAGACAATCCAAATGAAGGACGTTGAAAGGGAGCTGAAAAGGGGAGCTATCCGCGAGACCCCGCTACCCAAATCCTTTCGGGCGAGAGGAGAAAACCAATGCGCCAAGATGGGCCTTCTTTTCGCGAGCTGGAGCCCAACACCGTAATCCGGGGGGAGGCTCCAGTTGAGTTGCAAATTCTCAAGTCTTTTCCCTGGACCACCGGAGAATATCCCTAGGTGAAGGGTCCTAGAACGGAATCCACCTCACGTTCCAGAAGATTGAGTTGGTGCTCATCGAGCGTTGATGGATTGATTGAAATCAAGAGAATAGATCTATTGATAGCGATTTGGTCACGAAGCGATTGAATGAGTCTCAGGACGGTGATGAAATTGTTGTTGGTAATTAGATATTCGATGCCATCGAGCAGGACGATGCCCGCCCTCTCTGTAATAAACTGCTCAAGAGAGAGACTCAGCTTCTCCAAGTCCTTGGGACGAACTGAGTCTTCCTTTCCCACATTGCTTAGCCACAGCATAGGGACATCGGCAAGTCCATAAAGTTCCCTTACCTTGTCAGGATATATTCGCGTGACACAATACCCAGGTCTTCCCTTCTTGATGCTCCTCAGAAGCATCTTGTAGGTGTATTCTGACCTCTCCTCTTTCACGAGATAAGTGAAGGCATCCTTCAGATCCGGAAGTTCAGGTTCCTCAGGGGTAGGTTCAGGTTCCTCCTTAACCTCTTCAACAGCCTTCTCAATCTCGGCTGGCTTTGCTTCCTCAGGAACCGGCTCTTCGATAATCTCAGCTTCCACTGGAGGCACTTCCTCTGGCTTCTCCACCTTCTCTTCCGGAATAAGCGAGGTTCCACAACGTCGACATACTGTCGCGTCAGTCGCAACCTCTGTTCCGCAAAGGGGGCAGACGTGCTCAACTTTTCCGAAATGATCCGCAAGAAGGAGGGCTAGGCTCTCTGATATCCCCTCAACTTGCCTTATCTCTTCAAGATTAGCACTGGCTATTTTGTCGTAGTCATATCCTTTCGACAGCAACCATTCGGCCTTTTCCTCAGAGACTCCCCCAATCTGGGTGAGAGTGTCGATTTTCTCTTTGAGTCTGGTAACTGCAGCAACCTCCATGAGCTGAGCCCCACAGTGCTCACAAATGAGGGCTTCCCGGGGCACCTCATTCTTGCACTCTGGACAAACATGCTTTTCTTCTTCGAGAGGTTCCCCACATCTTGGACAGACTGCTACGCCAACAACTAGTTCCAGATCGCAATAAGGACATGTGAAGGCGCGACGAGCTCTTTCCTCAGGAGACAAAGAAAGGAAATTTTCAATCCTTCTAACATCTAACTCATCGATGCCCTCCCTTCCCTCAAGCTCATCGCTAGATGCTTGTTCTAGGGCGGCAAGACTCTTGTATCCCGCATCATACAGAACTATCGCTTTCTTTTCGTTAATACCGGGGATCTGAGTGAATGCATCTATCGCCTCCTTAATATAGAGAGGAGTGATGCCTACGGTGACTACTTCTCCCTCAATGTTCCATTCGATAACATACTCTTCATCCACATCGATCTTGGAGAGATGAAGTTCCCTTGACCTGGTTTCGGAGGAGATAAAGTCCTTCCATTTGGCAATCAATTTGAGAAGCTCCTCCCTTCCCTTTATTTTGGTGCTTATGAAGTCCTCAACATCTAGATCTATCTCTTTTCGCATTTCTTGGATTCTTCGAATAGTCTCACGAGCAAACGCTTCCCCCTTGATCTCGGGTGTTATCTCCATGTCTACGAAAAGCTCTCCATCATTGTGGGCTACCCTGACGACGTGCTTTGGTAGCCTCATTCCAATTTCCACCATATCGGGGTCAACCCGAATCACATGACCTTCTATTCCCAGTACATACTGACCCTTCTTTATCTCCCTGGCGACGACCTCTGCTGGGCGGCTTTCCAGGAGTGTTGCAATCTTGCTTGACCATTGCTTGTATGCCTTTCCAATTGCAGCTTCTCTAGGTCTCACTTGAAGGACGTAATTGTCATACTCCTGGCCGGGCCGTAGAACCTCCAGTTCCTTGCAGTTAGTTTGATTCTTGAATACCTCGCCAAGGACTTCAAAGGCTCTAGATACAGATTCATTCGCTGGTTTCACAGTGATCTTCTTCACTGGCCAACGAAGCTTGAGGCCCTGTTTCTGTCTCACCTTCAAGACGACTTCTACGATTTCCTGGATTGTTTCCATCCGCTCTTCCAGCTCAGTGTCAATGAGAGATTCCTCTGACTTGGGCCAGTCACACATGTGAACTGTCAACCTTCTTCCGTCCAGATTCTGGTAAATGACTTCTGCTATGTGCGGGGTCATCGGGGCCATAATCTTTGCGATTGTTGTGAGGCATTCATGGAGTACCTTGTAAGCTGATAGCTTGCTCCTATCCTCTTCTTCGAGCCAGGTTCGGTTTCTTATCAGTCTAACATACCATCTAGAGAGGCTGTTGAGAACGAAATCCTCGACCTCACGGCATGCCCTGTGCAGATTATAACTTTCAAGTTCTTCATTGACGAGAATCTTGATCTTTTCCAGCCTGGAGAGTATCCACCGGTCCTCGGGCTTCATGTACCCAGAGAGTTTCTCGAAAGACCATTGTTCGGGATCGAAATCGTCTATCGCCATATAAGTTGATGCAAATCTGTGAACATTCCAAAGTATGTTCAGGGTTCTCTTGGCATTCTTGACTCCATCCAGTTGAAAGTTGATGTCCTCCCAAGGAGCACTTGTTCTCGAAAGAAAGAACCTTAGTGAATCTGCACCGTATTCATCTATAATATCCGAGGGTTCTATCACATTTCCACGACTCTTGGACATGGGAAGGCCTTCAGCATCATTCAACCAGCCATGCACTAGGACGGACTCATAGGGCGTCCTATCGAACGCAATCACTCCCGCTCCAAGCTGGGAGTAGAACCAACCTCTCGTCTGGTCGGGTGCTTCGGTGATCCACTTCGCTGGCCACCACCTCTTGAATCCCTCTCTTTTCACAGGATAGCCAAGCTGGGCCCATGAACAAACACCTGAGTCGAACCAAACATCGAGTATATCGGAAATCCTACGCATATCCTTTTGACACTTCGGACATGTGAGAAGAACAGCATCTATTGAAGGTCTATGCAGATCCATTCCCTCAACGTAATTCTTTCCTTCCCTCAACTCCTTCACGGATCCAACAACGGTGATTTCTCCGCATTCGCATTTCCATATCGGAAGGGGAATTCCCCAATATCTCTGCCTCGAGATGCACCAGTCCCTTGCGTTCTGCACCCAATCGTACTGTCTAGAGGTTCCCGCCCACTCAGGCGTCCAGTCAATTGTATCCACCTCCTTAAGCATCTTGTCCCTCAGCCTCGTTACTTTCAGAAACCACTGCTCCGTAACACGATATATTATGGGTGTCTGGCATCTCCAACAGTGTCCGTATCTGTGGGTTATCTCCTCCTCGTTGAATAAAGCACCCGAATTTTTCAAATCGTCGATTATCTTGCGATTTGCTTCTCTGACATGCATCGTTCTGTAATCCCCGGCATCCGTGGTGAAATACCCTCTTTCATCCACCGGACAGAACGCCGGAAGGTCATGCTCTACACCAAGATCAAAATCCTCGGGACCATGGCCAGGAGCTATATGAACGATGCCGGTAAACTCTTCCGTAACTATGTCAGAGGCAAGAACCTTGTGGACCCAGTCCCCCCTTATCTCATTCAGATAGGGAACCCTTTCGGAAAGCGGATGAGAATACTTCAGACCGACGAGCCCCCTGCCCGGTACAGACTCAACAATCTCGAAGTTGAGGACGTCAGGAGCGCCCATCACTTGACTGATGTTCTCTTCATAAACCCATACATATTCACGTTTACCTTCTCTGTGCACGAGTACCTTCGCATACTTCAGATCAGGATGAATCGCCACAGCAAGATTGGCGGGAAGCGTCCAGGGAGTCGTTGTCCATACGAGCAGATATTCGTCCTGACGATCGACCAATGGAAACATCACATATAGAGAGGGATCGGTTTCGTCGAAATATTCTATTTCAGCCTCGGCAAGGGCAGTCTCGCATCTCGGGCACCATTGAAGAACCCTCTGAGATTGGTCAAGGAGCCCCTTTTCGTGGGCCTTCTTTATTGTCCACCATGCACCCTCCATATAAGAGTTCTCGATAGTCCTATAAGGGTGGCTCCAATCCATCCAAACGCCCAGTTCCTCAAACTGCTGGGTCATCGTCTCTTGAAACTGCAATGCAAAATCCCTGCATGTCTCCACGAATCTCTTGATGCCCAGTTCTTCGATCTGCTTCTTGTTCATGATCCCGAGGGATCTTTCAACTTGGACCTCGATCGGAAGACCGTGCATGTCAAAACCTGGCTGGTCACGAACATTGTATCCATGCATCCGCCTGAAGCGGATAATCAAGTCCTTTATTATTTTGTTCCAGGCGGTTCCGAGATGCGCAGATTCTGTTGTATACGGAGGCCCATCCAAGAAGTAATAGTCTTCCCCGTCCTTTCTAGCTTGAACGGCTTTCTCATATGCTTTGGATCTCTTCCAAAAATCTCCTACCTTTTTCTCCAGTTCGCTTGGAATATATTCTTTCTCGGCTTGCTTTATCATCGCAATCCTCCTACGAGGTTTTCCGATGCAGCTGCACTTTTTTCATCGGCGCAGCCGCAAGTAGTGTATAGCCAAGACCTCGTATTTAACTCTATCTCAGATATCTGGAAGGGCCGGGACCGAGAGTTTCAGAACCTCAGTCATTCCTGAGATTCATTTGAACTCGGGTCAAGGGATCCACAGTCCCTGAGGATACCAGGCTACCCCACCCCGGCCACTCTATATTTGATAGGGCATCTCAGATAAAGATTTTCCTTAGGCAGGACTCCCAGCTGTCTGCGACTCCCTCAAAGAAATTGCGAATGTTTCCTCTGCGACTTGCCACTCTATTGTGTATCCATCCTCGCCATCAAGGTTTTCCTTTGTGACCAAATCAATGCTACTTGAATTTGTCTCGTGCATTATCCTTTCTCTTTGAGACTCTAGCTCTTCGAGAACCTCCTCGCTTACGAATATCCTCACATCGACGAGTTGATCGTCTTCCAGATTCATATCCTTCCTCATCTCCAATATCCTTTCGACGATTTCGGACGTGATAGAAAGATTGCCCTCTTCCGTGATTCTAGGAAGAGACACTGATTCTTCTGCTTCTTCCATATGGGGGAAGCGCACATATAGGCTACCGCCACGGAACTTCTCTCGTACAACATTGTCCGGTGTTCGAATCTCGAAGGAAACCATGCTGGGACTAATCTCAACACTTTGTCCCTCGATTCCCAGGAAGTAGGCACCCTTGTCGAGGCCCTTCTTTATCTTCCAGGCTGATTGGGATTTGAGCAACATGTCTATCTTCTTCGCCCAGAATCTATATTTTCCCACTATCACATCCAAATGAGGGATTGCTTCAATTTCGAGACCATCCCATTCATCGCCTACATCCACAACATCCAATCTTTCAATGTTAGCTTCGGCCTGAATTACCCTCTCTAAAGTTTCCACTGCTTGTTTGATATCTTCGGATTCTGGGAGAACCGCCACAACTATCGATTCTCCTGAATCCACACCATTTTCTGAGCGGGCTTTCGCAATTGCCTTCGTTATCTCATTTATCAGTACTAGATAATCTCTGAGCTTTTCTTCGTCTTCCAGTTCCCCAACCTCCGACTTGAGAATCTCAACGCTAAGTGTCGAGAATGCTTCCTCCGTGCTTATTCCCCGCGAAGCCTCATCCTCCGTTGTCGCTATCGATTCAGTCACCTCTTCCCAAAGACTCCTGTAATCTTTTTCCTCGATTTCATTCGATACAGTGCTGATGAGTTTTTCGGCCTCTTGCCTTGAAAGCGATGGCTCAGGATACCTCCCAAGACCAAAAGCCTTAGATATCATGCTGTCATCCAGACCATCCAGTTCAGCTCCGGGCAGCTCGCTCATGAAGAGAAGTTTCCTCACAATCTCCCTGATGCCTTCCAGGCCCTCCATACTTCCATTCCAATCCTGGAGAGTCTCGCCATACTTCACTTCTATCTCGTTTAGGATCTCAATTATGTAGAGGGGAAGCAGCTTGGGTTCATCCCCTATCACCACTGTAGCAAGATGAACCGACCTTCCTCTTTCAATGAGGACTCTGCTATCGCCAAAATCAATCTTGGAGAGCCCCGAACTTCCTTCTTTAGAAAACGAATCCCTTACAAAGCTCTCAACCGCACCGATCATCGTACTGAATCCCTTCTCATCCAGGTCCTCCCTATACTTCCTTGATTCATGCACTACGAGCTTACCTTGATTGTGAATCAGGAAAACATCCTCAACAAGATAGGCTCCTTCTCTCTCAATCTTCAAGTCCTCCTGGGCAAAGGTCTCATAGTTCTTGTCGTCAAAAAGTCGCCGGTAAGAGACGCTTACGTCAATCGGAATCTTGCCTGATTTCTTCGGTCTTATGCCTACATCAAGATGTTTCTTTTGATTGATATCAATCTCGGGGATGGGTCTAAGACCTTTCACGTCGAAGTCGCCATTAAGTTTGACACCTACGTCCTTCGCGCCCAGATTTCCCCTATTTTCAACCTCAACTCGGTATCGGTTCCAGGTTTTCTCCTGAAATCCCTTTCTTGGCAAATTGACGAAGAGTCTTGGTCTCCTGTCTTTTAGGAATTCATCAATCTTCTTCCTTGCAGACTGTTCTGCAGCGTCAACGATGCGTTCTAGATTATCTAGATCTCCTTCTTTCAATTTCAGTTGAGCCTCAGAGGTCAATCGTTTCTCATCTTCTAGTGTGAGTCCGACTTCTTTCGCCTTTTCCACCAAATCTACTATTTCATAGAGACGTCTCTCCGCATCCGCAAGGAGAAGTAGTTTTCTTACCCTATCAGCTGAGGAGTCGATCCGTTTGACGTAGACTTCCAGCTTATCCAGGTCCTCCTTTTGAAGAGCATTCTCTGCTTCCTCAATCAAACCGAGAGACTTCGCAACATCTATTCCTGATTTTTCAGCCTTAGATACGATTGAAGCAAAGGATTCGATTTTCCCTTTCATCTCTTTCTTTTTGCGCTTTCTCATTGACTGCCCTATAGTCTCCCCCATGGAAACTATAAGTCGCGAAACCTCCTCAAAATCGGAAGACTGGAACGATGACTCAGCAGACTTCAGAAGACGCTCAGCCTCGAAGATGTCGTATCCTTCACGCTTTGCTGCCTCTATGTGTAGCTTCGCCTCACGCAAATCTCTCTCTGACTGCAATTTCCGAATCTCTATGCCACCCTTGTTGATGAGTTCCTTTATCCTTTCCACGACAGCTCTGATTGTAGCAAACTTCCCGCTGTTTGTGGCCTCTGTGGCGGCTTCTAGAAGCTCCTCCGCTTCCTCCATTTTGATGCCAAGCTCATTTGCCCTTTCTACGAGGTCCTTGGCCGCTGCAATCTGATCCTCAACCATATCAATGTAACGAACCCTCGCAAAATTGGCGCTCTCTTCAGCTTCCTTCACTAGCTCCCAGGCCTGTCTCCAATCCTTCTTTTCTATGTTATCGAGAGCGTCTTTGATTAGGGTCTCGGCTTCGGTTATGTCTGCACCAGCACTTTTTGCCTCCTCAATGGATCCCATGGTCTGAAGAACCGTGCTCTTCTCTAATCCTACGAGATCTGCACCAGCCGCATCCGATACATACATGAGTTTTCTGATGATTTCCTCGATGCCTTCAAGCTCAGTGAGCATACCGCTCCAGTTCTCCAGAACATCTCCATACTCCTTTTCTATCTCGTTTATCACTTCAACCATGTGAAGTGGAAGAAAAACGGGTTCATCTCCCACCACCATGCAGGCAAGGTATATGTGAGGTCCCCTTTCAATCACTATCATATTCTTGCCAAAATCCAGTCTCCTAAGTCCTCCCTCGCTCCTTTTCCTGAAGGAGTCTTTGACAAAATCCTGGACTATCGTCAACATGCCTGAGAATATATCCTCATCGATATCCTCGCGGTACTTCCTTGTCTCATGGCTTATCAGCCTTCCGTCATTGTGGACAAGAAAGACATCCTCCACGACGTATGTTCCGTAGGATTTGATGGATAATGACCTTGCCTCCTCCAAACTGAAGATCTCATCATCAAATGGCCTCTTGTATGAAACCGAGAGGTTGACAGGAAGGTCTCCCTCGGTCTTGGGCTTCACTCCCACCTCTATTCTCTTCCTCTCGCTAGGATCTATCTCAGGGATGGTTTCAAGACCCTTGACCTCGAAGTCACCTTCCAGCTCAATGTCGATGTTCTCTGACCTGAGGTTACCCTGATTGATAATCTCCAAAATCAAGCGGTTCCAGACATCTGCCTGAAATCCTCGCATAGGCATGTTGATGAGGAGCTTCGGGTATTTGTCTTTGATGAAGTCCTGGATCTTCTTTCCAGCTGAAACCTCCGCCCTTCGGATGATATCTCTTGCATGTACGATTTCTTCCTTCTTAAGATACTCATCAGCCATTTCAAGAAGCGACTCTGCGTGCTCTATGTCTATCCCCAGAGTCTTCGCCCCAGCAATCATTGTTGCTATTCCCTGACTCTTCGCACCGAACCTCTCTATTATCTTCTCCTTTTCTGCCTCCCCGACTATGTCTCGGATCGTCCTTGAGAGTTCCGTGACCGCTTCATAATTCTCTTCAAAGAGTGCTTCTCTGGCCTTTCTCAGAAGGCCCTTTGCCTCCGAAACATCAGCTCCCATTCTTTCAACATCATCAATCGCAAATGACGCACCCTCAAGCTCGTCCTGTGCTTTTGTGGAGATGTAGAGCCTCTTCGCCTTCTTAGTGGTAAGATCCACTTTGGAGATGTACGCCTCGATTTTCTCGAATTCCCCTTTTTCAAACTCCATCGAAGCTTTTCGGTATATGTTCTCCGCTTCCTCAACATTCAAGCCCAGCTTCTTGGCATCAGCGATTATGACTTCCATCTTAAGGAGGCTTCCTTTTGCTAAGTCTACTACTCTTTCCTTTCTGGCCCTTTCAACGAGATTTCGTGCTATCTCAGCATACTGAAGTGCCTCATCAATATGGCCCTCATCGAGTGCCTTGAATCCGCTTCTCACAGTCTCTCCCGCGCTTCCTATGTTCAGGTTTTTCCTTCTTGCCTCTTCCGTCTCCTTCTTTGCCTTTTCCAGCAGGTCAGTTGCAGCGATGATGAGGGAATCCCTCAGGCCAATGGCCATATCTTCGATTTCAGACAGGACCTCTTCGGATTTGATGAGATCTTTCTCTCGGAAAGCCTTCTTGGCATCCTCGAACAGTTCTTCAACGTATGATATGTCCACCCCGACCTTTCTTATCTCGTCAACGATTCTTTTGATTTCCTTGAGTCTCTTGGACAGGCCAAGCATCTGAATAGGAATGTCTTCATCTGCCGCTCCCAGCTTTTTCTTCTCACGGGAGAGCCACATTTTCAGCTGGGACAGATATCTGCGAGCCAGACGGTTATCATCCTTTTCCAGAGCCTTGCGCACCTTTGCCACCAGAGTTTCTGCGCGGGTTATGTTCCCTTCAATCGATTTGATGTACTCTATCTCCTGGCATATGGAGTTTAGAGAGTTTTCCACTTCTTTTTTCTGCTTTGCGTGGTGTGCCTGTTTTTCGGCTTCTTTTGTTAGAACTTTGACATCTTCGAATTCCCTTTTCTGCAGGGCGGTCTCAGCATTCCGAAGAGTGTCCTCTGCTTGGCTTGTATCGGTCCCCACTTGTCTTGCCGATTCTATAGACTTCCTCGCATTCTCCACGAGATCTGAGGCTCTTTTGAATCGTTTTACCTCCTTCACCTCGTTTCGCGCAAATCTGAGGTACTCCTGGACTTCTCCGTAGACGCCCCTTTCGAGAGCTTGCTCAGCGTTTCTGAAGTATTCTTCAGCAACGGAAATGTCGGCTCCGATTTCCCTGGCATAATCAAGCTTGGGTTTGAAATTAAGAATCATCAGGCGGGCTCTTCTTTTCCTCTTTGCCTCCACAGCATCCTTCTTTGCTTTCCTAACGAACTCCACAACATCTCCATAGATGCCCCTTTCGAGAGCTTGTTCAGCCTTCTTTATGAAATCCTCGGCTGTTGAGACTTCCGCACCCAGCTCTCGGGCCTTTTCCACAAAGAGCCTGGCATTTAGAATCATCAGTTCTTTTTTCCTTCTATTTGTGACCTCCTTCGATTTCTTGAGTGCAGTTCTAGCCTCCCTCTCCGCTTCTCTGAA
Source organism: Thermoplasmata archaeon (assembly GCA_046761005.1). GTDB lineage: Archaea > Thermoplasmatota > Thermoplasmata > RBG-16-68-12 > JAGMCJ01 > JAGMCJ01. The sequence goes on from JBHIFI010000007.1 coordinate 13,343, forward strand.
ATTCTCGTCTGCCAAGAACTTTCTTATGTGATCCAGAGATGACTGAAGTTCGCCAATCTCCGCACCGCTTCTCTTGGCCGCTTTCAGAGCCTTTTCTACTTTCGAGGCAAGCGTTACGACCCTTTTCCTAGCGGAAGCCTTCTTTTTGGGTCTTCTCGGGATCTCTGCCTTCTTCTTAACTAGTGCCTTCCCGCAATAATTGCAGAATCTGCTATCCGCTTCCAGTTTCACCTTACAACGGGGACAGACTATTTTTTTCTCATCTGCCATTGAATCACAGAGCCCCTTGCCTCAATAGTTGTGAAAAGCCATCTATAAAGGTGACTACCTTGTTATCAAGGATGATATTCCCAGAGATCTCGATGACGAACTTGATATTGCTGCGATTAAAGGAACGACTAGCACACATGATGATTCCTTCACTCACAGGACTAACCACTGCTTCGACCTTGCCTCAATACCAGTTTGGCGGTCTTGCACTCTTCCTGCCAGGAGCTTTTTCCCTTTGATTAACAGAACCTCTTCTAGGCAGATTGTCTCACTTTCAACCTTGAACAAGGTTAACCGCCAGGCGAAACAACAACGCCGATGATGTTGAGTTCTCCGTCAACGATAGAGAGGATATCCTTCTACAAAATTCCACACTCTTTTTCACGCACCAAATCACAATATCCCTGAAGTCAGTCCTCTTTTCCCGGGCTTGCAATAAGTTGGCAAACTTTCAAGGTGCACAAGTCTTAAATAGGACCGCCAGCATGTGTTTTTTGCGCTCTGCCTTGACCAGACGCGATGGGTGAACATCGAACCCAGCGATATGTCCCAAGTCTTTTCGAGACATGTAGGAAGCGCCACGGTCAAGGGATTGACTCGGAGCGGCCAGATTCGGAGAGGCAAGAATGCCCAGAAAACATAAGCCTAGACATGGTTCCATGGGGTTTTCCCCCCGCAAGCGGGCTAGAAGTGAGGTTCCGAGGTTCTCCTCTTGGCCCGATATCAGCGATGGCCCTAGGGTCCAGGGATTCGCTGGCTACAAGGCTGGAATGACGCACGTACTTGTCGTGGACTACAGGAAATCTAGCACAACTAGTGGTCAAGAAGTTCAGGTTCCCGTCACGGTTGTTGAAGTACCTCCGATGAAGGTCGCTGCTGTGCGGCTCTATAAGAAGACGCCTTACGGCCTCAAGACAGTTACTGAGATCTGGGCCCAGAAGCTGGACAAACAATTGAGAAGAAGACTCCCGGTGCCAAAGAAATATGATAGTGAGAAGGTATGGAAGAAGGTGGATGCGACTGAAGTTGATGAGGTGAGAGTTCTCGTCTACACCCAGCCTTATCTCGTGATGAGCGTTCCCAAGAAGACTCCAGAAATCATGGAAAACAGGATTGGGGGAGGAACGATAGAAGAGAGACTTGAGTATGCGAAAAAGATAATTGGTAAGGAAATCAAGATTCAGGACTTTACTCGGGAAGGAGACATAATTGATGTCGCAGCCGTGACCAAAGGAAAAGGTTTTGGGGGTCATCACAAGAGATGGGGAACCAAGCTTCTATCGCATAAGGACAGTAAGAAGCGAAGAGGAGTGGGAACGACGGGAAGCTTCACTCCTGGCTACACGAGGCCGACGGTTCCCCAGGCGGGTCAGATAGGATATCACCAGAGGACGGAATACAACAAGAGGGTCCTCAAGATAGGCGAGGATGGCGAGGAGATTACGCCCAAAGGAGGATTCCTTTCATATGGTGTCCTGAGAAATGGCTATGTCCTACTGCATGGTTCTATTCCTGGCCCTACAAAAAGGCTTGTGAGATTTAGGAACGCGATAAGACCTACTTTTGAGCCGGTTGAAGAGATCGATCTGAAGTACACATCAACAGAATCAAAGCAGGGAGCTTGATGGCAAAGAAAAAAGGAAAGAAGGAGAACGAGGTGAATGTCTACTCCATCGAGGGAAAGGCAGTGAAAACTGTCGAGCTCCCAGAAGTATTCATGAGCGACGTGAGAACTGACTTGATACGAAGGGCAGTTGTCTCAGCTCAAGCCAATAGGCGACAACCTTATGGTCCCAATCCAATGTCGGGTATGAGACACGCGGTTTCCACCTGGGGAAAGGGAAGAGGAGTCGCACGGGTTCAGAGAATAACCGGACAGCGCACTGCTGCCGAATCTCCTGGCGTGGTCGGTGGGAGAAGAGCTCATCCGCCAAGAGCGGCTCGTGATTGGTCAAAGAAAATAAATAGAAAGGAAAGGAAGTTGGCAAGAGCATCCGCCCTGGCGGCAACCAGACATTCAGACTTGGTGTCCGAGAGGGGGCATATCTTCGACGCAAGCCTCACCCTTCCAATTGTAGTGGAGGATGACATCGAACTGCTTGAGACAACGAAGGAAGCCATAGAGCTTCTCAAATCCATCAAAATATATGATGATATCCTCCGCGCAAAGAGGAGGAAAATTCGAGCGGGCCGAGGCAAAATGAGAGCGAGAAAATACAGACAGCCTAAGAGTGTTCTAGTTGCTCTCTCATCCAGCTCTCAGTCGAGGCGCGCATTCTCTAACATTCCGGGTGTAGACGTTTCCACTTCGAGGCTCCTAGACACGGAGATTCTCGCCCCCGGGGGGGTGCCGGGAAGACTTGTCCTGTTTAGTGAGAGCGCTTTGGAGGAGTTGAGAGCGTGGTAAAGGGTCGTGAGTTTGAGATTCTTCTGCATCCTTATGTGACAGAAAAGACGATGACCGCTATAGACGGGACCGCCAAGCAGAATCTCAGGGATGGAAATAGATTGGAGTTCATAGTAAAGAGAACCGCGACCAAAAAGGAGATAAAGGAAGCATTCGAGAGCCTTTTCGATGTGAAAGTGGAGAAGGTAAACACGAAGATAAGGAAGGATGGGAAACATGCAATAATAAAGCTGAAGGAAGGCTACTCAGCAAAGGACGTAGGTGATAGAATTGGAGTATTCTAGGTGATTCCGTGGGAAAAAGACTGAGATCGCAGAGAAGGGGCAAAGGCTCACGTACATACTCTTCTCCCAGCCATAGGCATAGAGGATCCGTCTCCCTTCCAAAAATCGATGACATTGAGGGTGTTGTTGTTGACATCATCCATTCACCCGGTCATACGGCACCACTCGCAAAGGTCAGGTTCGGTCAGGAGGAGGTTCTGATGTTAGCCTCTGATGGCCTCCAAGTTGGTGAGAATGTGAGCATTGGGAAGGTCTCAATAGAGAGAGGACATGTGCTCCCGCTGGGCAGGATTCCTGAGAGCACTCTTGTCTTCAATGTCGAGTCCAGGCCAGGAGACGGAGGGAAGTTCGCCCGCTCAGCCGGAACGGCAGCCATGATCGTCAGTCATGGCGCAAAGACCGTTGTCCAGCTTCCATCAGGAAAATACAGATCGTTCGATCCCAAATGCAGAGCTACTGTCGGCGTCGTTGCTGGTAGCGGAAGAGGCGAAAAACCCTTCGCCAAGGCGGGAAAGAAAGTGAGCGCTTACAAGAGCAGAGCAAAAGCCCCCTTCAGAACGAGCGGGGTTGCAATGAATCCTGTAAGCCACCCCCACGGAGGAGGTAGCCACCAGCATGTTGGTAAGCCTAGCACCGTTTCGGCGAATGCCCCGCCAGGTAGAAAAGTTGGTAGACTGTCCCCAAAGAAAAAGAAGAGGAGATGAGATGGCAAAAAGCAGAGGTTCAGGTTCATCAAAAGCCGCCAGAAGGCGAATGCGGAAGAAGAGAGGCGCCATAGAGATTCGAAGGAAAAGGGAATTCACCTACAGAGGATACACTCTTCAAGAACTGAGAGAGTTGCCCTTCGACAAGCTCATGGATCTGCTTCCAGCGAGAGCAAGAAGAACATGGAAAAGAGGACTCAATGATGAACAGAAGAGGTTCGTGGAAAAGGTGAGGGCAGATGAAAAGGAAGTGTTGAGAACTCACAGGAGGGAAATAATCATCCTCCCAGAGTTCGTGGGAAGGAGGATAGACGTCTACAATGGTAGGGAGTTCGTGAGAGTTGACATTAAACCAGAAATGATAGGCCATTATCTCGGTGAGTTCGCCCTGACAAGAAAACCCGTGAAACACTCTGGTCCGGGTGTGGGAGCGACACGGTCTTCGAAGTACATGCCACTAAAGTAGGAGGAGAAGGATGGGTTATACCGCAGAGCCAGAAGAGGAAGACATTGCCAAGGCAATTGGGAAAGAGCTTCCCATATCCACGAAGAAATCGGTCGAGGTATGCAGAGCCCTGAGAGGCATGAATGTTGAGGACGCCAAGGAACTCCTCGAAGAAGTGATCGAGAAGAAGAGAGTCATTCCCTATAGAAAGTACAGGAGAACGGTCTCCCACAAGAAGGGGGGTGTGGCGGGAGGCTACCCAGTGCGTGTTGCAAAAGCAATACTCAAAGTTCTTGAGGACGCACAGTCCAACGCAGAGATGAATGAGCTCGATCCCGAGGCTATGAGGATAGAAGTCATCGCTGCACATCGCGGTCGTAGGACCGAGGGTTTCAAGCCAAGGGCAAGGGGAAGAAGTACCAAGTGGGACAAGGAGACCATCAACATCGAGGTCATACTCAGGAGCGAGGAGGAATAGTTTGGCAAATGAAAGGAAGATTGTGGAAGAGAGGATTCGCAGGCTACTTCTAAAGGAATATATCATGAAGAAGACTCGAAGAGCAGGATTTGGCGGCCTGGGTATTCAGAGAACTCCGATGGGATATAGGGTTACTCTTGTCAGTGAGAGGCCCGGCTTAGTCATAGGAAGAAAGGGTGCGTCGATAAAGGAGTTGACGAACGCTGTAGAAGCAGAGTTTGGCTTTGAAAATCCTCAGATCGAGGTTCAGGAGGTCGAGAATCCTAGCCTGAATCCTCAGATTATGGCCGAGAAGCTCGCGAGTGCCCTGGAGAGAGGATGGCATTTCAGGCGGGCGGGTCATTCAACAGTAAGGAGAATAATGGATGCTGGGGCTAAAGGGTGCCTGGTAACGATTTCTGGAAAGGTAACTGGTCGGAGACACAGGATGGAGAAGTTTAAGGCTGGCCATATCAAGTTTTGTGGGGAGCCCAAGCAATTGTGGATGAGGAAAGGCTTTGCGGTGGCTAAGGTGAAACTTGGAGTAATTGGCGCAAAGGTTCAGATAATGGATCCCAATGCGAGGCTTCCGGATGAGATAGAGATTGTTGAGCAGGTACAGGAAGGTGAGGGTGTTGAGTCTGTAGGTGATGAGGCGTCGACTGAGGCCGAGGCTTCACCCGCTCAAGCAGAAGATGTCTCGGAAGAAGAGAGCCCTCAGAAGGAAGAAGTCGAAGAGGAAATGAAAGAGGAAGCAAGAACAGAGGAGGTTGATGATGGCACTGCTGAGGACGAGCGAGATAAGGGAGATGAGCAACGAGGAGAGAAGGAAGAAGCTGAAAGAACTTAGAAATGACCTCATGCATGAGAGAGGAGTCGCTGCAATGGGCGGTGCCCCAGCTAGCCCAGGAAGAATAAGGGCCATTAGGTCCAACATATCACGATTGCTCACGATCATTAGGGAAGAGGAGATGAAGGAGAAGAAGACAGTCAGGGAGGAAAAGAAATAATGGCTGGGATTTGCCCAGTTTGTGGGCTTCCAGAAGAATTGTGCATGTGCGAGGAGATAGCAAGAGAACAGCAGCGCATAAAGATCTTCAGCGACAGGAGACGCTATGGAAAGGTGGTCACAATAGTGGAGGGCATTGATGCCGCAGACATAGATGTTGAAGACTTGGCCAAGAAACTAAAGACGAAATGCGCTGCGGGTGGCACAGTGAAAGACGGACGGATTGAGCTCCAAGGCGAACACAAGAAAAAGGTCCAACGTGCCTTGGAGGAGATTGGGTTCACAGTAGAGGTTAGATGATGTGAAGAGAAGGTCCAGGCTGCTGTACAAGCATGAGCTGATAGGTCTTGATGTAGAGGTCCTAAGCTCGACCTGCCAGAACCTTGTCGGTTTCAGAGGCACTGTGGTGGACGAAACCAAGAATACGTTAGTGATTGAGGTGCGAAACTTGGAAAAAAAGGTACCAAAGCGGGGAACCAGATTCAGATTCCATATAAACGGAGGAGTGGAGATAGATGGAGCGAGACTTCTCCACCGTCCAGAAGATAGAACAAAACGGGCTAGGTGAGCGGATATGGCAAGGAAGAAAGCAAGAGACATAGGAATTGACGTTCCTCTTCCCAAGAAAGGATGCGGAGACACGCGCTGTCCCTTTCACGGTAATCTTCCGGTAAGGGGTCAGATTTTGGAAGGCATTGTGAAATCTGACAAGATGAAGAATACCATAGTGGTGGAGAGGCAGTACCTTAGGCTAATACCAAAATATGAGAGATATGAGAAGAGAACGAGGAAATACTTGGCCCATAGTCCGCCATGCCTGGAAACACAACGCGGGGACAAGGTAGCAATAATGGAATGTAGGCCGCTCAGCAAGACGGTCACGTATGTGGTCATCGAGAAGAGAGGAGGATAGTCGGGTGAAGGGGATAGCCGGAAGACAGACAAGAGGCCTTCCAAAGGGGGCCTATTTGCAATGCATAGACAACACAGGAGCGAGGGTCGTTCAGATTGTTGAAGTTCCAAAATATCACGGGAAAAGGAGACGATACCCGAGCGCTGGCATCGCAGATTTGCTCGTGGTCACTGTGAAGAAGGGAACACCTGAAATGAGGAAACAGTTGGTGTATGCCGTTATTGTCAGGCAGAAGAGGCCTTTCAGAAGAGCGGATGGAGTAATGGTGCAGTTTGAGGACAATGCCGTTGTGATCACCACGCCCACCGGAGAAACGAAAGGAACAGACATCAAAGGTCCCATTGCTCGGGAAGCCGCCGAAAGATGGCCCAGGATAGCGGCAACAGCATCAATGATAGTATGAGGGGATGAGATGAAGAGTAGTAAAGCAAGGAAGCAGAGAAAAGACCTGCACAGCGCTCCTTGGCACAAGAGGAGAAGGAGAATGGCTGCACACCTGTCCGCAAAATACCTGGGTGATGAGAAGAAGGCCTACCCGAGAGCTGTTCCACTCCGCAAGGGAGACACAGTCCTTGTTGTCAGAGGTGCTGACAAGGGTCACGAGGGAAAAGTTGCAACGACGGATACCAAGACCATGACAGTTACGATTGAGGGCCTGACAAGAAAGAAGGCAGACGGAACGCAGATCGGCAAGAAAATCCATCCTTCGAACGTGATAATAACTAAACTCGATCTCTCTGACCCCTTGAGAAGAGAGAGGATAGAAGCATTGGGAGACAGAAAATGAAGAAACATCTGAAAAGACTGGCGGCACCGAGAAGCTGGATGATCTCCAGGAAGAAACACAAATGGGTTGTTAGACCGAAGCCAGGACCTCACGGAATGGAAGAGTCTATTCCCCTTCAGATAATCCTTAGAGACATGCTGCATTACTGCGACAAAACCAGAGAAGGAAGAAGGCTCCTCTCCTCAAGAAGCGTTTCCGTAGATGGGAAGCCTGTGACTGATCTGAAGAGAGGCGTTGGTCTAATGGATGTCCTCTCCTTCAAGCAAAAGAAAGAGCACTTCAGAATGCTAATCGATACGAAAGGAAGGCTTCAGCTAGTGAAGGTCGATGCCAAACAAGCAAAGTGGAAACTATCAAGGATTGATGGAAAGACAACAGTCAAAGGTGGAAGAATCCAACTCAATCTCTACGACGGTAGGAACATCCTCCTTGACAAGAACATGTATAGAACAGGCGATGTTCTGAAGATCTCTGTTCCCAATCAAGAAATCCTTGACCACTACGAATTAGCCAAGGGAAACATCGCTCTCCTCGTTGGCGGAAAACACGTAGGTGAACTCGCCAGACTGAAGAAGTATGAGAAATCCAGAAACCCAAGGGAGAATGAGGTTCTCTTTGACGAAGGCTTCAGCACTTCACTTCACAACGTCTTCGTCGTTGGAAAAAAATCTCCGGAGATAAGTATCCCAGAAACGAAGATCGTATAGGTGATTGAGTGGGGAACATGAGAGACTTGAGGGTCGAAAAGACCGTTGTCAATATCGGGGTAGGCGAGGCAGGAGAGAGACTTCTCAAGGCTCAGAAAGTCCTGGGGATGTTGACCGACCAAAAGCCCATTGAAACCATCTCTAAAACTATAAGCAAAGACTTGGGAATACGGAAGGGGATGCCCATAGGGTGCAAGGTGACGTTACGAGGAAAGAAGGCAGAGGAGTTTCTGAAGAGGGCTCTTTGGGTGAAGAACAACAAACTCGCGGATTACAATTTTGACCCGGAGGGGAACTTCTCATTTGGCGTTCCTGACTACACGGAGTTTGAAGGTATGAAGTATGACCCTGAGATTGGAATTTTCGGGATGGACATCTCTGTGAGCCTAAAGCGTCCAGGCTACCGAGTGACCAAAAGAAGGAGAAAAACGTCAAAGATACCAAGAAAGCACAGAGTCACTCGGGAGGAAGGGATCCATTTCATGCGGGAGAAGTTTGGTGTCGAGGTAATCGAATGAAACCGAAAAAGGAGTTCGGAAGGAAGACGGGATGCAAGCGTTGTGGCCGCAAGAGAGGCATCATCAGAAGGAGCAGGATATATCTCTGCCGCCAGTGCTTCCGTGAAGTGGCTTTCGAACTCGGCTTTCGAAAATACTCATAGGTGGTTGGCGTGCAACATGACCCACTTAATGATGCTATGGTTCGCATAAGAAACGCAGAGCTTTCGGGAAAAAGAAAGTGCGAGATCAGACCATCCTCCAAACTCATCGGTAGGGTTCTGAAGGTCATGCAAGAACATAGGTACATCAAGAAGTTCGAATACATTGAGGACGGAAGGTCCGGAATCTTCGAGGTAGAACTTAACGGAAACATAAACAACTGTGGGGTCATAAAGCCCCGCTTTTCCGTCAAGAGAGTGAATCTTGAGAGGTACGAGGCAAGATATCTGCCTGCACAAGATTTCGGCGTCCTGATACTAACGACAACGGAAGGAGTCGTCTCTCATTCCAAGGCAAAGGAGCTCGGCGTTGGTGGAAAACTACTCGCATTTGTATACTAGGTGCTAGGAATGCCCGTCTCAGGAAGAATCGAGGAGAGAGTCGAAATCCCCGATGGGGTCGATTTGGCGATTGATGGGGAGAGGATGATCATTTCTAGTCAACAAGCTACGTTAGAAAGGCGTTTCAGTCATCCGCGGGTTTTCGTAAGGAAAGACGGAAGTGAGGTGGTTGTATCATGCGAGTTTCCAAGAAAGAAAGAGGCGGCTCTGGTAGGAACGTTTGCGTCTCATATAAGAAATATGATACTGGGCGCGACAAAAGGATTTCAATGCAGGATGAGGATAGTCTATTCCCACTTCCCAATGAAGGTTTCTGTGAAAGAGGAAGAAAAGGTATTGCTTATTGAGAACTTCCTGGGGGAGAGGCATCCTCGGAGGGCAAAGATAATGGGTGAAACGAAGGTCATGATTGAGGGTGACATGGTGAAGCTGACGGGCCATAGTAAAGAGGATGTTGGTCAGTCCGCTGCGAACATAGAACAGGCCACAAAGATCAGAGGGTACGATCCCAGAGTCTTCCAGGATGGCATCTACATAATCGAGAAGCCCAAGGTGCGAGAAAATGAATGAGAAAAAGGCGAGGAAAGTAAAGAAAGAGGCAGAGCTGCCCACGCTCACTGAGATAAATAAAGCCAGAAAAGCCGAGCTCATTGAGATGTGTGAATCCCTAGATCTCGATAAGGAAGGTATTGTTCCTGAGCTCAGGAAGAGGCTCAAAGACTATCTCAAAGAGGAGGAGGAGAAGATTGAAATCATTGAAGAAGAGGTGGTAAGGCCCAAACTGAAGCCCGTATTGGATGATGAAACCAAGGGATTTCTCGCAATCAGAGATAGGCAGAAAAGAAGAAGACCCAAGTTTAGGAGACAGGAATGGTTCAGATACAAGAGGTTGGGGAGCAGCTGGAGGAGGCCACGAGGCCTTCATTCCAAGATGAGAAAGGGATTGAAATACAGGCCCAAGATGGCATCCGTTGGATATCGATCGCCAAGTAAGGTCAGAGGTCTTCATCCTTCTGGCTTCGAAGAGGTCCTCGTTCATAACAAGAAAGAATTGGAAGTACTTGATCCCAAGAAACAAGCAGCTCGGATCGGACATTCGGTGGGGACGAGAAAGCGGATTGAGATTGAGAGCAGGGCGGACGAGATAGGCATCCGCGTACTGAACAGGAGCATTGTATATGAACCTGAAGAATCAGAGGAGAATGGCAGCCAAACTTCTTAGGTGTGGTGTCAACAGAGTCTGGATAGATCCGAATCGGATAGAGGATGTAGCTGATGCCATAACGAGAACCGACATACAGATTATGATAGATGCGGGAGCCATAAAGGCAAAGCAGAAGAAGGGAATTTCAAAGGGCAGAACGAGATATCACAGGGCACAGAGGAAAAAGGGGAGAGGAAGGGGTCACGGAAGCCGAAAAGGCACAAGGAAAGCAAGGAAACCGAAAAAGGAGAGATGGATTCAAACCATCCGTCCAATTAGAGAGAGATTGCGAGAGCTTCGAGACGAGGGAAAGATAGATGTCTCCACATACAGGAAGTTCTATCTTCAGGCAAAGGGCGGAGCATTCAAGAGCAAGTCACACCTTGAGACGCAGCTCCGGTCAAGTGGGTACCTCAAGGAGGATCAATAATGGTCAAGGGTCCAAGAAAAAGAGTATCCTTCCAAAGAAGGCAAAAGGGAAGGACAGATTACAGATTGAGGTCAAGGTTGCTGAGATCCAATCTACCCAGAGCTGTCGTCAGAGCATCGAATAGGAATACCTCAGTTCAAATCACGAGCTTCGATCCGTCAGGCGACAGGGTGCTCAGCTCGGCTGTTTCGAATGAGCTCAAGAAACTAGGCTGGGTAAAGTCTACGGCCAATATTCCGGCAGCCTATCTTACTGGCTATCTCGCTGGAAAAAGAGCAGTTCAGAAAGGGATAGAGAAGGCGGTGCTCGACATCGGCCTCCATGACCCAACAAAGGGGTCGAGAGTCTTTGCATCTCTAAAGGGGCTTTTGGACGCTGGTCTTCAGATTCCTTGCGGTGAGGAGATTTTCCCGAGTGATGAGAGAATCAGGGGAGAGCATATCGGGAAGAATGTTGTGAAGAGGTTTGAGAAGGTGAAATCTAAGATGGAGGATGGGAAATGATGGTGGCACCCTCTGATTGGCAGCCCAAGACGAGACTGGGAAAAATGGTATTACGCGGAGAGATTTCTAGTATGCGGGAAGCACTCGACACAGGGCTTCCCCTCAAAGAGCCAGAGATAGTTGACATACTCCTTCCTGAGCTCAGCGATGAGGTACTTGACGTGAACATGGTCCAGAGGATGACGGACAGTGGTCGAAGGGTGAATTTCGTCATAACGGCGGTCGTCGGCAATCAGGATGGCTATGTGGGCCTGGGAAGAACCAAAGGGAAAGAGGTCGGCCCCGCAATAAGGAAGACTATAGATGCCGCGAAGCTGAATGTAATAGAAGTGAAAAGGGGTTGCGGATCCTTTGAATGCGGATGCCGAAAAGCACATTCCCTTCCCTTCCAGGTCAAGGGTAAGAGTGGATCCGTTGAGGTTGTTCTTAAACCCGCACCAAGAGGCATATCTCTCGCGGTTGGAGGTATTGCGAAGAGCATCCTCAAGCTTGCTGGGATAAGAGATGCCTGGGGCTTCACGAAGGGTCATTCCAGAACAACTGTAAACTATGCATTTGCGACCTTCAATGCGTTGAAGCAAATAGGTGCTATGAAGACGATGCCTGAGCAAATCAAAGAGCTATGCATAGTTTCTGGACCAACCGAGATACGAGCGGAAACGGATATTCCGGTGGCTCCTGAGATGGAAGAAGAATCACCAGTAGCAGAAGAGGAGGATATCCCGGAGACCTCAGAGACTGAGGCAGAGGAAGAATCCGAAGAAGTTGAGGAGAAGTCCGAATGACGTACGCAGTTGTCAGGATTAGAGGAACTGTCGGGGTTGCAGGAGATATTGCTGCCACGCTCAAGATTCTCAGATTGAACAAGCCAAATCACTGTGTTATTGTTCCAAAGCATCCGGAATATGAGGGGATGCTCCAGAAGGCGAAGGATTACCTCACTTGGGGAGAGATTCAGCCAGAGGTTCTCGCGAGAATGCTGATTACGAGGGGGTCTACTGCAGGCAAAGGGAAAATAAATGATGCCTATGTGAAGAAGCATTCCAAATACCGCTCAGTAATCGCCTTTGCGAAGGCCGTGGCAAAAGAAGAAGAGCTTCTTAGTTCTCTGAACGGGCTCAAGCCTGTCATCCGTCTTCATCCGCCGATAAGGGGATACGAGGGTATCAAGAGACCCTATTCCCTGGGTGGTTCTCTGGGGTACCGAGGCCAAAAAATTAATGACCTGCTTCTTAAGATGTTATTCGTTCACGAGGACTGATCATGGGAAGAACATCCAAACTTAGAGGAAAGAGGACTCACGGAAAAGGAAAAAAGGCTGGCAGAGGCGCAGGTAAGCGAGGAGGCAGAGGAAAGGCTGGCCTCCACAAACACAAATACATGACTGCTGTCAAGATGAAGGACCCCTATTTCGGCGACTATGGCTTCAAGAGACATCCTAGCCTTGTGGTGAGAAAGAATACGATTAATCTGTCTGAGGTGGAAGAAAGGCTCGATGAAATCATCCTCGAGGGATTTGCGGAAAAATCCAAGAACATTGTAAGAGTTGACCTAGAAAAGATGGGGATAGACAAGCTGCTCGGCAGAGGCCAGATAAGGACAAAGATGAAGATCTTGGTCGGTGAAGCGACTGACTCCGCCATCGAGAAAGTGCAGAAAGCGGGAGGAGATGTGATCATCCCAGGAACCAAGGAAGCTGAGAGGTAGGACCGATGGTTGAAGAGGGAAAGAGCAGGTTATATGCACTGAAGCCAGTCACGGACAGACTTCCCGCTGTGACGAAACCCGTGGGACACGTTCATTTCAGGACAAAAATGCTCTGGGTTGTGCTAATCCTCGTTCTCTACTTTGCCATGACAAATATCTTTCTCTATGGTCTTGACCCGGCAGAGACGATAGACGTTTTCGCAAGTCTCAGAGCTATACTCGCCGGAGCCCAAGGTTCAATCATGCATCTTGGCATAGGCCCCATCGTGACAGGTTCCATCATAATGCAGCTCTTCGCGGGAGCGAAGATAATCAAACTCGACCTCACCAACGATGAAGACAAAGCCGTATATCAGGGCACCCAAAAACTCCTCGTCATCATCATGATTGTCGTGGAATCCATACCGCAGGTTTTCGGCTTCCTTCGACCTTCGGCGGGCTTCATTGCACGAATGGAGGGCTTCGCTCCTGGACAGGGACAAATGCTTGCAAACACACTGATTGTTTCCCAGCTCTTCATGGGCAGCTATCTTGTATTCTTGATGGATGAAGTCGTTTCCAAGTGGGGCATAGGAAGTGGTGTGAGCCTTTTCATTGCCGCTGGAGTTTCCCAACAAATTTTCGTCGGAACCTTCAATTGGATTCCCACCGAGCCCGGGGGGATGCCTCCTGGGACCATACCGAAAACTCTATGGTACCTCAACAACATGAGTGTTGCGGGAGTCTCTCAAGGAGGATTTGAATCGATTCTGCTTCAGAATCCAAACCCCATAATAGCACTCGTCGGGACAATGGCAATCTTTCTTATAGTGGCCTACGCAGAGTCTATGAGGATTGAGCTTCCTTTGGCTCACGGGGCCGCTCGCGGAGCCAGGGGAAGGTACCCGATACGTCTGATATACGCATCCAATATCCCGGTCATACTAATGGCTGCGGTACTGGCCAATGTGAGCATGTTCTCCCTTCTGTTTTGGAACAACCCGGATTGGCCTCTGGTCGGACAGAATTGGATGATTGGCTCATATCCAGCCACAGTAGCAGAGGCGGAAGCCTTGGGAATATCCCGCACAACGCCTATGACGGGGTTGGCATACTATCTATCGACGGTCAACGGTGTGGGTGACTGGCTTCTTCCACTGATAGGGCCCGAACGGTATGAACATCTACTCATGGGGCACACTTACTGGCAAGTACTTGCGCACGTCCTAATCTATATGGGGGTGATGATCGTAGGCTCGATCATCTTCGCGAAGTTCTGGATCGAGACTACGAATATGGGACCTGATGCCGTCGCTAGACAGATTGAGAGCAGTGGAATGCAGATTCCGGGTTTCAGGCGGGACCCAAGAGTTCTGAGGAGAGTGCTCGAAAGATACATCCCTGTCGTGACGGTCATTAGCGGAGCGGCTGTAGGTTCTCTGGCGGCAGGCGCAGACATGATTGGAACAGTCGGCCAAGCAAGCGGTACGGGGGTCCTGCTAGCTGTGGGCATATTGATCCAGTTCTACGAGGCGATGGGCAGGGAACAGATGATGGAGATGCACCCCGTTTTGAGAGGATTCTTTGGAGCAGAATAATCTCAGCTCAGCAAAGATACCAATAGAGCCTTCTGGGCGTGAAGTCGGTTCTCGGTCTGATCGAAAACGACCGACTGGGGGCCATCCAATACTTCGTCCGTAATCTCTTGGCCTCTGTGGGCGGGAAGGCAGTGCATTATTATACAATCAGAGGAGGTGACAGAGAGAAGATCCGAATTCACCTGATAATTCCTGAAATCCTCCAATCTCTTTTCGGCCTCCTCCTCGTCCCCCATAGAAACCCACACGTCCGTATAGATTATGTCTGCACCTTGAGCTGCTTCCTGCGGATTTCGAACCACTTCACACTTGGAATTCCCTCGTGATGCCAGATTCCGCGCTTCTCCAAGAATCTTCCCATTTGGCTCGTAGCCCTCGGGGCATGCTACTGTAATGTCAATCCCCGTGAGTGAGCATGCCAGAATGAGAGAGTTGCATACATTGTTCCCATCACCAACGTACGCCAGCTTGAGGCCCTTTAGATCGTTCTTTTTCTCCTTAATCGTCAAGATATCCGCGAGTGCCTGGCAAGGATGCTCCAGATTGTCGAGTGCATTAATAACTGGAATGGAAGAGTTCCTTGCCAATTCAAGAACCTTCTCATGGTCAAATGCCCTGTAAGCAATGCAATCTACATATCTACTCAACGTTCTCGCGGTATCTGAAATCGACTCCCCCCTTCCCAACTGCAGATCCTGAGGATTGAGAAAGAATGACCTCCCTCCCAACTGGGTCATCGCGATTTCGAAAGAAACGCGCGTTCGGGTGCTGCTTTTCTCGAAAATCAACGCTAGTGTACTACCCCTCAGGAGTTCGGTTTTCTCACCAGCGCGAAGACTCTTTTTGAGATCTAGAGCTGATCGTACCAGTGCAGTTAGATCATCTTTCGCGTCTAGCACGGAAATAAAGTCCTTTCCCATCATCTCGTTCAGGGTATCAGATGGGCCCAATATAAGCTTTTGACATCCACAGAGAATATCATTCCTGATAACACGATACAAATTTTTATATGGATTTCAAGTGCTGAAAAGGAATCCGAGGAAGAAACATGGGGGAATCCCTTTGAAGAAAAAGATGAAGATGAAAATATGCATGGTCGGTGAGGGGGCTGTGGGTAAGACCAGCCTCATCAGAAAATTCATTCTCGATGAGTTCGACGATAAGTATCTCCAGACTCTGGGAACAAAGGTTTCAAAGAAGGAAATAACAGTAGACTACCCAGAAAAAGGTATGGAGCTTCAGATTGATATGACTATTTGGGATATTATGGGTCAGAAGGGGTTCAGAGAGCTCCTAAAGGAAGCCTATTTCTATGGAGCAAAAGGTATAATCGCTGTCTGCGACGTAACTCGTAAAGACACTCTCTCGGAACTTGATGACTGGATCGAAGGGGTTTACAGTGTCACTGGAAAGGTTCCAATAGAATTTCTTGCGAATAAGGTCGATATAAAGGAAAGTATGGCTCTAGCAGAAAATGACCTCGAGCAGGCAAGCAAGGCATATGACTCGAAATATCTCTTCACGAGTGCCAAGACTGGTGAAAACGTCGAGAAAGCTTTTAGGGAGCTTGCAGAAAGAATCGCCCGCGAGAAACTTGAGGAGCTGGAGAAGTAGTATCAGATCTGATAATCTCATAGAAACAATTATCTGGGAACTTTTTTCTCTCTAGAGCGCGGCCAGGGGATGGTAAGAGATGTTCGAAAAAAAAGACACCATGAAGATGAAAATATGCATGGTGGGTGAGGGTGCCGTAGGAAAGACTAGCCTGATAAGAAAATATGTTCTGGATGAATTCGACGACAGATATATCTCCACACTGGGGGCAAAAATCACCAAGAAGGAGTTGGTCGTTGAAGATCCCACCAATGGCAATAACGTTCAAGTAGACATGACAATATGGGACATTATGGGCGAGAAGGGCTTCAGGGAACTGCTTAAAGAGGCATACTTTCACGGTGCACAAGGAATTCTCGCAGTTTGCGATGTGACCCGCAAGGATACCCTTTCCGGCCTGAATAGTTGGATATCTGCAATCGAGACAATTACAGGCAATCTCCCGATCGAGTTCCTTGCAAACAAGATCGACCTCAAGGAACAACTAACTTTCACCGAGAGTGAGCTACGTGAAATGAGCGAGAATTATCGCTCTCCATATCTCTTCACAAGCGCCAAGACAGGAGAGAATGTTGAGAGAGCTTTTCTAGAAATC
This sequence comes from Thermoplasmata archaeon, assembly GCA_046761005.1. GTDB lineage: Archaea > Thermoplasmatota > Thermoplasmata > RBG-16-68-12 > JAGMCJ01 > JAGMCJ01. The sequence continues at coordinate 30,016 of JBHIFI010000007.1, forward strand.
GCCGCTATCGTTATTGAGAGCAGAGCTGCTCAATCCTAGCATACATTTTGATAATCAGCACCGATAAGGCTGAGAGAAGTGTTATCTACAATCTCAGTTGTTTGTAAAAGGAGATAGGAAGGTTAGTTGAATGAATCATGTCAGGAATATCAAGATGAAGGTATGTCTCGTAGGGGAATTCGCTGTTGGAAAGACAAGTCTGATCCAGAGGTATGTTTACGATACATTTAGTGATAGGTATATACAGACAATAGGCGCAAAAATCACCAAGAAATCGCTTTTGTTGCACTATCCCGAGCTAGAGACTGACTTGGACATCGACCTGACCATATGGGATATCATGGGCGCGAAGGGCTTCAGGGAACTGCTTAAAGAGGCATACTTCTACGGAGCTCAGGGCATAATGGCAGTCTGCGATATGACGAGACAGGATACATATTACGAACTTCCAACATGGATTAACTCCGTAGAAAAGGTCGTTGGAAAAATTCCAATAGTATTCCTGGGAAACAAGATGGACCTCACTGACTCCATAAGTGTCGAGGAAGATGACATGGGGATGATGGGCGGGTCCTACGATTCTCCCTATGCTTTCACAAGTGCGAAAACAGGAGAAAACGTCGAGAGAGTCTTCTTGGAAATGGCCAAGATGGTTGCCAGCAAAGATGTCCTCGCGTAGACTTTATTCTCAATCTCGATAATTCAAAGGTAAGCATTTTAACGAAGTATTCAGATTGATTGATTGAGATGTCTCCGGAATCTAGTGGAACTGTAGTGATGAAGGCAAAAATCTGCCTCGTGGGAGACGCCGCTGTAGGAAAGACCAGTTTGATTCGAAGATATGTCCTTGACATATTTGAAGACCTGTACATAGCGACACTCGGGGCCAAGGTCACAAAGAAAGAGGTCTTTGTTCAGCGACTCAATGGTGGCAAAGACGTAAGGGTCAATCTGATGATCTGGGACATAATGGGCGAGAAGGGCTTCAGAGAGCTCCTAAGAGAGGCATATTTTCATGGTGCTCAGGGCATAATGGCAGTCTGCGATGTGACCCGCAAGGATACGCTTCTTGAGCTGAAAAACTGGATAGATTCTGTCACTAGGGTTACGGGCGATATTCCCGTCAGATTTGTAGCCAACAAGATTGATTTGAAAGATGAGGCTCAATTTGGGGAGGATGATGTTAGGGCACTTAGCGAGGAGATGGGTTCATCATACCTCATGACCAGTGCAAAGACGGGAGAAGGCGTGCAACAGACCTTCGAAGAGATAGCAAGAGTTGTCGCAAAGTACATAGCAAAATAGCTACCGAGGGTCTGTCCCCATTCGTCGCACAAAGGAAAAAAGGCTATCCCACAAGAGCCCAGCGTTTACATCCAAATATTTAAGAGGAAGCAGAACTTATATCAGAAATGCCAAGTAAACGACCATATCCAGATTGGTGAATTAATGAACTGGGAATCACCGAGCGGTTCAAAAGATGAGGATCTGCCTCCAATCGATGAGTGGATAAAGGGACAGGATCTCGATTCGACTTCCGAGATAAGAATTCCTCCCAGGCTTGTGGACCAAGTAATAGGTCAGGACGAGTCTGTTGTGGTGATTAGGAAGGCTGCTGAACAGAAAAGGCATGTGATGCTCATCGGGGACCCAGGAACTGGGAAGTCCATGATTGCCAACTCGATGGTCGAGCTGCTCCCCCAGGAAGAGCTTCAGGACATACTCGTCTATCATAATCCTGATGATCCCAATGAACCAAGAATAAGGGCCGTCCCCTGTGGGAAGGGAAAGGAGATAGTTAGCGCCCAAAAAGCAGAAGCCGTGCAGAAGAGAGAGCAGAAGGCATCTGTGATGATGACTGTCATCTTCCTGATGATAGGCCTTGCCATAATGCTCTCCATAAGATATGATCCTGCTAGTGGAGCTATCTCCATTGACCCCACGCCTCTGATGATAGGCATTTTGATAGCATTCTTGGTTTTCATGTTCACTAGATACACTGGACACAAGCAGGAAGTTCTTATGATACCCAAACTTCTCGTTTCTCATGACCTGGACGATCTCCCTCCATTCATTGATGCGACGGGGTCTCACGCTGGAGCCCTTCTTGGTGATGTAAAGCATGACCCATTCCAATCAGGCGGTTTGGAAACGCCCTCTCATGATAGGGTCGATGCCGGAGCCATACATCGTGCCCATAAGGGTGTTCTCTTCCTCGATGAGATAAACATGCTCAGGCTTGAGAGCCAGCAGAGCCTCCTGACAGCCCTTCAGGAAAAGAAGTTCAGCATAGTTGGACAAAGCGAGAGAAGCTCTGGGGCTATGGTGAAGACGGAGCCCGTTCCCTGCGATTTCATACTCGTTGCCGCTGGAAATCTCGATGCGGTTGCAAACATGCATCCAGCTCTGAGGTCCAGAATCCGGGGGTATGGCTATGAGGTCTATATGAAGAGTACGATGAGGGACACACACAGCAATAGGGTCAAGCTCATCAGATTTGTGGCGCAGGAGGTAGCTAAGGACGAGAAGATTCCCCATTTTGATAAAGGCGCAGTTACCGAGATTCTGAGGGAGGCAAGAAGACGTGGCGGTAGAAAGGGAAGGCTAACCCTGCGTTTGAGAGAATTGGGCGGACTCATTCGAGTGGCAGGAGATATCGCGATAGAGGAGAAGGCTCCCTTTGTGAGTGCTGATCACGTTCACAGAGCAAAGAAGATTGCAAGGTCGCTGGAACAGCAGATCGCAGATAGAATCATAGAAGACAGGAAGATTTATGCGACATCTATGGTAGAGGGAGCAGCCGTTGGAGTAGTCAATGGTTTGGCGGTTCTGCATGGCGCAAGTGGAATGGCAGAATTCTCCGGAATACTTCTTCCAATAGTGGCCGAAGTAACACCCGCTCAGACGAAGGATGGCGGCAAAATCATAGCGACTGGAAAACTCGGCGAGATAGCCAGAGAGTCCGTCCAGAATGTGTCTGCTCTCATTAAGAAGTTCACTGGCCAGGACATCAGCAACCACGATATTCACGTTCAATTTATCGGAAGTAGTGAAGGAACGGAGGGAGATTCCGCTTCGGTATCAGTCGCTGCCGCTGTCATATCGGCCCTCGAAAATGTAGAGGTCGACCAAAGCGTAGGAATGACTGGGTCGCTCAGTGTTAGGGGACAGGTTCTTCCCGTTGGTGCTGTAACTGCCAAGATAGAGGCGGCTGCAGAGATGGGCCTAAAGAGGGTTTTGATTCCCAAGTCCAATATGAAAGATGTCCTACTCGAAGACAAGTACATAGGGAGAATCGATGTAGTTCCCGTGGAAACCCTGAAGGATGTCCTACAGCATGCCCTCGTTGGCATGAGAAAGGAGGGTTTGCTGGAAAAGCTGGCATCTCTCGTCTCAAAGTCGACAACCCCTGTTGATAGAGCCATTCCTCAATAGGGAAGGATTTTCTTGGGCTCGATAGAAAGTTACGAAGGATACAGCTTCTATGAACAGTTTGATGGCGGGCTTCGTGCCCACTATTTGAAGTACTTCGCAAGATACTGCGCTCTTATGCATATTTTCGTGGTGGAGGTGGAAATCGAGGATGTCTGATGTTTGGCCTCTTTTCGTCGGGAGGTTCCAGCCTTTCCATAGAGGACACTTGGCAATGGTGAAGCGCATACTTGAGGAACATAATGGTATTACGTTTGGTGTCGGTAGCTCGCAGTTCAAAGACACCCAAAAGAATCCCTTTTCCTTTGAAGAGAGAGCTAGGATGATAAGGTCCGCCATGGAAAGGGAAGGATTCGAAGACTACGATATCGTGGCGATAAGGGATTTGAACGATGATGAGCTGTGGGTTAAACAAGTTAAGGAGCTCATTCCCAATCTGTTCCTGATCTATTCGAATGACCCCCTAACCGTCAGACTCTTCCGGGAAAGAGGCTTCGATGTGAGAGTCATGCCCCTTGTAGAAAGGAATTCTCTTTCCGGAACGAAGGTCCGAAAACGTATCCTCGATAATACAAACTGGGAGGAATTTGTGCCTCCTCCAGTTCGAGATATTCTAGTCGAAATAGAGGGACCAGAGAGGATTAGGAGACTAGCTGGACAGAGTTCAGAAAAGAACGAGAATGAGGAGTGTTGAGGCCGACAGAATTGCAAGGATTAGATCTAACCTCCTCTTTCCCTGACTGCGTGTGTTTTCGAGGGCCTTGAAGAAAGATATCACTTTACTTTTCCAAGGCGTGACAAAGATGCCCCAACTATCAGTTGCATCTATGGATACGTGGCTCACAAAGCCTACTGTAAGGGAGGACACAAAAAGCCTCTTCCAAACATCCGCGAGGAGAAAGACACCGAGGACTCCGATTGCCAAGGCTAGAAAGATCGAAACCAGGGAGTGGATGATTGAAGATCTCTTTCCATCAGAACGGTGGTCCAAATCAACCAGGATGGACGCAATCGCTGCATAGAAAGTGAATTCGTTAATGCCCTGGCCAATCATCACGAGGTTTACGAGACACTGGACAGCTGCTGCGAATAGAGAGTGGATAAGAAGAGTTGGCACTTTCTCACCCCGCAAACAAGATTATCAGCGGAAGAATGAGGCAGCCCATGAGATGAACTCTTTTTACACCAACTAAGGGCGGAATGAGACCCAGGGAGGTGGCAAGAAAAGCAACTATTATTCCGAGGAGACCGCTCAGAAAGAAGACCATTGCCAACAAAAGAACCATTATGAAAAGAACGAGCCTTCTGTAATCTATGTTTGAGCAAGCCTGAGCAAATTTCCTTCCGAGCTTCTTTGTGAGGAAAAAACCCGTGCATGCTGCGAGGACACCTGAGAGAAGGAGAATGGCCATTCCGAGCGGCAGAAAATGGATTTCTTCCCAGGTTACCAACGTTTCCCCCAACTCGGTCATAATGGCATTCATAACACCGCTCCTAGCCCTCAGCAAAACAAAAAGGGCCAGAAGTGTGAAGAAGCAGCTGGAAGTGTTTACGGCTGAAACGGCAACGATGAATTCCTTCTCAGATTCATCTTTTCTCTCCCGATCGTCCAGCATTTTCGCAATGACAGTTGCCGTAGCATTGCTCACCCCTGGAAACCATCCTGCAAAGCATCCGGCAACTGCGCCTTTCATTGCCGGGGAGAAACGCCCCCTGTAAAGGTCTCCTTCGTTAATCTCGACGTCCTGATCAGGTATTCCTGTACTCCTCGCAAGACTCAGGAGCAAGGTGGAAAGACCAAAGAGGCCGGTGAAGAGGGGAAAGAGACCGACGGAGTTTTTGTCTGGTATAAGAGAAGGAAAAGGGTACCAGTTAGCGGCGAACAGACTGGTGGAAAGAACAACGTAACCCAGCAAACCGGAAACAAGGAAGACCCCGAGTGCCCAAATTTTTGTTCGAAGGGCCCGTCCAACAGAGGGTGAAGGTTCAAGAATCCCAGCGATGTAGACCCTCTTGCCCTCCTCAAGATCAAGGGGCGATTCAAACTTCACTTTGATTCGTCTTTTTCTCGTCTGAAGTACTGCAAATCTTGAATTTATATTCCAAATCGTTCCTTCGGCAACAACCGCTTTCCAAAGGAAATTTGAGAGAGGGCCTTCGACTTCATTACCAAGTAGTTTCTGCATGCGCCGATAATGTCGTTCGTCCTGCAGAATACCATTGGCAGAACAGTAGAGAACCGGTCTGCCCCTCTCCAATCTTGTCTGTTCACTCACTATAAGCAAAGAAACGACGGTCACGAGGATGAAAGGTATTGACCATGAAAGCTTCTGATAGGCGTGAAAGGGGTTTCCCATTATCAGTCTTGCAGGGAACATAAGGCACAAAAAGAAAAAGAGAGCAACCAGGCTTCCAAATGCAGAGAGAAGGACAGCCTCGTATCCCTTTCCCTGTAGAAGCATTCTATGACCGGGTAGGACAGAAAGCGCCGTATCCGTATCAGGCGCGCCTAGAAAAACCGAAGGTATGTAATCAAGGAAGGTGTGTGAGACAGCATTTGCGACTATAATGCAGGAGATGAGGAGGAGAATATCCTCGTATGTGGGTTGCGTCCAGCCACAGAGCAAAGAGACGAGCATGACCAGCTGTGGTTGTAGTGCGAGAAAGGATGCTGCAACAAGATTAACGTGAATTCCTGGTGTTAGTCCTGTGATCACTCCAAGTGAGGTTCCGAGTAACGATAGGAAAAGGACGCAAATCACTAGCAGAAATGGGTCCATGAGCTGAGTATTGGAGAATTCCAGCTTAATTCTGATTGAAAGCACACATGTCTAATTGTCTTCTTGGCACCGTCCAACTCAGGTCCAAACGAGATGCTGGACGTTTTGTCCGTGAGTTATCTTTAATATCCATTTCGAGATTATGTTTCAGGATGCACTATCTCGGAAGAAAGCTGTCGGAAGTGGTTCTTAGGAGAAAGGAAGTCCTTGTTATCACGCACATAGATGCTGACGGAATATCAGCAGGCTCGATTGCCTGTGGTTGCCTTCTTCGAGCGGGAATCGACCATGACATCATCTTCGTCAAAAGCCTTGATGAGGATTCTATCAGGAAGATTCGGGAAAGGAACCCAGAATTCGTATGGTTCACAGATATCGGTGCGGGAAGTTACGACCTTATCTTGGACATACCCGGGATTATAACCGACCACCATGTCCCCTCGGAATCCTTCGCAGGGAATAGAAAGGGCCGCCTACTTTCGCGAGTTGAAGTTGCGGGGCCTAGCATGCTCAATCCCCACATGTATGGACTGGACGGTTCTCTGGACATAAGCGGAGCTGGAGCTACCTATATAGTTGCAAGAGAGATGAGCCGGGAGAACTCTCACCTTTCGGGTTTGGCCGTTGTTGGCGCAGTGGGTGATATGCAGGATCGGAACTTCAGACGCCTTGTCGGGTCCAATAGAAGAATCCTCAGGGACGCTGTGTCCGGAGGCTGGATGCGAAAGGATATTGACATTACATACTTCGGTAGAGAGACTCGTCCACTCCCGAAGCTTCTCACATATTCCAATGATCCCTTGATACCAGGTCTTAGTGGTGATTATGATTCATGTGTGAAGTTTCTCGATGAGGTTGGAGTGGCTCTCAAGGCCGGGGAAGGATGGAGGTGTTGGTCGGACCTCAAATCCTCTGAAAAAAGGAACATAGTTTCCTCGCTAGCTACAATGCTTTTGAAGGCAGGATTTAGCCATACGCACATCGAAAGAATCGTTGGCGAGTGCTATACACTTATCCGGGAAAGGAAAAGGTCTCCTCTACGAGATGCGAAGGAGTTCGCCACACTATTGAATTCCTGCGGCAGATATGATAGAACCGATATCGGTCTGAGGATTTGTCTTGGGGACAGGGGAAAGAGCCTGGAAGAGGCACTAGACTTGCTTCGAGTCCATAGAGGATATCTTGTCGAATCTCTTGATATCGCAGAGGACATGGGAATCATTGAGTTGGGTTATCTTCAGTACTTCCACGGAGGCAGGAGAATCAAGGATACCGTCATAGGAATTACGGCTGGGATGCTGATGTCCTCTCCAGAAATCGACAAATCGCTCCCCCTCTTCGCCTTCGCCCGCTCAGAAGAGGGAGTGAAAGTGTCTGCAAGAGGAACAAAGGAACTCGTATCTATGGGTCTTGACCTCTCCGTAGTTATGAAGGAAGCTGCGCAGTCCATAGGCGGGGCGGGAGGGGGACACAACATAGCAGCGGGCGCGACCATTCCCTTCAACAGCGAGGAAGAGTTTCTTGATTTGGCGGAAAAAATCATAAGGGACCAGATGATGCGAGGAAGAACTTCCTCACACCCGTAGCCGTCGACTCGCGCTCATCAAAAGGGCAACGGAAAGGAAAACGGCGAGAAGAAGCGCAGCCCCCAAGGAGGGAATCGGCTTCTCGTTCTTCACTGTGACAGACAGCACATCTGGATGAGAGTAAATACCCGCGATATCGTAGACTCTCGCGTAGATGGTGTGGTGACCGTCAGATAGCTGCCTGGTATCAATGATGTAGAACCAATCATTTGTCCCCTCGACCTCAACCCACAAACCGTCATCAACTTTCAGGAAAGCTTCAGACAACTGCCTTCCGCTTGTACAGGTTCCAGAAAAGGTTTCATTGCCAGAAATCGGATCATCTGTGCGGTCATCCATATTGATTACAGGAGCTTCCCCGAACATAACATTAGTTGACTGATAAATCCCACCAATAGCATCTGCTTGTAGAAAGATAGCAGCACCCATGTTTTCCGTAATCCATGATGCATCCAACATGAATGTCATAGACCGAGTCGCAGGAAGTGTTGCGGGATCGATGGAGATCTCATTGAACGCCCTCACAGTGTAGTTGTATATCTTTCCATCCGCTTCTACGAGATTCTCGAATAGAGCAAACCTGAGAAAGAGGTTTTCACCTGCCAAAGAAACGCTACTCTCCAGAGATACGTTGAGAGAGACAGACCCACCAGCTACATGGAAATCTAACCCCAGACTCACAGGTGTCTCGTTCTGAAGACTTTCCTGCACAAGTGAGAGATACTCGTCAAGAGCCTCCTCGTATGAAGTCGCTCCAACACTCTTGAGTTCACCGTCGAGGCAGAGGGAGGGAAGCGAAGGATCTCCGTATGATTTCCTTCTAGCGTCGGATTCGTTGATTCTTAGTTCATCTGTCAGGGTCACATGGTATTGAATTACCGAAACTCGATCTGGACCTATGACCCTCAGCAACCTGTCAGCGGCCGCATCTGCGTACGGACAGTTTTCGCACCACGTAGCTGTGAAGAGTTCGAGCATAACAGTCCTCTGGCCATCAGACCTAGTCCCTGGAAAAGATTCTGCACCCTCAACCCCTTCAAGGGCTGGAAAGACAATCAGGGCAGAACTGATCAGGCAAAAGATCATTGTTACTCTAGCGACAGCCAAGATTCCACCGTACTCTGGCAAGATAACAGCCAATCAGTTATTAATAACCAACGTCTGGGACTGGTCAACCTTTATCCAAATCCCTTCTTTAGGTGACAATGCGTAGGATGGGGCAAGTACCTGCAAATAGTGAGGCGGTGAAGATGGATCAAATCCTTCAATTCGAGAAGCCCCTGTCTCGGTCACTAGCTCCGAGACTGTCTTTGTCTGATTGAAGTTGGGATAGCATAGAAGATTCCAACCTGCCTCCAGCTCAATCTGAATGATTGATTGAATCACGCCAACAACAACAAGATTACCGGCATCTATGGCATCAACCCAGAAAGCCTGATTGGGTCGAAGGTTGTTCAGATCGTTCTGATACTTGTGTATGTCATGCGCTTTCCAGGGGTCAAGAGTATCACGGGAATCGTAGACCCATAAGCGCGAGTAGGAAACGGTAGCCAGAGCGGACGAAATCGAATCATTCGAGAGCAAGAGAGGAATAGAGATGAGGTTCGGTCCTGGGACAAGCGATGTGACCAACTTGGCAACCCTATCACGAGAGGGAACTTCGGATCTCACATCCACTGCAGAGACATAGTAGAAATAATCACTTGGATCCCCAAGCCCCTTTCCTGTATCCACCCAGGAATAGCTGGGAGAACCATCGGCAGGAACCGCAGTAACAAACGCGTACGGACCAGAATATGCAGTGGATCTGTAGATTCTGTATTCGTAAACATCATCCTCCTCGCCACCGTCATCCGGAGATGCCAGCCAGCTGATCATGACATTCTCACTTGCTAAACCTGAGAGTTCTCCACCCTGCATCTGACTTAGATCAGGTGGGAGGTCTCTTACGAAGTTAAATGTCAAATTGACGACTTTCTGGGTCTCGATGGAATCGAAATTGGAAAGGACAAAGTACCAATCATCTGGGCCTGGCTGAAGCGGTAGCAAAGTCGTAAAATGAGATTCGTTTTGCGTGACGTTGTAGGCATCGAAAGCGTAGCCTTTCATATATTTCTCGAGGTTGGCGGAATCGACGAAAAAGGCATCGATGTGAATGCCCGTCGAGAAAATCTCTGGATGGTAGTTGACGCCATCGTCATCTCGGATATCGGTCGCAGGATACTGAACACCATACTCAACATCAACGATTGCCTCAAGCCAGGAATCCTGCAATGGTGGCGAGGTGAGCTCATTCACAAGAAGATCGGTTTTCGGTCTGGTTCCAGGTACCTGATATGTATAGTTGTACAGAGGAAGATTTGGCGGGTCGATACATATCTTGAATCTATTCGCATAGCCGGCATTCAGAGATCCGCCACCAAACTTACTGTTCACGTCAACCTGGATTCCATCATCGAATGTGTCTCCAGTCACATCATATTGCCTTGCTTCGCTCGTCGTGAAGAAGGCGATGCCGTCTGGATTGGAATAGGCCGAGAAGTCTCCAATGCTGTACCAGCTGCCGCCAAGCATTCTCCATCCTCCTATCGAAACCTTGGCTCCGTCAATAGGATTCCCCTCGGAGTCCACGACCTCTACACTCACATTTCCCCTATCGATATAGCCATCACCGTTGTAATCATAGGGCTTGTGGTACTCATCTATATGATTCCTGAAGGAGCTGTCGCCCCTCTCTTCCACAATTGCCGTCCAGTCCCTGTTCCATCCTGGTGTATAATGCTTGAAAGTCATATTGCTGATTATGGATGCGGAATTGCTCCAGTAATTGTCTAAGTGATGCCATCCCTGGTCCCAGAAGTGATTCCAGCAATGGTCTTCAGCTATGCTCTGCAGACCGAGGGCGGGTATCAGAGCGGCTCTGAAAGCAGCGGTTGTAAGGTCATGGAGCTCACCGCAGTTTCCATTGTGCTCATGCGCTATTCTCACAGGCTGCCTGGGTCTATTCCCATCACTATGCTCCTGAGCATTCAACGCAAGGGTGAGGCTGACCCAGTGGCTCACCTTCTCCACGGCATGGTCTCCATAGTCCCACGGCCTCTGATTGTTGTGACCTGAGTTGTCATAACCGCTAGGAGAGGTGTGATATGTCTCGTTCCAAAGTGTGCTGACACCCGCGAGCTTCTCCTTCATTAGGGGAGGCCACTCGTCCTTTGGATATTTGACAGCGAGATACGCATCATCTGGCCAAGCAGTATCATTCTCATTGAAAAGATACCACCGCCAGAATTTCCCTATAGGCGGTGCAGAGGCACCCTGATGCATATTGGCGACAACGTCAGGATCGATGTAGGTGGGTAGCTCATAGCTAACTCTCGGATGAACCACGAACCAGTAATAGATATCAGGCGGGACCCATCTCTCCTCTATCACCCCACTGTTATTGACCCAGTACTTCAAAGTCGAATAGTAATCTCCCGTCTCATAGCTACCGTTGTCAACAATGTCAGCATAGTCGACGAACTTGTCGTTATGATACAGAGATTCGGTATTGTTCCCGTAGACATCTGAGAATGCCGCTTCATGCATCAAAGACTTCGTTGCGGTGTGAGCGATACAGAAAACAACTTCATCCACCATCTTTTGGTCTATCGTGTTGATTATGTCTGCGTATTCTAGCAACCGGTCCGAGATGACCCTCTCCCGCAACCTGACATTTGAATCGTCCTCGTAGTAGTTGTTGAGATTGAAAAAAGTGAAGCTTGTGGCGACACTTGTCCAGGTTATCCACTTAGGCGAGGATGCGGATCCGTAGTTTGGATAATAGCCCACATAGCCAGACTGGGAACCAAGGAGCAAATCGGGAATCCCATTGCTATCCATGTCGAAGATGGCGGGTGCCGATGCTAGGAAGACTCTGACTCCTGCAAAAATGTTAGGATCATTGGCCGCCCAAACAGGACTTGTGGGCGTTCCCACATTCTCATAGTAGTCAACCCGTCCATTCCTCGGAGACCCTGCCCCCATGCCAACGGCAAGATCAAGATCGCCATCGTCGTCCATATCAGCAAGACAAGGAGATGCATAACCGCCAACATTTATTCCTATAGGTGCTGGGCTGGAAAAAGATGGCGATGTTACCGTCGAAGGGTCCCCATCAGATATGAATCCTGGATTGGGACCCGTGTTTTCAGAGTAGTAGAGGTCACCATACTGGTCCCCGAGTATGAGGTCAAAATCACCGTCGTCGTCCAAGTCCGCCGCGTCGAGGGCCGGAAAGTCGAGCCTGATTCCCAGGGTGATGGGCATCCCAAAGGATGGAAGTGTAGGAAGTCCTTTATTTTCGAACATC
>JBHIFI010000008.1:0-39994 GCA_046761005.1 Thermoplasmata archaeon
GTTACAGAAGAAGCTGAGATCCCATGGCTCTGGATAATCATAGCCATAATTGTCATAATCATAATCATCGCAATCGTTGCAGCGGCTGCGCGGCGGAAGGGACCTGAGATACCTGAGGAGGAAGAGGCCCCGCCTGAAGTGGAAGAGAGGCCACCGGAAGAGTCGGAAGAAGGGACCTTCTAGAGGCATCAACCGACCGAGTTCCCTAACCCAGCGTAAGAGTTGAAGGATAGACAAACTATCAGAGATAGAGTAAAGCATCTCCTTCTTCCAGATGCGCTCAGCGAATCATATCTGGTAATTGTTCCCCCGAGAAACTGTGTTTCCGAAAGCTTCATGGATTCACTTTCACATCACTCAATACGTTGGATGGATTCGATTACTGGGCAAAGATTAAATCTAGTCCAATCAATAGGCTCTCGATAGCGATGAAAACCGCTCTAGCAATCATCTTGAGTTCTCTGCTCCTGACAACCTTCGCCCTTCCCTATTTTCAGCCAAATGCAATGGGCGACAACTTCGGTCCCGAGATCTCCAACGTGACCTGGTTCCCGAAATATCCCATGGAGAATGAAAACGTTACATTCAATGCTACTGTTGTCGATTCTGACAACATCTTCAGCGTTGAGCTCATCATCTGCTTTCCAGGAACTTGCAATTCTACCCCCATGGCGGATCTTAATGGTGACTCAACCTATGGAGTCGAGTACCCCATGCAACCTGGTAGCGACTATGCCGATATTCAGATATCCGCGATGGACAGTCAATTTAACCTCAATCAAACGGAAAAGCAATACTTCCCTATCGTTCACTGGATCAATCCAACGGCACATCCTTCTCCAAATTTCCCGGTGATAAATGACCCATTGTGGGTGAATGGAACGGCGTTCTACGATGATAATATGAGCGCGCCTGCTGAGCAGTCTCCGGTCACCCTGGAGATAGTTGAGACAGGACAAACTTGGACGGGCTATGTGCAGAGCAACGGGGATTTCTCATTCGCTCTATCGGCTCCTGATGAGCACGGCTCGTATAGTTTGAACGTAACTGTGACAAATCGCACAATGACAGCGAGCATTCTTGTTCCCCTCGAGGTCGCAGATATTGATACAGACGGAGATGGCATTCCGAACTATCAGGATGATGATGATGACAACGATGGCCTAACGGACGAGGAAGAGGCAAGTCTTGGAACTAGCCCGATAAACCCTGACACTGACGGTGATGGTTTTGACGACTCCGAGGACGCCCTTCCGTTGAACCAGAGTGAGTGGTTGGATACCGACGAAGACGGAATTGGAGACAACTCGGACGATGATGATGATGGCGACGGACTTTCTGATGAGGATGAGCAAGAGATAGGTTCGGATCCAAAGAACCCTGATACGGACGGGGATGGCTATTCCGACTTTATTGATGTCTTTCCGTTGAATGGCACTGAATGGAACGATACGGACATGGATGGCACAGGTGACAATCTAGATGATGATGATGACAACGATGGTCTGACTGACGAGGAGGAAGTACAAAAAGGCACGGATCCGAGAAACGCGGACACAGACGGGGATGGCGTCAACGACAAGGAGGACTATGATCCGCTAGACCCGAAAGTAAGAACGAGTCCCGTCGATCCCGTTGCCTGGATAATTCTCGCTATCATTGTTGCCATCATTGCAATAATCATAATAGTGGCTTACCCGAGAAAGACTCAGTAGTGGTAAACCACCTTCGAAAAGATATAATACAGGGATGTCCATACATTTGTCTTGAGGGAAGGAGGCATGTCTATGATGGGCATTTCCAGAAGAGTGTGGGCATTGGTAGTTGCGGTCGCATTCGTGGGCATCACTTTTTCTTCTGTTTCTCAGACGAGCCACACGATTGAAGATGTTTCAACAACAGCTCAAGAAAATCTTGGGACGAGGGGGCCTGGGACACAAAGAATCGTCCTGTATGAGAGATTCACAAACGTTGGCTGTGGTCCTTGCGCCTATGCAACTCCAAATGAAGAGATATTTTGCGACGATTTCTTACCAGACAAGTTAGCAGTACTGAAATACCATGTTTCGTGGCCTTCAAGTTCCGACCCAATGTACCTGTTCAACCCAACCGAGCAGATGGGAAGAAGAAACTGGTATGGAGATATCGGATACGTTCCGTACGTAAAGATTGATGGATTGTTCCAACCTGACTATCCGTATACCTACAAGAGTTTGCGAGACGCCATCAACACAAGGATAGACATTCCGAGTCCCCTATCCATCCGAATATCGGGATCATTGGGTGCGATTACAGGATCAGTAGATATCACCATAAGTGCAATAGACCCTCCAGGAACCGGCCTGGTACTCCATACAGTGCTCTATGAGAACAACATAGATTATATTACTCCTCCTGGATCCAACGGTGAGACGCATTTCGAATTTACCGTCAGGGACATGATTCCCAACGAAAATGGAGAGGCTATCACACTGAATCAAGGCGACACGATAGTGAAGACAAAGACGTTTCCAATCGATCCAATCTATGATCGAGACGAGCTCGGAATCGTTGCGATTGTTCAGAGGTCGACTACAAAGGAGGTCATTCAGGCCTCTTCCTACGGATTTGTAGATCTTTCTATCTCCAGCGTAGATATTACTTCCAGCGATCCTTCGCCCGTGGAGGGTGATGTTGTGACTCTCACCGCAATTGTCCACAACAATGGAGAAGCCATCACCGATTCTGTAGTCAGATTCTACGATGGTTCCGTTGGAGGACTTCAGATTGGAAGTGATAGAACAACAGGTCCAATACTTTCGGGAGGCACAGCGACGGTTCAGACTACCTGGAATACCGCGAACCTAGGGGGAGATCACAAGATATTTGTTCTCGTTGATGCTGACAAACACTACTGGGAGAGTGATGAGTACAACAACTTGGCATTCATGGATATCTTCGTTGTTCCTTTCAACGACGCTTCGGCTATTGATATTCAAGGCCTGAACGAAGGATCGCTCTATCCCATGGGAAGATACTCCGTTGATGGCACTGTTCAAAACACTGGTTTCAATCCCCAATCGTCCTTTCCAGTGTACTTGGAAGTGAGAACCATTGGAAGCTTTGTGGAGCAAACCATTTATAGTCAGAGCTTTGATGGCTTAACAGATGAAGGTTGGGGTCAGATACCCTCAACAGGCTCCTGGCAACGAGGGTCTCCTGTGGGTCTGAACGAACCAGTTCCCTCAGCTCCCAACTGTTGGGGTACGAACCTTGTTGGTGTGCCCCCAATCCTTTCTCATGACTTTCTCATATCACCACCTACGACGCTTCCCGCGGGCTCGCCCTCCATAACTCTCAGGTTCTGGCAATACACAGATTTCGAAGTATACTGGTTCCCCCCACCGACAGCAAAGTGGATCTATCCTGATTCTGGACATCTTTGGATATCTACGGACCTTGGCACTTCCTGGGAACTTCTGAGTTCATTCTGGGCAAATGAAAGCTTCACTTGGGTGGAGCACACAATTGATCTGACATCATATGCGGGGCAGACAATTCTGTATGCCTTCGAAATCGTGAGCGACCTAGGAGATTGGGATCCGCCAAGTGGAGAGAAGGGATGGTATGTAGATGATGTGAGCATAGTAGCGATGGTTCCCGACGAAGTCGTTGTCGTCGGGCCTTTGCAGGTAGACACATCGGGAACGCTGATTTCTATGGAAACGCAGGCAGTCAATTTTCTTGCAAAGCTCATTCCCGGCGGTCAGGTGAGAGTGGTTCTCAGAACAGGACTGGCTTCGGATACTTATCCGGATAATAATGAATTCTCGATAATCATAGACATAGACCCGAACCACTACGTCTATGATTTGGTGCCGGGATGGAACTTGATTTCCCTGCCACTTATCCCGACCTCAGGAGATCCGAACACAGTCCTCGCATCCATAGATGGAAAATGGGACGTGCTTCGGTATTATGATGCTACCGATGATATGGACCACTGGAAAGAATATTCGATAGCCAAACGCTACAACGATATGCCTCCATTGACTGAGAAAATGGCGTTGTGGATTCACATGAAGGAAGCTGCTGTCCTCGATTTGAGCGGGAGCATACCTTCGACAACTGACATCCAGTTACTCAGAGGTTGGAACTTCGTCGGATATCCCTCCCTCTATGATAGAGACCTCCTCAGTGCGCTAAATAATCCCGACATAACCAAAGTGGAGGCCTATGATCCCACTGCACCGCCAACTTTCCTGAGGCAATTGGACATCACTGACTTGATGCTCACTGAATATGGCTACTGGATCTATGCAACTCAGGACACAATGTGGACAGTAGCCAATTGATTTGCGATTCGAGGCATCCTTCCACCAAATTGTGATACCTCGGATGGATGAGTCCCTCGTCTGAGAATAGAAAGCTGATGCTTGATGCTGAGGGGCAATGCAGCATTCTTATCTATCACTTGCGTAATCAAGAATGGGGAAAAACATGGAGAGTAGCAAAGAAAGCAACGAATCCACTCTTTTGGACGCACTCAAGACAGCCATAGAGCTGGAGGAATATGGATACGATTTCTACAAGGAAGTTCGCGGGTTTGTAGCAAGCGAGAAAGGCAAAGCCCTCCTCCGGTTTCTTGCAGACCAAGAGGTGGATCATAAGAAATGGCTGGAGATAGAGCATAGCAAACTCGAGAGACAGATCAATGAGGGCAGAAGAGATGATGAAAGACTGAGCATGGAGCTTCCCAACCCCCGAATCGTTTTTTCAAGAAAAGATGAGATAACGAAGAGCATGGATTCGATAGAAGCAACGAAGCTCGCATTAGAAATAGAGAAGAGGTCGATAGAATTCTATTCTTCGTGCGGTCGTATGACGAGCGTGGAGACTGCGAAGGAGCTCTTCGAAAAGCTCACTCGTTTCGAGGAGTCTCATCGCAAGCTGCTCGAGGAGAATCTCAGTTATCTTCAGACAGAGGGAGATTGGTATGGTTATGTCCCCATCCTCGAGGGATAGACCTTTGCGTGGGTTGTGGAGCATGAGGTGCTATGTGCGAATGAAACCTGAGGCCGAAACCCTGTTGTCTTTGAGTTGAAAAGAGAAAAAGACTTGACTGCATAACTAGAAATCTACATTCAGGTCCAGGAGTTGCTTAACGAACGGACCGAAAACAAGGTCCTTGATAGTTATCATTCGTCTGATGCTGTACAGCCGAACCAGAGGCATGTCTGCAAGCATGTCATTTTCCTTGAGATAGCGAACGAGCGCGGAGTTCTCCACTTTGAAATTCTCGTATGTTCTGTATATCGAGAGCATTATGTTCTCGAATCTCTTAGCAGCTAGAAAGATCACGGAACCGGTATCAAGAAAGCTCATGTCAATAGTCTCGGTATCAAAGGGAGTCTTTGGATTGAGCCTCGTATGGCCGAAGCAGAGTATCTCAAATCCAAGCTTATTCAGATCCGGGATGGCAATCGTCCTGACGAGTCCCTTCTCTTCAAGTCTCCTCCTGATATTGGAGATCGTGTGCCTAGAGAGGCCTGTCTTGTGGCCTATCGTCCCATCCCTTGACTCGGGATACTTGACGAGAGCATAGAAGACGATTTTCTCTCTTTTGCTCAGAGTCACAGGATCGCCCTTGACGAATTCCCTCCTGTCCTCCTTTCCTTCCTCCTCGATTCCGAAATCCTTGGCGAGCAGTCTCGAATAATCAAGAAACCTGATTATTTCGCTCGTCTCAAAGGGAAAAACGACCTGCGTTGGAAAGTTCCCCTCGAGCAGTCCAAGCTCAGCAAAGAGCTGCGTCCTTATGTCACCTATCTTTTCGATGTTTGTGTAGTTCTTCGAGAAGCTCAGAGAGAAGCCATTGTTTGTCTCACCGACTGAATAGAAGAGCTCGTCGTATATCTCGATTTTTTCCCTTGCTTTTTCGATCCTGGCCTCGGCGGATACTGCTGGGTTGAAGTCTGCGTAGGTGACACCGAGCATCTCGCAACCAAGATTCTGAAGAAAAGGGATTCTCTTCTTAGTGTAATAGCCATTTCTTGCCAACCTGTGCTTTATCGTTGTCACTGTGGAATGTTTCATTCCGAGTCTATCACTTAGCTCGCGGTCATTCAAGTAGGTATATCGGACTAGGCCATGAAGAACACGCTTCTCATTTTTTGAAAGGGATCCCTTTCGCACGACTAGCAAAAGGAAGATCCGCAATAAAATATTTTCAGTCGATTTCCCGATATCTCCCCTCGGAATTACGTATTTCGTCATTTGGGAAACTCGGCTGCTTGAATCGTTCCCATATCTCGAGAATTCCCATGGGTTCGCATGAATCCCCAAATAAAGCTTATATATTTCGTGAAATGTAATTTGATTCGTCCGTTTACAAAGAAGAGGTCCCCCTATGGATTTCCATTCCAAGGCTCACCCAGCTTATGTTTTTCTCACTGGGATAGATGTAAGGCTTTGCAGCTTCTTGCGCGGGAAAGACCTTGCAGTTTCGGAGGTTGAAGTCCTTGAGATATTGGCGCACCCCGCTTGACAAGGATACAATTAAGACACCAAAAGGACGGATATACATAATTCTAGATAGATGCAAAGGGTGTGGCTTCTGCATAGAGTTCTGCCCAAAGGGCATCCTTGAAGAGTCCAAGGAGATCAACGAGAAGGGCTATCATCCCCCTATGATAAAGAATGGAGAGGAGGATGGCTGCACGAACTGCAATTTCTGCATGCTCATCTGCCCCGAGTTCGCCATATTCTCGGAGGAGGAGGAATGAAGGCGGTCCTCACGGGAAGGCATTTCATGATGGGCGACCTTGCCTGCGCAGAGGGAGGCCTAGCTGCTGGTTGTAGGTTTTTCGCGGGGTACCCAATCACGCCCGCAACTGAGACCGCTGAAAGGATGGCCTTACGCCTCCCTCAAGTGGGCGGCCACTATATTCAGATGGAAGATGAGATCGGAAGTCTCGCGGCTATCCTTGGAGCCTCATGTGCTGGCGTCAAAGCGATGACAGCGACATCTGGTCCTGGGTTCAGTCTGATGCAGGAAAACATTGGATTGGGAATAGTGATGGAAACGCCATGTGTCATCGTGAATGTTCAGAGGGGAGGACCTTCAACGGGATTGCCTACTCTCGCGGGACAGGCAGATATGATGCAGGCAAAGTGGGGTTCCCATGGGGACTATGAGGCGATAGCTTACGTTCCCAACTCATGCCAGGAGATGTTTGATTTAACGATTAAGGCCTTCAACGCGTCTGAGAAGTACCGCCAGCCTGTCCTTGTGATGGCGGACGAGATTATCGGCCATATGGTGGAGAGGGTCGAGATTCCCGATCCTGAGGACATAGAACTCGTCCCCCGAAAGAGGCCAGGACGCAAGAAAAACTTCCTCGCTTATGAGCCAGATGAAGACTTTATTCCACCGATGGCAAATGCAGGAGAAGGCTACCACATACACGTCACGGGACTGACCCATGACATCCGCGGCTATCCCGTCATAGATGAGAAAGCGCAACATGAGATGGTGACGCGCCTAATCAGGAAGATAAGGGAGCATGCGCCCGAAATATGGGAGTTTGAAGAAACCATGACGGATGATTCTGATATCGTAGTTGTCTCTTACGGAGCCGCATCAAGGGCCGCCGGGCGGGCTGTCAATATCGCGAGGAAAGAAGGAATAAAAGCGGGTCTTTTTCGCCTGATCACAGCTTGGCCATTCCCTGAAACCAGGATTAAGGAGCTCGCAGAGGAAGCAAGAACATTCGTGGTTCCGGAAATCAACATGGGACAAGTTTCTAGAGAGGTGGAGAGATTCGCCTCTGGAAGGGTATTCAGCGTCTCCCACGCAGGTGGAGGTATGATGTCACCAGAGGCCATTCTTCACAGGATAAAGGAGGTGGCCGCTTGAGCATTCAAGGGGCTCCGGAGGAGGGCACGAAAATTGAAATCGCAGAGGAGCATCCGCTAGATCACATACTCAGACAAGATAGGCTCCCCCACATATGGTGCTCTGGCTGCGGCCTTGGATCCGCAATGACATGCTACGCTCAGGCAATAGAAAGAGTTGACATTCCGCTTGAGAAGCAGGTCATCGTTTCCGGAATTGGATGCACGGGGAGAATAGCGGGCTATGTGAAAGTGGATTCCTATCACACTACCCATGGAAGACCCATCCCATTCGCAACTGGGCTCAAGATTGCCAACCCCGAGCTTTGTGTAACTGTCTTTAGCGGGGATGGTGATATCTTCGCTATTGGTGGAAACCACTTTCTCCACGCTGCCAGAAGGAACGTCGATATCAATGTGATATGTGTCAATAACTTCAATTACGGAATGACGGGCGGTCAGCAGGGTCCAACGACGCCTGTCGAGGCGAGGACCACCACGAGCCAGTATGGCAATTTCGAGCACCCATTCAACCTTCCCTATTTGGCGGCCGCGGTAGGTGCTGTCTATGTGGCTCGATGGACTACCCTGCACTGCCGTCATCTTGAGAAGTCCATGGAAAAAGCGCTACAAAAGAGGGGTTTCACTTTTGTCGAGATCATTTCTCCATGCCCAATCGGCTTTGGGAGGCCAAACAAGCTTGGAGAAGGGCTTGACGAACTAAGATATTACAGAGAGAGGGCAGTGATAAAGAACGATGCTTCCTGGGATGAGATGGAACTCCGCATGCGCAGAGAGGAACCGATTGTCGTGGGAGATTTTTTGGATAGAGAGCGACCCACCTATCTCGATTTGGAGGAGGATATGCTCAGGTCAAAGGGCGTGATAGAGTGAGCAGGAAGGAAGTCCGCTTTGGCGGATTTGGGGGCCAGGGAATGGTTCTCGCAGGCTTCATTTTAGGAAAGGCAGTCGCCCTTTATGAAAAGAAGGAGGCTGTTCAGACACAGTCCTATGGCCCTGAAGCCAGGGGAGGTGCCTGTATTGCGGACGTCATCATCAGCGATGAGGAGATCAACTATCCAATGGGAACAGTTCCTGATGTCCTCGTTCTCATGTCGCAGGACGCATACAACCAATACCATGAGAAAATCGCCGATGATTCCATACTGATTGTGGATGAGGACCTCGTCGACGTGTCATCCTTCAATAGGAATAACAAGATATACAAGACTCCTGCAACCAGAATTGCAGAAGAACTGGGAAAGAGGATTGTCGCAAATATCGTCATGCTTGGATTTCTGACGGCAGTATCAGAGGTTGTCAGTCATGGTGCGATGAAGAAGTCCATACTCGACTCCGTTCCTAAGGGAACAGAGGAGCTTAACCTCGAAGCCTTTGAAAAGGGATACGAATACGGCAAGGATTCGGTGGCGAGCTAGTTGGACAGACGCGTCCTAGTGATAGGAGGAGGAATCGCGGGCATTCAGAGCGCCATTGACGTGTCGAATGCTGGCCGAAGGGCGGTGATTCTCGAACAATCGCCATTCATTGGCGGGAGGATGGCACAGCTGGACAAGACCTTCCCGACGAATGATTGCTCCATGTGCATTCTATCACCGAAGCTCGTTGAGGCGGGAAGGCATCCAAACATAGAGCTTCTGACCAATTCTGAGATAATAGGACTGGAAGGCGAGGAGGGAAACTTCACAGCCATAATAAGAAGAAATCCAAGATATGTGGATGCTGAGAAGTGCGTTTCATGCGGCACATGCTCGGAGAAGTGTCCCGTTGAGCTTCCAAATGAATTCGATGCTAACACATCAATTAGAAAGGCGATATATCGAGCCTATCCTCAATCCGTTCCCGCAACATATGTGATAGACAAGGACAACTGCATCTACTTCAAGACGGGAAAGTGCAAAGCATGCGAGAAGTTCTGCGAAGCTGGAGCGATAGACTTCGATGAAGAGGCAGAAGAAATGAGAATAAATGTTGCTGGAGTCATAGTCGCATCCGGAGCGGATGTCTTCGATCCCTCGATAATCCACGAATATGGTTATGGAGTATACCCGAATGTAATAACGAGTCTGGAGTTCGAGAGGCTCCTAAGCGCATCGGGTCCCACTCAGGGAAAGATATTGAGACCATCTGATGGAAAGGAGCCTAGGAATATAGCATTCATACAATGCATCGGAAGTCGGTCCGCTGTCTATGGAGGAGAGTACTGCTCCTCCGTCTGCTGCATGTATGCTCTCAAGGAGGCGATAGATGCAAAGGACCACAACAAGTCCGTGGACATTCACATATTCTCGACAGACTTCAGAGCTTTTGGGAAGCAGTTCGAAGATTACAGGATAGGGGCAGAAGACGAATACGGCATAAGGATTGAGAGGGGGAACAGAATCTCCTCATTGGAACCAGCACCCAACAGAGATAGTGTTCTCATCAGATACATTGAGGACGATAGGATTGAGGAGAAAGAGTTCGACCTCGTTGTGCTATCGATTGGAATGAAACCACCAGAGGGTGCAGAAACACTCGGCAAGATTCTCGGTATAGAACTCAACGATTATGGATTCTACAAGACTTCGCCCTTCGAGAGTTTTCAATCAACAAGACCTGGCGTCTACGTTGTGGGAACCATCGCAGAACCCAAAGACATTCCAGATACTGTTTGCCAGTCGTCCGCAGCCTCTCTGATCATGCCGGAATTCGAAGTGGTCGAGAGTCCAATAGATCGATTCCCGCTAGAAAGTTCGGTGGAGCTGAAGGAACCCAGGATTGGCGTCTTCATCTGCCATTGTGGAATCAATATTGGCGGTGTCGTTGATGTTCCCGCGGTTGTCGACTATGTGAAGACACTTCCGAATGTCGTTCATGCCGAGGATAGTCTATACACATGTTCCGTCACCTCTCAGGAGAGGATTAAGGAATCAATAGGGGAGCATGACCTCAACAGAGTCGTCGTAGCATCCTGCTCACCTAGATCATACGAGAGACTCTTCCAAGAGACGATAAGGGAAGCGGGACTGAATCCCTACCTATTCGAAATGGCAAATATAAGGGAGCAGTGCAGCTGGGTTCATTCTAAGGAACCAGAGAAGGCTACGGAAAAGGCAAAGGGATTGGTCTTAGCAGCAATTGCGAAGTCGAGGCTCCTCGAACCACTTCAGAAGATATCCATTCCCGTCAATAAGGCTGCACTCGTCATAGGAGGCGGTCTCTCGGGAATGACCGCGGCATTGTCACTGGCGAATCATGGAATAGAGACCCATCTCGTGGAAAAGACGAACATACTTGGAGGGAACTTGAGGAGAGTCACGCACACACTCGTAGGTGAGGACCCTCGGGAACTACTCAGGGATACGATAGAGAAGGTGGAGGATAGCAAGAACATCACACTACACATGGAGAGCGAGGTCGAATCCGTGGAGGGTTTCGTTGGAAACTTCAGAAGCACATTAACAGATGGAAAGGAGATAGAGCATGGTGTCATAATAGTCGCAACGGGTGCAGTAGAATATGAACCCAAGGAATACCTATATGGAATCAACGATCGGGTGATTACTCAACTCGAGCTGGAAGAGAAGATGCTCCATGAGGACTTCAATCCAAAGAGCATAGTGATAATACAATGCGTTGGTTCTAGAGTTCCCGAATATCACAACTGTAGTCGAATATGCTGCTCAACATCGATTAAGAATGCACTTTGGGTGAAGAAGAGATATCCTGAGACACCTGTATACATTCTGTATAAGGACATAAGGACATATGGATTCAGGGAGAAATACTACAGGGAAGCATCCAAGAGAGGAGTCATATTCATAAGATACGATGATGAGAATCCTCCTGAGGTGATGGAAGAGAATGGGAATCTCAGGGTCATAGTGAAAGATCGCTTCCTAATGGAAGATATTCTTCTCGAGCCCGAAAATCTCGTTCTCAATGCAGCGACTAGACCAAATCCGGACAACGAGAAGCTATCCGAAATACTGAAGGTTCCACTGAGTGCGGACGGATTCTTCTTGGAAGCACATATGAAGCTCAGGCCTGTGGAGTTCGCAACAGAAGGAATCTTCCTATGTGGTTTGGCGCACTCCCCAAAGCTTGTCGAGGAAAGCATAGCGCAGAGCAGAGGCGCCGCCACAAAGGTCTTGGGTCTCTTGTCGAAGAATAGGATGGAGGCTGAGCCTTTGATTGCATATGTCGATGAGAACCAGTGCAGATGGTGCGGTATGTGCGCTGATGTCTGTGATTTCGGAGCAATCGAAATAATGGAATCAGATGGTGTGAGAACCGCTTGTGTGAACGATGTTCTCTGTAAGGGTTGTGGTGCGTGCGTCGTGGCATGCCCGACTGGCGCACTTGATGTCTACGGATTCTCGAGCGGTCAGCTGGATAGGATCATTGACAGCCTGGAGGAATGGGGGTAGATGGAAGCGTCATTTGAGCCAAAGATCCTCGCTTTCTGCTGCAATTGGTGTGCTTACTCAGGCGCCGATCTTGCAGGAACGTCCAGACTGTACTATCCCCCCAACATCAGGATCGTAAGGGTGATGTGCTCGGGTCGAGTGGACCCCGGTCACATACTTCGTGCATTTGAAAAGGGCATCGATGGTGTCCTTGTCGCTGGCTGTCATCCTGGCGACTGCCACTATACATCAGGAAACGAAAAGGCCAAAGCGAGGATTGAAACAGCGAAAGAGATAGCTGAGCTAATTGGCCTGGGAGAAGATCGCATCCGTCTCGAATGGATCTCAGCGTCGGAGGGAGGAAGATTCGCTGAAGTCGTAACAGAGTTCGTCGACGAGATCAGGGAAAAGGGCCCAAATCCAGTCGGAGTGGGTAGGTGATGGAGATAGAGGAGGCGATTAGGGAAACCAACGTCCGAATGTGCTACTCGTGCGGCAAGTGCACTCTCGCTTGTCCCCTTACTCATGATGGACACATCTACTCCCCTCGAAGAATCGTTGAGAGGATTCTCGCATACGGAAAGGAAAGGATCGATCCCCATCAGATGTGGGAATGTCTAACATGCAACGCCTGCTCTCAGTTCTGCCCATCCGACGTCCGATACCCGGTTTTCGTGAGGGAAATCAGAAGGAATCTGGTGAATGACGGGTCACATGGGGAATGCGCCCACGCGGGAATCCTTCATTCCATAATGAGGCTAATGGCAAGCGGTCGGTTGAAGCAAAAGA
Organism: Thermoplasmata archaeon; assembly: GCA_046761005.1. Taxonomy (GTDB): domain Archaea; phylum Thermoplasmatota; class Thermoplasmata; order RBG-16-68-12; family JAGMCJ01; genus JAGMCJ01. The sequence goes on from JBHIFI010000008.1 coordinate 13,077, forward strand.
GGATGGAATGGCTGGACGATTCGCTAAAGACAAATGCAAGGAGCGAGGTTCTCCTCTTTGTTGGTTGTGCACCCTATTATGACTCATACTTTGGCGATTCGGGGAACCACATTGAGATAGCAAGAAGCGCGATAAAGTTGCTCAATCACATAGGCATCAAGCCGCGTCTTCTCAAGAACGAGGTCTGCTGCGGACACGATATGCTTTGGTCTGGTGAGATAGAAACGTTCGAGAAACTTGCCGAGCTGAACACTAAGATGATTGACAGGTCGAAAGTAAAGCAAGTCGTTCTTACCTGCCCGGAGTGCTATAACACCTTCAAGGAGAATTACAAGGATCTGAGAGAAGATATCGAGTTACATCATCTTTCAGATATTCTGAATGAGAGGCTCGAAGACCTTCAATTCCGGGAGAACGGCAAGAAGGTCACCTTCCAAGACTCTTGCAGACTGGGGAGGTTTCAAGGTATCTACGAGCCTCCGAGGGAGCTACTACGTTCCATTCCCGGCCTTGAACTGGTAGAGATGGAAGATAGCAAACGGAAATCGATATGTTGCGGAACTTCTTGTTGGATGAATTGCGATCAGAACTCCAAGAGGATTCAAGTGGATCGCTTGGATGAAGCATCGAATATAGCGGATATGGTTGTTACCGCTTGCCCGAAATGCTTGATTCACTTCAGATGTGCGATGGATGAGCAAACCAAGCTCGACGTAGAGGTAAAGGACCTTTTTGTGGCTTTGGCTGAATCACTGGGGGTGTGATGGGATGGATGATGAGGTGGAAGAAATAAGGATTGGCGTATATGTGTGTCATTGCGGTCTCAACATCGGAGCAACTGTCGACTGCGAGGAAGTCGCCGAATACGCGAAAACCTTGGATGATGTGATTTATGCAGAACACAATATGTACACCTGCTCGGAACCTGGACAGCAGAAGATCAGGGACGATATAGAGGAACATAAACTCAACAGAATCGTGGTGGCTTCTTGTTCACCTAAACTTCATGAGGAAACGTTCAGAAAGGCATGCGAAGAGGCTGGACTCAACAAGTATCTACTTGAGATGGCAAACATAAGAGAGCATTGCAGTTGGGTTCATCTTCACGAGAAGGAGGCTGCAACAGAAAAGGCGAAGGATCTCGTCGCAATGGCCGTTGCAAAGGCTCGACTTCTGAAACCACAGGTAGAGAAGAAAGTCCCAGTAAGAAAATCTGCCCTCGTGATTGGCGGGGGTGTCGCTGGAATACAGGCTGCTCTTGACCTAGGTGATTGTGGGTACAAGGTCTATCTCGTGGAAAAGCAGGCTAGCATAGGAGGAAGAATGGCGCAGATTGACAAGACTTTTCCCACAATGGATTGCTCCATCTGCATACTTGCCCCCAAGATGTCAGAGGTCGGCAGGCACCCAAATGTGGAAGTGTTGACAAACGCCACCGTGAGACACATTGATGGGTATATTGGTAGTTTCAGTGTTCTCCTTACGCAAAGGGCCAGATATGTGACGAGTGACTGTACAGCGTGCGGGGACTGCTCTGACGTATGTCCAGTGACAACACCAAATGGATTCGATTTGGGCCTTACTACGAGAAAGGGAATATACCTACCCTTCCCGCAGGCGATTCCGTCGAGCTATCTCGTTGACATGGACCTGTGTTTGAACGAGGCTAACGTCAGAGCCTGCAATAAGTGCATAGAGGCCTGTGAGAGAGAGGCGATAGACTTCGACATGGAGCCGGAAAAGGAGATTCAGCTCGAAGTGGGGACGGTCATAGTAGCGACAGGAATGAGATCCTTCGACCCCAGGGAACTCGAGGAATACGGATATGGAAAACACCCCGATGTTCTGACTACGCTGGAATTCGAGAGACTCATAAACGCCTCAGGCCCAACGGAGGGACATCTGATACGGCCCAGTGATGGAAGACAGCCAAAGAACGTTGCCTTCATACAGTGCGTGGGATCGCGAACCGCAGATAGGGGCAACCCATACTGCAGCAACATCTGTTGCATGGAGACGATAAAGGACGCCCTCCTGATCAAGGAGCACTGGCCAGAAATCGAGATAACGGCCTTCTATATGGACATCAGGGCCTTTGGCAAAGGATTTGAGGATCTGTACTTGCGGGCCAGAGAGGAGGGAGTCAAGTTCATCAGGGGACTCCCCTACGACATCAAGAAGAATCCCGATGGAACACTGAGGATCAGAGGAGAGAACACAACGCTTCAAGAAATCTATGACACCAATTTTGGAATGGTGATACTTTCCGTAGGACTGGAACCCCAGGAGGACAAGGAGGAAATCCAGAGACTCCTTAATATCTCTACAGATTCCAATGGCTTCTTTCTGGAAGCCCATCCCAAGCTCAAGCCTATCGACACGGCAACCGGAGGTGTTTTTCTCGCTGGAAGCGCAGAGGCTCCAAAGGACATAAAGGAAAGCGTCACACAAGCCTCAGCGGCGGCGGCAAGGGCAAATAGGCTCATGATACGAGGCGAGGTGACGGTCGAAGCTCTGACGCCGATTGTAGATGCTGAGAGTTGCACGGGTTGTGGTGCCTGCGAAAAAGTCTGTCCGTACGGAGCGATAACGGTTGACAAGGAGGCAGAACTCGCATCGGTCGTTGAAGCCGCCTGTGCGGGGTGTGGAACATGCGGTGCTCAATGCCCGAATGACTCCATAACAATGAGACATTTCACGGACGACCAGATAATAGCGCAAATTGACCACGCACTTGAGCAGGACCCGCACAATAAGGTAGTGGTTTTCGCCTGCAACTGGTGTTCGTACGCCGGTGCGGATTTGGCGGGCGTATCGAGAATGCAATACCCCACATCTTCGCGGGTTATCAGAACGATGTGCTCAGGACGAGTCGCTGAGAAGTTTATCATGAGGGCCTTTGAGAAGGGCGCGGCCGCGGTTCTGGTTTCTGGTTGCCATCCTCAGGACTGTCACTACATCAATGCGAACCAACAGACCATTAAGAGAATGAAGAGGTGGAAGCGGAAGCTGGAAAAGATGGGTTTGGATCCAAATAGACTACGACTTGAATGGATATCCGCTGCAGAAGCTGAGAGATTCGCGTCGAAGATGAAAGAGATGCACAAGATAATGACGGAAGTGAGTCAGGAGGAAATCACAGAGACAATGAGAACCCTCAAGGCAAAGGCCTAGAGATCGGTTGTTGGAGATTTTGGGCGGCGTGTCAATTTCGGACTGGACCCCTTCCAGCAAGCGTAACGGGAGCATTCTTGTATGAGGAAGTTGGAAAGCCTCCATCGATAATCAGACATATGAAATCTTGCTTATCAGTAGGATTGCTCCTCTTCAAGGAATGGAAGGAATATTACCAAAGTGGACCCCATCCAAACGAGAGCGCCTAGGACCAAAAGAATCCCGCCAAAATCGAATATCGCTCCGAGTAGGATTAGGAGTAGAGGAATTATCACGGAAATAGAGATTAGTGCCAGCTTTGCCATGTTTGGCTCCATGTGATCCGCCTTCTATTGTAGCTAGACCTTAATAATTTTCTGATTCAGCTACCTTCCGCAGGAGGGCAATTCTCTCCCCTACATCCCCACCAAAAATCGCTGAGCCAGCCACAAGGACGTTGGCACCGGCACGGACGACGGAAGCTGCTGTCTCGGGACTAATCCCGCCATCAACCTGCAGATCTATTCCCGTTCCCAATTCCTCGATTCTCCTGTATGCTTCTTCGATTTTGGGTATGACCTCAGGCATGAACTTCTGTCCGCTAAATCCTGGGTTGACTGTCATCACGAGAAGCAAATCCAATTTCTCGAGAAAGGGCTCGGCCCTAGACAGAGATGTTCCTGGGCTAAGAGACAATCCCGCCTTGTTTCCACCAGATCCTATTTCTTGCAGAACTCTGCCTGTGTCATCCTCTGACTCAACATGAATAGTGATGAGGTCCGAGCCGGCTTCGATGAAATCATGAATGAGGGTCTGCGGTTTCTGAACCATGAGGTGGCAATCGAACTCGAGCTTCGAGCATTCCCTCATGCGTTTGACCACAGGAGGTCCAATAGTGAGGTTTGGTACGAACACACCATCCATGACATCTATGTGAATCATATCGGCTCCGCCCTTTTCCGCAGCGACGACCTCTTCGCCCAGTTTGCAGAAGTTAGCAGACAATATGGAGGGTGCTATCTTGACCACGTTCCGACTAATGCCTGGAGGTTATTAAAGGCTTTTGAAGCCGCCAATCATCGCAAAATATGCCACTACCAAGACACGAAATCTTATTACGCTTGAGCTCATTACCTCATCGACTAGGCGGGGAGGATTCTTCATGGTGGAGTACAGTGAGGAACTGATGGGCAAACTCGAAAGCGAGGCTCGTAAGATCCGTCAACACATCATTCGTATGATATATGGAGCTGGATCCGGACATCCCGGAGGGTCGCTTTCCGCCACGGATGTAATCACCGCCCTTTATTTTCATGTTCTCAATGTGGACCCGAAGAATCCCGCTTGGGAGGACAGAGACAGGTTTGTTTTGAGCAAGGGACACGCATGCCCAGCCTGGTACGCGGCTTTGGCAGAGACGGGTTTCTTTCCGATTGAAGAGCTGAATACGCTCAGGAAAATCGGAAGCAGACTTCAAGGTCATCCCGATATGAGGAAGACACCTGGAGTTGAGGCTTCAACCGGCTCCGAGGGCCAGGGTCTCTCCGTCGGAATCGGAATGGGCCTCGCTGCAAAACTGGATAGACGCAGCTACCGTGTCTATGTCATGGTCGGAGATGGCGAGAATGATTGTGGACAAACATGGGAAGCCGCCATGGCAGCAGCGTTTTTCAAGCTCGACAATCTCTGCGCTGTCGTGGACAGAAATCTGATGCAACTCGATGGTCCTACAGAGCAAATAATGTCGCTTGAACCACTTGCAGATAAGTGGAAGGCTTTTGGCTGGCATGTCATCGAGATTGACGGACATAACTTCAAGGAGATCTTGGAGGCTTTCGATAAAGCCAAGACTGTCAAGGGAAAACCCACCGTAATAATCGCAAGAACCCTCAAGGGAAAGGGCGTCAGCTTCATGGAAGGGGCTGTCATGTTTCACGGGAAGGCGCCTAACGAGGAGCAGTACAAACAGGCGATGATAGAACTCGGAGGTGAGCCATGACCTACAGGTCTTGGAAGAAAGAGAGTCAGAGAACCTATTGGGCAAAGGCTCTGGTGGAGCTTGGCAGAGAGAGAAAGGACATCGTGGTTCTAAGTGCCGACCTTTCGAGTTCAGTGAAGACCTCTCTGTTTGCGAAGGAGTTCCCAGAAAGACATTTCAATGTGGGCATTGCGGAGCAGAATATGATGAGCATAGCGGCGGGTCTCGCGGCCTCTGGAAAGACCGTCTTTGCTAGTACATTTGCTGCCTTCGGAACGGGAAGAGTGTACGATCAGATAAGGCAGTCCATCGCCTACCCGAAGCTCAACGTGAAGATAATAGCAACACACGCTGGAATAACGGTTGGTGGTGACGGTGCGACACACCAAATCCTCGAAGACATCGCCCTCATGCGAGCTCTTCCGAACATCACGGTGGTCGTTCCCGCTGATGCACCAGAAACATATTTGGCGATAAAGGCGGTTGCGAATTATGTTGGTCCCGTATATCTCCGGATGGGCCGTGCTGACGTACCCACAATCACATCGATCGGGGATGACTTCAGATTGGGTAAGACAACAGTGCTCAGGGATGGAGATGATGTCACTCTAATCGGGACAGGTGTTATGGTTTCAGAATGCTTGATTGCGGCAGATGAACTCGCCAAGGAGGGAATCGATGCTAGAGTCCTGAATATGAGCACAATTAAGCAACTAGACAAAGATGCCGTGATCAAGGCAGCGAGAGAGACAGGAGCTGTCGTCACAGCGGAAGAGCACAGCGTGACGGTTGGAATGGGCGCAGCGGTGGCAATGGCCCTTGCCGAGAATGCGCACGTCCCGATGAAGCGCGTTGGGATTCCGGATGTGTTTGGAGAATCTGGCGACTCCGACGAGCTAATGGAGAAATACGGGCTAACCGTCGAAAACATAATCAAGGCAGCACATGACGTCATGAAAAGGAAGGGATGAGTCCTATGAAGATATTCTTGGATACTGCCAATGTTGAGTACATTCGAGAGGCAAACAGTTGGGGAGTGATCGATGGTGTCACAACCAATCCAACGCTAATCGCGAGGGAGGGGAGGAACTTCGAGGAAGTCGTCAGAGAGATCTGTGAAATCGTCGATGGGCCAATAAGCGCCGAAGTTGTCAGCGAGAATTCAGAGGGCATGGTGAAGGAGGCCAGGGAGCTCGCCAAGATTCACAAGAATATCGTGATAAAAATCCCTATGACCCCTGAGGGATTGAAGGCTACCAAGGCACTGAAAAAACAGGGAATCAAGACGAATGTAACCCTGGTCTTCTCCTCGAACCAGGCACTTCTTGCAGCAAAGGCTGGTGCCACCTATGTCAGCCCCTTCATAGGAAGACTCGACGACCAAGGTCAGGTGGGCATGGATGTCATAAGGGAAGCCGTGACGATTTTCGAGAACTATGACTTCGAAACAGAAATCATCGTCGCAAGCATTAGGCATCCCATCCACGTCGTTGACGCTGCCTTGGCGGGTGCCCACATTGCAACTGTTCCATACGACGTTCTCCAGAAAATGACGAAGCATTCCCTCACCGATGTAGGCATAAAAAGATTCCTCGAAGATTACAAGAAGATTCCAAAATAGAGTATCGCACCGCCAAAATCGTCTCATACCGCATGCTTGTCAGCTCGAACAGAGGCACTTTCCGTCTCGCCAACATCATTTTTCCGACGCGGTCTCCATCAGGCATATATCAACTTAAATACTGCTGGTGAAATATTCCAAGCACATGGAAATTCGGAGGGAATTCACTCCAATTATCTCGATGTTTCTCCTCTTGCTTTCGGTATTCGCGATAGGGAACCTCTTCTTCAACATAGAGAATCTGACCACAGGGGAAGAGCTTGTGCCGGAATTCCCTCCTCAAGAAGCCGAGGATGTTAACAGAACAGCCTTTGGCGTCAATCCTGACCTGCTCAAGTGGGTCTTCATCGGTTTTTTCGTGACGCTAGTCGTCGCGATCATCATCGGCATTGCCTATGCCAGATACAAGAAAGAGAATCTCGGGGATTTTCTTCCGATCTTTGAGCTCCTTGGCGGGCTTCTCGCCATTGCTTTCATCATAGGAGGTATTCTCTTCTTCCATGAAATATCAGGATTCTTTGAAGCTCTGACTAGATATTTCTCCTTCGGGGAACCAGCGGAAGGAGGTGGACCTACAGGTCCAGGCGGAAGAGTGGAGACAACAACAGAATTTCCGATCTATTTCACAGTCGTCTTCCTTGCAGCACTTATCCTCGCTATTTCCTTTTTCCTATATCGTTTTCTCCCCCTATTCAGAGAAGCGGTTCTCACAGACGAGAGGAAGAGAGCGAAGAAGAAGAGGATACTGGCAAGAAAGGTAAGAAGGACTATCAAAGGGATCGAATCAGGTGCAGACTTCAGAGCTATAATCCTGAGATGCTACTCGGATATGTGCTTCATACTTGTCCACAAGGGCGTTGATAGCCGTCCCTCTCTGACCCCAAGGGAATTCGAGATTGTAGCTAGGAGAGAAGTGGGACTATCCCCGAAATCGATCAAGACTCTTACGGACCTCTTCGAGGTTGCCAGATATAGCGACCATCAGATTTCCAAAAAGCATAGGGACTTGGCGGTTGTGAGCCTAAAGAAGATTCAGTCAGAGCTTGAGGTGGTCTTGTGAGCAGGGGTAAGAGTATCATGGATTACAGGGCGGAGGGTCTTCTCCGCGCTACTCATGGCTACGTTCCGGCCAAGGATGTCAAAGGTCGATATCTTGTTTCTAAAATGAACATTACTGGATTCTACATGATGGTCATATTGCTACTCGGATTCCTCGCGCTGCTACTCTTCTACGCGCAATTCAGCGGTGTCCTGAGATGGATAATCGTTCTGTTGATAGTCTCCTCAATGGGATTTGGGGTAGCCTTCTTGTCATCGCGAAAGACCTCGAGCCCAGAACGGCTATCTTCAGTCTCTGATATAGAGAAAAGGCCATGGAACGAGATCTCGAGGTTGATTGGAATTCTTGAAAGAGCAGAGAAGAACTATCGATATAGTCAGCTTGCGGCGCTGGAGAGGATAAGGAGAGCGATAATTGACGGAATCCAAACCCAACGGGATATCAGCGATGAAGAGATTGAAAAGATAGTTCATGACAGAAATAGACTCATAGAAATCACGGACGACGAGGAAGTGGCTGACTTTCTTCTGGCAAGTGAAAGGGATCTCTCCAACTGGTCGACCATAGTAAGAGAGAAGCTTCCAGTGATGGGTTCGTTTAGGGGATCAAGAAGCTTCAGTCAAAGCGTTCTCCCAATTCTTGAGAAGATGGAGGATTGGCAATGAGAATAGAAGAACTTAGCGATATGGTAAATAGGCTTAACGAGGAAGTGGGAAAGGCGATTGTGGGAAAGAAGTCTGTTCTGGAAAAGGTTCTCATAACGGTATTGTCCAATGGGCATCTCCTCTTTGAGGATGTTCCGGGGCTGGCAAAGACATTGATGGCAAAGAGCTTCGCTGCCTCACTCGGTTGCAAATTCACGCGGGTGCAATTCACCCCAGACCTTCTTCCAGCAGACATAACTGGAACCTATATCTTCGATAGGAAAACCAGCGATTTCATACTGAGGAAGGGACCAGTCTTCACAAACATCCTCCTTGCCGACGAGATAAACAGAGCTCCACCGAAGACACAGGCTGCACTGCTTGAAGCCATGCAAGAAAAGCAGACAACGCTGGAAGGAGAGACATTCACCTTGCCTGAGCCCTTTGTGGTGCTTGCCACTCAGAACCCCATCGAATATGAGGGCACCTATCCACTTCCTGAGGCTCAAATAGACAGATTTCTCATGCGCATAGACATCGGTTATCCGACTCCGAAGGAGGAAAAGGAAATTATTGACCGAAGGAAGGCCAGGCGCAAGGATGAAGTTGAAATCGATCCAATCGGTAGTCCTGAACTAGTGATGGAGATGCAGTCAGCTGTAGAGGATGTGCATGTGGATGATGACATTGAGGAATATATAGTAGAGATTGTGAGCAGGACAAGACAGCATCCCCAGGTGGAGATAGGCTCAAGCCCCCGCGGGTCACTTGCTCTCTTCAAACTCTCGAAGGCAGGGGCAGCAATCCGCGGGAGAGATTTCGTCATACCCGACGATATCAAGGATATTGCAGTGCCTGGCTTGGCCCACAGGATAATTCTCAAGCCCGATCCTTGGGTAAAAGGTATCAAAACTGAAACTATCGTTTCCGATGTTCTCGAAAGGGTCCCGGTTCCGAAGGTTGATTAGGTGAGAACTCCGCTCTCATCCTGGTTCACGACTGTGGTCATAGTTCTTCTAATCGCAGGTCTTTTCACGAAGAGCTGGCTACTCCTTTCTCTGACATTGCCATTGATAACTTTCATTACCCTTTCCGTTGTTTTTTCCACTCCTCAGTTGGATGTGCTCGTAACCAGAAGTCTGGATGTCAAGAGACTTCCTGAGGGAGATGTCATCGAGGTTCATATTGACGTAGAGAACAGAGGCCCAAGGATTTCCATGCTTGAGGTTTATGATGTTCTTCCGGTTGACTTATCCGTTAAGGAGGGAAGCAATCACTTCGTTGCCAACCTAGCGACAAACGAGACATCAGACTTCAAATACAAGATTAGGTGCGAGAGAAAGGGAAAATACACAATCGGCCCCACGATTATGAGAAGCTGGAGCCTAATGGCAACATCCTATCACGAGAGGATATTTCCGAGTGAAGAGGTAGTCACTGTTATACCGAGAAGCGAAGACATAAGAAAGCTCAAGGTCAGTCCAAGAAAAACGAGAATGTGGTTTGGCCAAATTAGATCAAGAAGAGCGGGAATAGGAACGGATTTTTGGGGAATAAAGGAATACCACTCAGGAGATGAGTTAAGAAAGATAAACTGGAAGGCTTCTGCAAGATTTGACAGGCTTTTCTGCAATCAATATGAGGGCGAGAGGAGCGGTGATGCGATAATCATTCTTGACGCAAGGGAGGAATCCGAGGTGGGGGTCGCAAACAAGAGTACAGTTGAGAGTGGAATTCGAGCTGCAGTCAGCGTGGCATCAAAGATTCTCGAGAGAAGGAATCGAGTTGGCCTAATAATTCAAAGAGATGTTCTCGACTGGGTATATCCGGCGTATGGAAGAAAGCAGCTTTTCAGAATAATCGATGCCCTCGTACAGGTCAGGCCTGGGGGAAGGTGGCCCTTCGAACACGTCACCTGGGTTGTGTCCAGGTTTTTCCCCGCTCAATCGCAAATCATAATAATCACGCCGCTCATAGACAAGAAGGCGATCGATTGTGTCATCAGCCTTTGTGCTCGAGGTCATGATATATTGATAATATCTCCTTCTCCATTGGATATAGAAGAGGGAGGCGAGGGGCTGCCAGAAAAGGTTGCCCGCCAGACATTAGGCATGGAAAGAGAGAACATCATTAGAAGATTGAGAAGATATGCAAACGTGGTGGATTGGAACACATCAAAACCGCTTGCCGTGGCGTTAAGGGTGGTGGGACCATATCCAGGACGAAGATAGTCGTCAGAGTATTGCCATTAGTCGAGGCTTTTCTCATCCTCGTACTCACAGGATGGACTATTTATGGGCTTTCATTCGACCAAGAGAATCCATTCTTTCTCCCCGCAACAGGCATTACCATTCTTGCTGCCTCGCTCGCTTTGCTTGGCATGACAATTAGGAGAGAAGTCATGGAGACCCTTTCCCTTTCGGTTATGGCCTCTATATTTGTCCTGTACAATGTGTTCATTCTCCCTCGGCATATCACCATTCTTTTCCTCTTTGTCACCATTACCGCTTTCGTCTTACTTTTAGCAAGGCAGAGGGTCTTCTTCGAGGATATCATTGAATCCATAAGGGGAGAAGGAGAGACGTTGAACCGAACAGCAATCGTACTCAGGAATTCAGTCACTAGACTTACTCTGGTATGTGGATGCGCATATCTTCTATCCGTTCTCCTTTACAGTGTCGCAATAGAATTCACTTATGGTTTGAGTACCATCTTGAGCGCCTTGTTCTTCTCCTTTCTGTTCCTTTTCTCCGTTCTTCTATTGTCCCTGATCCCAAGATGAGCAGGCCTCAAATCATTATCACTAGGGCATCCAGAATGAGAAGGATGGCCGTGGACAAACCTTAATATTCAAAAAGCGAATCTCATAAAGAAGCCCCGATGGTGTAGCGGCCTATCATCCGAGCCTGTCGAGCTCGGGACACGGATTCAAATTCCGTTCGGGGCGCTTATCTAATCACGGAGCAAGGTGGAGATTTCCTCCACCAACCTCCCCAATTGAACCTCCTTTTGATTGCCTGATTCCATGTCTCGCACAGAAACGGAATCTTTGGACCATTCGTCCTCCCCTACCAGGACAGCGATCCTTGCGCCCAAAGCATTTGTGTAATCAAGATTCTTAGAAGGTCCTCTCTCGTTCAGGTCGATATCCGAGGATAGGCCCGCCTCCCGAAGTTCTCCAAGAACCGACAAGGCGTTGTCCCGCATCGTTTCCCCAATAGGAACAACAAAAACATCGAGTTTAGTAGACAAGGGAAGCGGAATTTCCTGTCTCTCGAGAGCCAAGAGAACCCTATCGAAGCCTATTGCAAATCCCGTAGAGAATACCTCTCCCCCTCCGATTGCATCTGCAAACGAGTATGAGCCTCCGCCGCATATCTGCTTTTCCGCTCCGAGGACTGGAGAGTCTATCTCGAAAACCATTCCTGTGTAATAGTCCAAACCCCTTATCACGCTCAAATCCAGATCGAGATCTTCGATTCCGTATTTCCTCAATCTCTGCGCCAAGAATTGAAGATACCTTATTTCGTTCTTGACTTCCTCGGACGGTACAAGCCTATTCGCCTCAATGAGAATCTCCTCCCCGCCCTTAAGATTCACCAACCTCTTGCAGGTCTCATAGATATCCGTCCTACCGAGAGATTCCAGCTTCGTTCTGAATCCGTCGAAGTCCCTCTTGTCCAGAAGCCGCAAACATCTAGTCTGCTCTTCGATCGGGATATCAAGAATCCCCCTGAGAATGCCGATATTGCCCACACGAACCTCCAGCTGTTTCAAACCCGTTGAGGACAAACACTCCACCGCGAGTGAGACGATCTCTGCATCTCCATACAGAGGCTTCGAACCTATGAGTTCCGCCCCGAAATGATAGAATTCCCTATACCGACCCATTTGGGGTTCCTCGTAGCGAAAGCAATTCGCCATATAGAACCATTTGAGCGGTTTGGGAGCGTTCCGCATTTCATTCACGAAGTATCGGAACACGGACGCGGTCACCTCAGGTCTCAGAGCAATCTTCCTTCCCGCCTTGTCCTCGAAAGAATACATATCTTCTACAACCTGAGGTCCAGACCGAGCCGTGAAAAGCTCAGTATGCTCGAAAGTGGGTGTGCATATCTCCCTAAATCCATATCGTCGGCAGACCTCTCGGAGCAGTCTCTCGACATAATTCCTTCTGTCCATTTCCTCGACTGAGAGATCCCTCGTGCCTTTGGGGCGTCTAATCACTATTGGCTGATTAGGTATAGCGCTGACTTAAAGGTTTTCACGAAAAAGGTAATACAGGGGCGCCAACTTTCGCAAGAAGAATGGGGACTAGAAAGGAATTTCATCTGCTTATACTGGCTTCCGCATTAATTTAGGGTTCATCTTTTCCTCTCATCAAAGTGACATTGAATATAGTGAACCCGTTCTTTCTGACATCCGTAAGGCTGCTTATCGCAGCGATGGTGGGGATAGTTCTTGTTTCCAAGTACTCGAGTACTGAGATTTTCAAGAACAAGGTCATCTGGATTCTGTCTGGCCTCAACGCCTTGGGCTTTCTGTTTCAACACATTGGAATGCAATTTGCTCTCGCTTCTGAGTCAGCCCTTCTCGTGAATGTCAATATCATTTTAGTCGCAATCCTTGCCTCCTATTTCCTGAGTGAAAGGATGACTTCTCAAGAGGTCCTAGCGCTTTCCCTCGGTGTCTGCGGAATTCTAATTCTTACAACAAAAGGGGCATGTCTTTCTTCAATTCTGAAGAGTTATGGGGCCATATCATCATTCTCTCCGCAGGCTTTTCATGGGCCTTGTATATAGTTCTTACCAAGAAGTGCTTGGGAAGTCATAGGATTGTGGACCTCTCAATGGTGGTCGTCGTCGAGACTGCTGCTATTCTCTCTCCCCTTTTGGCATTCTATCCTTTTATGGGAATATCGACAGAAGGCTGGATGGGCATACTATACTTGGGATTGATCTGTACTGCGCTGGCGCTCTTCCTCTTTGTCGTCGGACTTTCGAGGGTGGGAGCAACAGTCTCTTCCATTCTTCTCACCGCTGAAATCCTATTCGCAATCGTGCTATCGATACTATTTCTTGGCGAACAAATCAGTAGAACATTAGTTTCAGGAGGGTTGCTCATAATGCTCGCGATAGTTCTTGCTTCCTGGAGCAGGGAAGAGGTCACTCCACGGTGACACTTTTTGCGAGATGTCTGGGTTTGTCTATGGAACAACCCCTCTCTCTGGCAGCATAATAGGCGAGAAGCTGAAGGACGACTGTTGCGGGTATAGGCGTGAACATCGCGGGAACTTCAGGGATGTAGAGGACATGGTCAACGTACTTCTCTATCTCTCTGTCACCCTCGGACGCGATTGCAATCACCGGAGAGTTTCTGGCACTGACTTCTTTGATATTGCCAAGCATCTTCTCATACGTATGGTCCTTGATTGTGATGGCGACTATCGGGGTCTCATCTCCTATCAGAGCTAGTGGGCCGTGTTTCAGTTCTCCCGCGGGATAGCCTTCCGCATGGATATAGGAAATCTCCTTCATCTTGAGTGCTCCCTCGAGAGCTACTGGATAGTTCACATTTCTACCCAGGAAAAACATGTCCCTGACTTTATGGTATTTCTTCGCGATACTCTCGACCTTTTTGTGGTCATCAAGCACACCTTGAACCACTCGGGGCATGAGTCTGAGTTCTTCCTTCATTTTCCTAGATTCGTCATAGCTCAGGGTTCTCCTCGCCAGTCCAAGACGAATGGATAGTATGTAGAGGGTGATGAGCTGGGTCAAAAAGGTCTTGGAGGCTGCAACGCCGATTTCCAGTCCTGCGCGGGTATAGATTCGGTCATCAACCTCTCTTGTGATTGAACTTCCCACATAGTTCGTTATTGCCAAGGTTCTTCGTCCTCTTTTCTTGGCCTCTCTCGCTGCGCCCAAAGTATCGGCGGTCTCACCGCTTTGACTGACTAGGACTACAAGAGGCTCACCGAGGGCAGCAGTTGAGTATCTGTACTCAGAGGCGAGCTGTGCTTCCGTGGGAATCTTCGCTATGTCCTCAAGTATGTATTTCCCCGCCAGGGCGGCATGATATGACGTCCCGCATGCCACTATCTTTATCGATGAAAAAGCCTCCCTCCCGAATCGGTTGATGTCAAAGTTCGCAACCCTTCCCAGAAGGGTGTTGTGGACCGCCTGAGGTTGTTCGAAGATTTCCTTGAGCATGAAATGCTCGTACCCGCCCCGCTCTGCGTCTTCCAGGGTCCACTTGATCCTTTCGGGACGACGAGAGATTTCCCTCCCGTCAAAAGTCATCATCGTGACTGAGTCGGGAGTGAGGACAGCCATTTCATTGTCGTGCAAGGTTATCACTCTGTCTGTCTCTTTGAGAAGGGCTGGGATGTCGGATGCGGCAAAATTCTCACCCTCTCCGATGCCCAGGACAAGTGGACTTTCCTTCCTAGCCACAACGATCTTGTCTCTCTCCAACAAATGAACGGCGGCAAAAGCGAAGGAACCCTTCAGCTTTGGAAGAACCTTTCTGAAGGTGGACTCCAAGCTACCATCGTAATTCTCTTCAAGCAAATGAACGAAAGTCTCGCTATCCGTTTCTGAGGAGAACTTGTGTCCTTTCTTCTCCAAAGACCACTTCAAATCGAGGTAGTTCTCTATAATGCCGTTATGAATCACGGCGATCTCACCCTTGCAGTCAGAAAATGGATGGGCATTGTCCTTTGTGGGTTGACCGTGGGTCGCCCACCGCGTGTGTGCAATTCCGTAGACGCCAGAGATGTTCGGCAAAGTTTCCTTGAGCTTGTCAATCTCACCCTTGTCCTTGTAGATTCTTAGCTTCTTGCCGACTATAGCAACTCCAGCTGAGTCGTATCCTCTGTACTCCAGCCTCTTGAGAGATCCCAAGAGCAGGGTAGCGGCCTTTCTAGAGCCCGTGTACCCAACAATTCCACACATCTCTACACCACGACGCTTCTGTCGGGGATGCTTCCTTTGAGGACCTTCATCGCCCCAACTCTGGATTTTGCTCCAATGATAGAACCGGGGGAAGCCACAACACCGTCCTCACATAGGACATCCTCTCCGACGAAGGATCCAATATCAGAAACCTTGTGAAATTCGCCCTCGATTTCCATCGTAGCGATCGATGAGCTCGCAGAGTATCTTGACCTGAGGAGAGTTCCCTCGCCTATGACGCAGTGAGAGAGGTACGACCCAGGACCTACAGTGGCATCCGCCATGATCACGCTCTCCTCGACGACAGAATTCGCGGAGATTCTAACATTGTCTCCTATGCTCGTTGACGGGTAAACCACCGTCCCAGGTCCTATCTCGCAACCCCTTCCGATTACAACCGGGCCCTGAATATAACTCCCAGATCTGAGCAGAGATTTCTCACCTATCAGAACAGGACCCTTTATCACAACGTTCTTCTCGACCTTGCCGGATTTTTCTTCACCTATGTCTCGGAGGACAGTCTCATTGACTTTCAAGATGTCCCAAGGATACACGGCATCTATCCATTTCCCGCTCGTTGGAACGGCAAGAACGTCGGTACGGCTTGAGAGTTCTCTTACCGCCGAGGTGAGATCATAAATTCCCTTCCTGGATTGTGCTCTTACTATGCTGAGTGCATTACTCGACAGGCAATAAATACCAGTGCTTATCAGGTTACCAATCATTTCCTCGGGCTTCTCCATAATGTCTGCAACTTTTCCACTGCGAATCTGAACAACACCGTATTTCGAGGGAATTTCGCTCTCAGTGATAAGCGCACAGGGGCCATCATCCGCAGAAAGAAGGTCGTCTACCACATTGGAATCAATCACATTGTCTCCCGGAAGAACTATAAAGTCGCCCTTTATCTTCCTGCTGGCTGAGAGGAGTGCATGCGCTGTTCCCAGTTGCTTCTTTTGAACCGCATAGTCGATGTGTGCCCCAAAATCGCGACCATCCTCAAAATATGTCATTATTCTCTCTTTCTTGTATCCCACAACTACGATGATGTCATCCATCCCGTTTGAGACCAAAGACCTCACGACATACTCCAGGATAGGTCTATTCGCTACGGATATCATGACCTTTGGCTTGGAATATGTGAATGGCCAAAGCCTACTTCCTTCCCCAGCTGCTAGTATGACAGCCTTCATTAGACCACTCCCATAAGAATGCCAGCCTTGACTTAACTCTTTCGTCCTTTTTCTCAGGCTTCACTGAAAGATCTATTCTTCCAGAGAAATGACCTCGAAGGCTATCTCATCCTCGGAATCTGCATTTCTTTCCGTGATCTGCGACATGGCCTCGTTGCAGTGCTCTTCCGTACAGATATAGAAAACGTCCAAGCCCTTTTCAGCGGCTTCAATCGAGGACTGCAGGGGCGCAAATTCGATGTCAGGCGTTATTCCAGCGGAGTCCACGACCGCCCTTCCAGAGGCACCAGTTATAGCAATTAGATCTGGACTCTCGCTATCCATCACCTCTTTCAATTTGGAAAGATTCACCTTTCTGCTACCACCTCTTCTAATTCCTGGAATTCTTCCAATCAATATCCTTCCTGGGTTGAGCCTAACTATGCCGTCGAGTTCCGTCACAGCAATGTCCCGACCCTTCTTCGCCGAAAAGAGAGCGCGGCCGGTAGAGGAGGATTTTCTCCCAGGATGGGCCCTTAAGTATCCGCCTTCCATCACAAGTCCTACTTCTTGGCCCTCTTTGATATCTGAAGCCGCGATAGCTGAACAGACATCGATAATAGCGAGATCTCTTGCAGACGACTCGATGAATCTCTTGAGCTCGGAGAATCTATCGTGAAGGAATTGGACGCCTCTCTTCGTGGGTTTGAACACGCCTCCGATATTATGAATCAGGCCTTCGGCTGTCATTAACTTAATATACTCGGAGACTCCCTGAACAGTCATCCCAAATCTTTCTGCAAGCGTCTTCAGCTTGGAATGTCCTCGCCTAATCATCTCCAAGAGGATTAGTAGTTTGGTGGTTTCCCTGAGGTCCCTTAGCAAAGTCAATCAATCACCACTGCGAATGCTTCTTGATGTACCTGTGACGCTTGTAGGAGTTATGATCAGGAAGCCGGTAGAAGGGCTCCTTTCAACAGCAGCCTTCACACCATACACCCACTCAATATTCTCACTTGTCAGAACATCTAAGGTCGCACCAACTTCTTCTACCTTTCCCCTGTTGAGAAGGGCAATGTTCTTGCAGTATCTTGCCGCGAGACTTAGGTCATGGAATATGGCGATGACAATAAGATTCCTCTCCCTGGCGAGCCTTTCTATCGTGTCCATGATTTCCAGCTGGTAGCCCAGGTCCAAATGCGACGTTGGTTCGTCCAGAAGGAGGACCCTCGGATTCTGAGCGAGTGCCCTTGCAATCACCACCCTCTGTTGCTCCCCGCCACTGAGCTCATAGAAGAGCCTCGATCTCAAGTGCCAGCAATCAGTCGACAGCATCGCTTCTCTTGTCGCCACGTGGTCTTCCCTTGTCTCCAGCTGAAGACGACCTATATAGGGAGTCCTACCCATCGAGACTATCTCATAGGCGGTGAATGCGAAACTTGGGCGGGTGGTCTGTGGGACGACCCCCAGGTTTCTGGCCACATCGCGGAAGCTCATCTCTGAAAGCTTTTCCTTGTCCAGCCAAACAGCGCCCTTCATAGGTTCAAGGACTCTGCTTATGCATCTGATGAGCGTCGTCTTACCAGATCCATTCGGTCCGACCACTCCAAATATCGCTCCAGAGGGCACGTCGAAGGTCATATCTTCCAAAACCTTCACACTGTCGTAGCTACATTCGATACCGTCGATTCTAAGAAGCATACGTATAACCCGTTTTCCTAGAGCGGAGAAGATATATGAAGAATGGAGCCCCGCAGAAAGCAGTGATTATTCCTATGGGAATCTCCTGTCCACCAGCTACAGTCCTCGCCAAAACATCCATCCAGATAAGAAAGGTGCCTCCTGCAAGAGCGCATGCAGGCATCAGAATGCGATTGTCGGGACCGAGTGTCATTCTAACTATGTGAGGGATTATCAGTCCGACGAATCCCACGATGCCTACGAAGGAAACGGCAATAGCTGCGAGAATAGATGCCGTAGCCAGCGCAACGATTTTGACCAGATCTGCATTCACTCCAAGCTGTTTTGCACTTTCCTCGCCCATCAACATTACGTTCATATCCCTTGCGAAGAGGAAGATCAGAAGACCCCCAACCGCTACAACTAGAGAAGTGATGAGAACTTCATCGATGGTTGTAAGGGCAAAGCTGCCCATGATCCAAGAGATGATCAAATCTCTGTCCTTCCCTGCGGCGTAGAGGATATAGAAGCATACGGCAGTAAGGAAGGAAGCAATCGCAACACCAGCAAGAAGAAGAGTATCCGTCTTGATTCGGCCCCTTACCTGTGATATGCCATAGACGACTGTGACAGTAATAAGGGCGCCAGAGAATGCGAGCGCTGGTGTGGAAAGCAGTGAGGAAGTAAGTCCCCAGATGAGACCTAGAGAGACGCCCACAGCCGCACCTGAGGAGACGCCGAGGATATATGGCTCTGCAAGAGGATTCCTGAAAAGGGCCTGCATGACAGCGCCCGAAATGGAAAGGGCTGCTCCGACAACACAAGCAAGCAGAATCCTTGGCAGTCGTAGATCCATCAAAATATCAGAGGCAGGTCCTTTTCCGAGTAGCGAGTCGAAAAAATCCCCCCAACTCAATCTTATGGGAATTCCCGGGCCAATGGGTCCCACCGTTCCAAAGGCGAGAGAGAAGAAAATCGAGGCTAGCATCGCTGCGAAAAGAGCCAGTAGCCAGACCCGTCTCAAGCGAAACCTTTCGAATACGTCAACTTCAGCTTCAGAATCTTCAGTCATGGCGATGACTCGAATAGCTCGGGATGTATCGCTAGAGCCAGCTCCTCAAGACCCTCAACGATTCTTGGACCAGGACGAGAAATCAAATCCCCGTCAATTGGATATACCCTATCGTTTTGGATTGCGGGAATATCCGACCAAGCGGGCCTCGACTTGATCTCATCAATGGGCGTGAAGACCGAGATTATCACCTCTGGAGCAGAGGATACGATATATTCCTCGTCCAGTTTCACGTATGGGGAGTCCAAATCTCCAGCGATGTTATCTCCCCCAGCAAGCTCGACTAGGTCGTCACCGAAGGATCCTGGACCATAGGTCCAAAGATTGTTGTCAAGCTCGATGTAAACCTTGGGCGTGTAGACACTCTGGTCCAACGTCAAATTGGTAACATTCTCAACCCTCTTGGTCAGGTTAGCAATAAGTCTCTCTGCTTCTGAGGAAGTTTCGGTGATCTTACCCACAAGTTCTATGTCTCGGAATACACCAGATATGTTGGATGCATCAAGGACAATGACGGCAAAACTTCTGTTTTCAAGTCCTCCAATCAATTGCTCATCGTTGATGGACGATGCTAATATCAATTGAGGATCAAGGATAGTGATCACTTCAAGATTGTAGCCACCAAAATAGCCTCCAACAACGGTCTTGTCAAGAGCCTCGGAAGGGTAGTCTGAAGCTTGATCGACACCAACCACTCTATCATCGAGTCCCAACGCAAAGAGAATCTCTGTGTTGCTAGGAGCAAGCGAGACAATCCTTTCGACAGGTTGTGGAACAGTAACACTCCTTCCAAAGTCGTCTGTGACAAGGATACCTGCTGTTCCTCTCTCGCCCCCCTGAAGTGAGGGAGCCATCAAGAATCCAGCACAGAATCCCGCCAAGAATACTATTGCCACCATCACTGAGATCAGCAGAGAACTTGCCCTTTGAGCCATGGTTCCACCTCCTCAAGCACACTTTAGAAAAGTCAAATGCACTTTAGGTATAAAAGACTGATGATTTGCCGCGTCACAGAATCCTAGACAGCCTAGCCCTCATATCTTCCAGGCGCTTTGACCTGGCCTCCAGCTCCTTCTGAGCCTTGACAAGCTCCCTCTCCCTTCGCCTATTTTCTGCTTCAAGGACAGAGATTTCCTTCTCCCTCTCTTCCAGCGTTTTCTCTTTTGCCCTACGCTTCTTCAAAGCTTCATCAAATTCCTTCTTCCGTTCCCTCAACCTTTTCGATTCCCTTTCCAATCTGGATTTTTCTTTGGAAACGGCTTTCTCTACTTCGTCTCTTAGTCTCTTCTCACGCTCCGAAAGGCTCTTGCTCTCCTTCTCAATCCTTGTCAGCATTTCGTTAATGCTCTTCCTTTCCTTTCGAAGGGATTCCTTCTCGAGCTCGAGTTCTTTCTGCAAAGCCAGAGCTTCCTGTTCCTTTTCTTTCAGTTCATTGAGGGATTCCTCCGCTTCGGCCTTCTTTGCCTGAACCTCCTCTGCTACCTTCATCTTTTCGTCGACTTCTTTTTGCCTAATCTCAAGCTCCTCTAGGGCTTCCTCAATCTCCTCATTCATTCTTGTCTGCTTATTCTCGACCAATGATTCAGCGTACTCAAGCAACGATGCTGCTGTCTCCCTCATCTCGGCGATTTCCTTCTCTCTTTCTTCGAGTTCGTGCCTCTTGTCTTCCAATCTGCTCATCTCTTGATCGATTAGCTTCGAAGTCCTCTCCAGTTCAAGAGATTTCTCCGCAAGAACTCTTTCCTCAGTCTCAAGAGTATTGAGCTTCGCTGGCAGCTCTGATTCCATATTCTCCAGCTTCTTTCTTTCTGCCTCAAGTTCCACACTCCGTTTGTCCAGACTATTTTGCTTCTCCTCGAGGTTCTCATTCCACTTGGAGAGCTTTTTCTCCCACTGTTCGACTTCTTCGGCCCTTGACCTAAGTTCCTCTTGGTCTCTTCCTATTTTCTCAATGCCCTCACGAAGTTCTTCCTCCCTGCTCCCGAGATCCTTCATCTTCAGATTGAGGTCAGCTTCAGCCTTTAGCAGTTTCTCTGCCTTCTCGTCGAGTTTTTTCCTCTTATCCTCGATCGTCTTTTCTTCTTCCAGAGTGGTCTTTCTGAGGCCTTCCATGTGTTTACTTTCTCTTCCCAGATTTTTCCAAAGGCCATCGAGCTTTAGCCTCTCTTTGGAGATTCTCTTTTCCTTCTTCGCCAAATGATTCTCAAGCTCCTCAAGGGCCGCTCTCTTCTTATCCAAATCTGCTTCCCGCGAGTTGACGTCATCTTCTCTTGTAAGCAACTCTGCCTCGAACTCAGAGGTCTCTGTCTCCCTCCTCTCAAGGTAATCCATGCGCTTCTTTAGATCTTCTTCCTCAGACTTCAACTTCTCCATTCTTCTTTCCATTTCATTCTCCATCTCATCCGTCGCGAGCTTCTTGCCTTCGATCTCTCCCTCCAGTACATTGAGTCCTCTTTCCCTGTTCTCCATAAGATTCTTTTCTTCCTTGAGTTCTGCAAACTCCTGGTCGATCTCTTCCTGCTGTTTCTCGAGATTTTTCTCTATCCTCGACTTTTCTCGCTCAAAAGAGTCGATATTCTTGTTCAAATCTTTGAATCCCTTCTCAAGCGCTAATCTCTTCTTTTCCAGTTTCCTAGCTTCCTTTTGGAGGGCCTTCTCCCTCTTCTTGATGTCAGAGAGTTTGGTGTTAACTTCCTCCTCGTTCTTCACGATAGCGGATTCACGCTCACCCATGGACTCTCTTTCCTCTTTCAATTCTTCCCTCTCTTTGATGAGCCGCGATTCCACATCCTTCAAATCCTTTTCCCTGATTCGCATTTCATCTTCTTTACGATTGAACCGCTCTCTGTAGGAAATCAAGGATTCTTCGATCTCGGAAATCTCGTCGAACTTGAATGATAACTCCTCTTCCTTGGCGAGCAGACTTTTCTCCCTTTTTGCTATCCTTTCGTCCTTCTTATCTAGTTCTTTGACCTTCTTAGAGAGGGACTTTTCCCTGTCCTTGAGAACTGATTGCAGATGTTGGCTTTCAGCTTCGATTCTTTTGACTCTATTCTCTCTTTCCAAGAGAGTTTGCCTCTGAACATCTACGGCCTCTTCCTTCTCGAGCAGCTCAGAGTACTTTGATTCAAGCATCTTCTCCTTCGATACCAGGGCTTTTTCCTGTTTTCTTAGTTGAATCTCTCTTTCCTTCAATTCCCTCTCCTTGTCAGAGAGTGCCTCCCTTTGCTTTTCGAGTTTCTCCTTTCGCTTGAAGATGTCCCTATTCTCCAAATCGAGCTTCTTCCTTTCCTCCTCTTGCTTCTTGAGGATGTTGCCTAGTTCTTTCTCCTTTGCAGCTATGCCATCTTCTCGTTCTTCCAACTCGGCCTTTTTCAGATCGATCGACCTACTTTCTCTCTCAACGCTCTTCTTCAACTTCCTCTCCCAGGCCGCCATAGCCTTTTTCTCTTCCTTCCATGCCTTCACTTCTTCCTCAAAACTCTCCTTCTTCTTCCTGAGGTTTGTCTCCCTTAAAGTGAGCGATCTTTTCTTGCTAGACAACTCCTTGGACTCCTGAGAGAAGGATTTCATCGCCTCTTTGAGCATCGACTCGCGACGTTCGACTTCCTCAATTTTGCCCTTCGCCTCCTCCCATCTCTTGAGAAGCTGAGCTTCTCTTTCACCAAGCTCTTCTTTTGTAAGACTCACACCGCTTCTGATGTTTTCCAGATCCTTGCGCTCCTCGGCAAGCACGGCCTCTTTGTCCAAGAGTTCCTTATCCTTTCTCGCCAACTCATCTTTCGTCCTTTGGAGCTCTTCCTCTGCCTCCCTCCACATTCCCTCAATTTCCTTCTCCCTCTCCTCAAGGGACTGTTTCATCTCAACAATTTCTCGTTCCTTGGATTGCAGTTCAGTCTCGGCCGCCGAAACTTCTTTTTTCCTCCTGTTAAGGGTCTTCTTCTTCCTTTCAAGGGATTTGGATTGTTTTTCGAAGGACTCGAATTCCTTCCTTGTCTCCTTCATCTCCTTTTCCAGTTCCTTGATTTTTTTCTCCCTGGACTCAATTTCGGCCTGTGACTCAGACTCCCGCTTTTCGAGCTCGGCAATGGATTCTTTCAACTGTTCCCGTTCATCTCTAAGCGTCTCAATCTCTCTTTGCAGGTCCCCCGTTTGCTTCTTGAGCTTTCCTGCTTTTTTCGCCTCCTTGACCTTGAGCTTCAGCTCCTCCTGTGTCGATTCGAGTTCCTCCTCCAGTTTTTTCAAATCTGCCCTCGTGTTCCTCAGATCAGCTTTCAGCCCTTTGACTTCTTCCTCAGACACCTTCTTTCCTTTTTCTACGAGCTGCTTGGCACCTTTCTCAGCCTTCTTGAGTTCCTTCTTGGTCGCAGAAAGCTGACTTTCCACTTCATCAATCCGTTTTTCCCGCTCAGAAATCGTCTTCTCTCTCTCCTTCACATCCTCCCGAAGGGTGTCAATTTCATCTTTGGTGGACTTCAGCTCTTGTCTCAATCTTTCAATCTCTTCTTTGAGCTCCTCAGTCTCGTCGTAGACATCAACCTCTTTCGCTTCAACCCCTTCAGAAAGCATCTCTTTTGCTCTTTCTCTAAGTCCCATCTAATACCTACCCTTCGCAACTTTCCAGTACTTTCTCATATTTCTCGAAATCCTTTGACTTGGCAAACTGTTGTATGACATTATCAGGTAACTCTCCGAGAAGAGAATCGAGTTTCTTGAGCACATGTTTCACCTCATGATTCTGGTCGGAAAGCTGACGGTTCTGCTCCTCCAGAACCTCCTTGGCTTTGACCATCCTTGCCATCTCATTCTTAAGCTCCTCAATCCGCCTCTTCAAGTATTTCCTTTTTTCCTCCTCTTCCCGTAGGTAATCCTGATCCGCAACATCTCGAAGCTTTGAGAGTTGCTGCTCTGTACTTTTTCCAGAATCGGCCAAACGAGCTTCGACTTCCTCTGCAATGCGCTGCTCTGTCCTCTCGACCTCTTCTATTCGCCTCTCTAGAGCTTCCTCTTTCTTTCTCAATTCCTCGTCTCTTTGATCCAGGGAAGTCTCCCTCTCTTCCAAGGAGCTTTCCCTTTCGAGAAGCCTCTTTTTCTCCTTGTCTCTCCTCTCGATTTCCTTTTTGAAGACCTCGAGTCGCAGCTTCAGATTATCCTCCTTTCTCTTAAGCTCCGTCTCTTGCAAGGAGAGCAGATTTCTGTAGATCTTTTCCATTTCGATGATTCCTCTTTCAATCTCCAGGATTTCATTTCTCTCCTCCGATAGCTGGGCCACCTGTCTCTCCAGCTCCGCCTTCTCCATAATCTCTACTTCACTCGTTGAGCTTTCCAGTTCATGTATCCTTCTTTGAGCGGACTCGAGAAGGGCATTCATTTGCTCAAGCTTCTTTCTCCTCAACCTGATGACTTTTTGGAAGGGCTCAGCCAACTCCCATATTCTGTGAGATGTGTCAGCAAGAGAGGTGCTCTCGACGAGTTCCCTCAGAAAATCCTCTTCCTGCTTTCGGTCCTCGCGGGGGATCTCGATATCCAGGGGCTCTATAGTTGCACCACAATTTGGACACTCATTGAGGCCAGTCTGAAGGAGGGATAGGCAAGATGGGCAGCGAAAGGCCTCGAATTCGTCCCTAAAGTCAGAACCACAACTGCTGCAACTTATCTCTTCCTCTCTCACTTCCGCCCCGCAGAAGGAGCAGTACAGCTTCTGATCGCTCATCCTGGCCTTGGGTATCATTTTCTGTCTCTCTGAGGCTTATTCATACTTGTTATAGCACACTATCTCGTTCAGGTGCTTCCTCCCAGATGGTTCTGGGTCCCCATCGGGCACTCCAAGGGGCGTCAAAGCAACGACCTTGACATCCAGGGGCGCGCCTACAACTGACCTGACTTTCTCCTCATTGAAGGCATTCACCCAGCAAGTTCCCAGACCTTCATTATGAGCCGCCAAGGTCAGGTAAGCCATTGCTAGAGCCACATCGACGGGATAGCTGTTCATGAAGCCCCCGATCATGCCCTGTGCCTCATCCAACAACCCACAGGCCACCACAACTAAAGGTGCCTCGGCAATCCACTTCTGGTTGCTTGAGGCTGCAGCCAGGCTTCTCTTGAGATCTTCATCATTGACTATGATGAATCTCCATGGCTGCAAGTTGTCAACGGATGGAGCCATTCTGACGGCGTTGAAGATCTTTTGTATTTGTTGTGCAGAAAGAGGCATGGGTTTGTACTTCCTTACGCTCTTCCTCTCCTTCATAGCCTCCAGAACGTCCATCACATCACTGCCATCAAATCAGATGGAATTGATAAAAACCTTTCTGTCTCGTTCTTATCAATGATTATTATCATTATCAATTGCACAACTTTTAAATTAACTCACAGATATCGCACTGGAGCGGGCCCATAGCTTAGCCTGGTTGGAGCACCCGGCTGATATGGTTCTCTCAAGAACTCCAGAAACCGGGAGGTCGAGAGTTCGAATCTCTCTGGGCCCATTCTCTTTTTCTCGATCAGACCCCTCAATCTGCTCTCCAATCGTCGAACAATCAGCTCCCCGTTTTGAAGGAAGGATACTCCGACCTCAACGCTTCATATACACGTTTTGCCCAATCTCGCAGGATAACCCTCGTTTTGGTTTGACCGTTTACAAGAGTAGAAGGGGATTGCTTTCAATGCTCTAGACTCAAGTGCTTTAGTGGATATACCATCCTGTTGTATATTTCATCGCGGACCGCTAGATATCTGTGATGTTCCTTTCCTTTTGGACCCTCGATTTCCCAGGTTATGTTCTTTTCTTGGGAATAAACGGGCAATCATCTATGAAACCCATGGTTACGACCAAGGATACTTGCTTTGCCAGGTCCGGAATAGGAAGTTTCAGCTTGCCATTCGGGCTCAGTCCGATTTCTAGAAGCACTTTGGTGGCACTATCTTCAACCTCATCTCCTGGGTTCTTTCCTGCGCTTACGGCTTTCCACCCTTGATTAATTGTATATTGATTGCATATGGCTTCTGCATGATTTCCCTACATAGGCAAACAAAACTTCGGGTTCCTTTTTTCTCCTATTCATTCTGATTATTCTAGGACTACAATCATCAATGCAAGACTTCCGTTTGGTCCTCAAAGCGGCATTGACAAACGTAATCAAAACGGGCACATCTGTCAGAGGTCCGCTCACAACAACCAATGTTTCGTCAATAACCACCGCAACTCTTTTATGGAATAAGGTAATTTAATCTGCCTTAGTAGAGGAGGATGTTGTAGTATGGATGAACCACAGAGGATTGGTAGTGAGCCATATAGTGAAGCTGCACCGCCGCCAGCGGCAGTTGCGGCCCCTCCACCTGCGAGGGGGACCACTCCGACCGCTGCTCTGGTCATCGCAGTCATCGCGCTGGCATTGGCCCTGGTTGGAATGGTGGCATTCCCCGGACCTGTTGGTCCTGAGGGACCGCAAGGCGAACAGGGGCCGGAAGGCGGTGAGGGACCAACTGGAGCGACGGGACCGACGGGACCGCAAGGACTCCCAGGGACTGATGGCACCGATGGTATTGCCTGCTGGGACCTTAATGGAAACGGCACGGGGGA
>JBHIFI010000009.1:0-39681 GCA_046761005.1 Thermoplasmata archaeon
AACGAGAGGTTCCGAAATACTCTTATATGTCCTACCGTATTAACCATATTGTCGGACAATAGTCCGACCAACCTTGTTAGGGATGGGAATGAATCGATGGAATAGGAAAAGGACGAAGACAGTAGACAAAACCACTAGAAAGCTGATGGATGCAGGAGTTCTGACTGTCGAGCGGAGACAAGCGCTTTCTCGCCGTGGAGGACTGGGGCGTCGCTCTCCTTATGGCTTTTGGAGTGCTGTGCGGTACACATTTGGTCTGTCTCTTCTTCTTTGGTGGATGCCGACATTTGGACAGATGATTGCTGGTTATGTTGGGGGGAGGCGGGCAGGCGGACCCTGGAGAGGTGCGTTTGCAGCGTTTATCCCTGTTGCCATTTTTGTTGGAGTAATCGCCATGGCTAATCATGGGATATTTACGAATGAGATATCGTACATAGCAACTCTTCCTTCCTACATTGGATCGGGAATATCTGCCCATTTCCCAGTTTTGGCCCCTTATATCGATTTCGCCACAATCTACGTTGCGACGTTCGTGGCGACATTGAGTTCTACGCTTCATCTGGGGCTAAATGGTTTTCTTGTGACGGTGATCTTTGCATACATTGGCGGAATCGTTTCCTACCAGCGAAGAGAAGAGATCGAGTTTGTAAGTGCGGGAATACCTGCCACAGTTTCAACATCTCCTCATCGTGCGGTCTTTTCGAGCTCATCCTCCTCTAGACCTGTAGGATGGTATGCCATCCATCCAGAGTCTCTTAGCTCGTTGAAGAAAATTCCCGTTGCCTCAGCATATAGAGCCCGCGATTCACAGAAGATCTCACAGACTTCCTCGAAGCAGAGCAAGTCATCCAAAACCAAGAGGAAGGAACAGAAGAAACGAACTGCAAGTAAAGACCAAGAGAAAATCGGTAAGAAGCTAGCAGAAAGGGCACTTAGGAACTATCGCTAATCACTCACAAAAGCTTTTTATCCAAATTCTCCCTATGACGCGAAGATGTCCCTCTTTTGCCCTCGATGTCAGTCGCTAATGTATCCACAGGAAGGAGAGCTCGTCTGTAGCAATTCAAAGTGCGAGTACTCCCGGAGAGTAGGAGAGGAGGATGACCGTCAAGTCGTTAGAACTAGAAGAAAGGAGAAGATGGATACGCTTGTCTTGGACGATATCATTGAAACCCTCCCAAAGACTCGGATTGAGTGCCCCGGGTGTCGGAATAATGAGGCCTTCTGGAAACTTCGTCAGACGCGCGCTTCTGATGAGCCTGAGACTCGAATATACAGATGTACAAAGTGCGGATATACGTGGAGAGAGTTCTAGCCTCTGTAGCCATTGTTGAGGGAATCTGCTATGTTCTTAGCTCTTTCTAGCTCGGATTTCTGGGTGCTGTAGAGGAGGATGGCTTCTATTTCAGCAATCGCTTCTTCCACCGTGCTTGCAGATGTCAAGTTTCCAAGGTCGATTTCTACTGAGCTATCAACATGGCCAGACACGACGTTCAGCCAAAGCGCCATCAGCTGTTTGAGCGCCTTTCCCGTCATGTTTGATTTGGGGTTGGACAAGAGAGTATCGCATATTTCCTCCTTTGACCGAATGCCACTGAAGACTGAGGAATTCGCCGCAATGGCCGAAACGAATTGATCGGTTATCCCCGGATGCTCCTCCCTAGGCTCACCTATCCGACACTGGTGTTTCCAATAACCGATGGTCCTTGGTGAGAATCTTGCAGGAGGCGTTTGCTCCAGGACATAGACCTTTCCTCCACGTGCGCTCACCACTATCTCTGCGATACCATCTTGGTCGAGATCCCAAACGGTCGGTTGGCCGAAAGGTCTCTCGATATTGAATGTCCACTCAATGACACCCGTTCTGACATCGATTGAGAACAAATCTCTTTCTTTCCCCATAGCCAGAACTTCTTCTTCACCATCGCCATCGATGTCTGCAGTGACCAGTGAACTTTGTGCTCTCGTATTGTTCGGGAGAACAGTCTCCCATAGGAGAGTTCCGTCGATGCCGCGATAAGCCAGAATTGTGTGATTCCAATAATCTCCTCCGATAAGGTCGGGAAGATCATCAGCATCTATGTGTGCAATTGTTGGAGATGAGTAGAAGTCACTCTTCGAAGTGTCATTCCAGAGAACTGAACCATCATGGTTCAGAACCGAGATTCCGCCAGAGATGACCATGAAACAGGATATCTCACCAAACCCATCGCCATCAAAATCAGCAATCAGAGGTGAAGACCCAACTCCATAGCCGAGTTGCTTCTCCCATTCGATGGATCCGGTATCAGCATCGTAGAGACGTATTGAGGCCGCGTTGTCAAGTCCGACGATTTCCTGGTAGCCGTCATTATCAATGTCATCCATAGGTGAAGTCGTCCGGATATAGTGGAGACCCTTTGGACTCTTCCATATTATGCTTCCATTGTGGCCATTGAATGCATAGAAATAGTCATCCATGCTCCCCACGAGAACATCCAGGATTCCATCGCCATTGGAATCGTGGAACATTGGAGAGGCGAAGAACCCGTGCTCAGAAGTGGAAGTGGAGGTATAATTCCATATGAGTGTAAGGTCCTCACCATTGAGAGCATAAATGTCTAGGGAACCTCCATAGCCATGAGTTCCCTGGCCCGCCATGATTTCGAATTTCCCGTCACCGTCAACATCTGCTGCAGCTGGCATCATCGGAACTGCAGGATGAAAGGAGGTCCCATAGAGGAAAGAACCGTTCTCGTCGATGACATAAAGCTCGCCATTGTCAGCTGCAACGATTACCTCGTATCTGCCGTCCTCGTTCACGTCTGCAATCAGGGGTGAGGATATTATATCACCGCTCGAGTCAAAGACCCATCTCACTCGAGGCTCTACTATATCGCTGACAAAGGGCGCTTTTCCGGTTCTGTTCGCGTCGTACCTGTAAAGAACCGTATCATTCTGGAATCCGTTGTAGATCGGGTCCGAGGACTCCCAATCGTATGTCTGAATCCCTGCCAAGAGAAGGATTGACATCGCTAAAAGGATAGAGACTTTCTTCATTAGGCCCCCCTCATTTTCCTCGTACTCAAGTTATTGGGTTGCCAGCTATAAGTATTTTTGGTGGCACCCCCTTCTTTGCCCGTTCTCTGGAGTGCTCTTACTCTAAATGTCCAGGGTTTCAAGTGCAAGAGCCGGAGGCCGCAAGGAGGCGGGAAGAGGGGCAACTTGTTCCGTGAGAAGCCATGACGAGGTCTTCTTCAGATTCAACGGATGATTCTCGGGAAAGAGATTCTGACTTGGAGCAACGGGCTCCAATATTCCAATCCGTTCAAGACTTCACAATTTCGCGAGGAGAGACTAAGCATAGTTTTATAATCGGCAAATTGTTTACCTAATAAAACTCTCAAATCAGGGGGAGGACATGTTTAACGCAAAAGCCAAGTCAGAAGTGCTTAGGGAAGTTGTGGACGTGATCTCAACTCTCGTGGACGAGGCCAAGCTCAACTTGAACAAGGAAGGCCTTTCCGTGAAGGCCGTCGACCCTGCCCACGTAGCGATGTTGGATTTGAACGTGAGTAAGGACGCGTTTGAGGAGTACAATGCGGACGAGCAGGAAATGGGCGTTGATATGGACAAGTTCAAGGAAGTTCTAAGGCTGGCCAAAGTTGGAGATGTAATCAGCATGGACTACGACGAGGAGAAGAATCGTCTGATAATGAGCGTAGGTAACATTACGAGAAGAATGGCATTGGTTGACACTGCGGGTATGTCTGATCCAAAAGCTCCCAATTTGAATCTTCCAGTCAAGGTCACGGTCAGGGCGGAGGAACTTCGGCAGGGCATCAGGGCGTCTGAGAGCGTCTCTGACCATGTTGCACTGATTTGTTCGCCAGACGGCTTCGAAATGACATCGGAAGGGGATACGGATTCCGTTAACCTGAAGTTGCCAAAGGATCTGCTTGAGTCGCTGGATTGCAAGGAGACCGTCCGTTCGCTATTCCCGCTCGACTATTTCTCCAATATGGTCAAGGCAGTTTCCACAGCCGAATCAATTACAATGTTCTTGGGGACCGATTACCCAGTCAAAATGGAGTTCAACGTTTCCGGCGGGAAGGGAGAAGTGCACTATCTTCTCGCTCCCAGGATCGAAAGCGAATAACTAGAATGTCATATCAAAATCAGCGGATTTCAGTTGTTTCATTATTTGCCTTCTCATTTTGCGGTTTCCAGCCAGTCCCTTGATCGCTTTCCGAGACATTCCGTACTGCTTCAAGAGTTCCCTCACGTCTTTGGGGGAGGTCCCGCTCCCTCTGGCTATTCTTGCTATACGACTTCCTTTTACGATCCTGGGATTGGTCATCTCCTCGTCTGTCATGGAATCCATTATGTACCTGAATTTCCGCAGTCTGGTTTGAGCGATTTCAAGTTCCTCATCACTCAGTCTTCCAGGCATTCCAGGCATGAGGCTCATTAGTTTTCTCAGCGGGCCCATGCCGCTGAGCATCTCCATCTGGCTGTACATATCTTTGAGTGTAAATCTTCCCCCCATCATCCTCTTGACCGTTTCTTTTGCTTTATCTTCGTCCATTACCTCCTGAGCCCTCTCCAGCAGAAGCTTGAGATCCCCCATTCCCAAGAGACGTGAGATAAATCTCTGAGGGTCAAATTTCTCCAAGTCATCAATCTTCTCGCCTGTCCCGATGAAGACAATCGAAGCTCCTGTTTCTGAAATGGCACTGAGAGCACCGCCGCCTTTTGCTGAGCCATCGAGCTTTGCAAGAACTACAGAAGTTACACCCACGGCATCGTGAAAGGCCTTTGCCTGAGGACCCGCTTGCTGGCCCATTGTTGCATCGAGTACGAGAACAGTTTCAGTGGGATTGGTGACCTGCGATACTCTCTTGATCTCTTCTATTAAGTCATCCTCGAGGGAGTGCCTTCCGCTTGTATCCACTATGACAACATCGAAATCCTCGAAGCGTCTCAAACCCTCTTTGACTATTCTTTCCGCTCTCTTCTCCTCCGGATTGCCATAAATGGGTACATTTATGATCTCAGCTATCTGAGACAGCTGTTCGTATGCGGCAGGCCTGTGGACATCACCTGCGATTACTGCAACCTTCAATCCCCTCTTTTGGAAGTATCTTGCCATTTTTCCCGCTGTTGTTGTTTTGCCCTGGCCATACAGACCAATCAGCAGCAATCTCTGCTTCTGGAGTTTAAGTTCCTTTGCCTCGCCCAGGATATTGACGAGCTCTTCGTAGATGATTCTGGCAACATGTTCCCTGGCACTCATTCCAGCGGGAGGTTTCTCCTTGAGTGCTCTTTGCTCGAGCGTTCTTGAGAGTTCCAGGGTCAGTTTCACATTCACGTCTGCTCGAAGAAGGGCCCGCTGAATATCCCTTGCTACCTCCTTTATGACATTCCTGTCAAGATGAGATGCAGAGAAGACTTTCTTCAATGCATTTCTGAGTGAGGTGCCAAACCTCTCGAAGCTCATACTTGACAAGATACAGTAGAGTGTATATTAAGATTCCACTGGCTTCTTTTCTGAGTTTCTTGGTCACTCTGCCATTTCGTACGTAACTTCCTCGCTATTTGGGAATGAAATGAACCTCAGGATTTCCGATAACCCAATGGTTGCCTATCTGAGGAGGACGAGGAAAGGCTAGTTCCAACACTACTGGCAAATGAAAAAAAATAGAAAAGGGAGGGCTAGCCTTGTCAGAAGGGATGGGATGCACTCTAACGAACTAGCCCAAAACTCCCCATGCGATATATTCTTTCACCCATATTTAAAGCTTTCTTGAAAATCGACGAGCAAACTCTAAATGTACCCAGACTTCTGCAGTGTCATCAAATCTTCAGTACTGAGCTTCTCTCCTTTCTTGAAGCGGTCATAGATCTCCTCAGCTTCCCTTTTTGCAATCGTCTCATCTTTGATTATTCTTGCTCTTTCCTCTTTTCGTCTCATCCCACTAATCATCTTGTCAAAGTCATGAACCTCCCTGATGAGGGCTATATGTTTCTTGTGCTCCTCATCAGCCATCATCTTGGTTCTAATGAATCGCTCCTGTGCAGCATCTGCCTTCTTTCTGACTAGATCGCTTTTTTCGTAAAGAGCCATCATCTTGTCATGCTCTTCCTGTGCGACATCAGCAAGTTCCCCAACCTTCCTGTGACATTCTTCCGCTTCCAACCTTCTCTTCTCGAGTTCTTGTACGGCCTCTCGAATTTCCTCCACTTTCTCCAGTTGCCTTTCCCTCTTGTCAATCTCGTTCTTCACTTCCGAAAGAGCCTCCACAAGCTCCCTTTCCTTGTCTATTTTTAGAACTGAGGTCATCTGCCGAAATTCTAGGTCTCTCAAATCCCTCTTCAGTCTATCGAGTGGCACTTTTCCTCTTGGCGTGTACTTCCTTTTCAGTCTGTTAATCCTCTCCATTATCTTACTGACATTGCGGTTGAGCTTGTCTCTCTCCTCTTTTGCCATTTTGACTTCAAGATTGAGTCTATCTCTCTCTTCTCTATGTTTTGCAGCTTCATCGATTAGCTCTCTCACTTCGGCATTCAGCTCATCTCTCTTCTCCACCCATTTCTTGGTTTTTTCATTGAGCTCGTCCCGTCTTCTCTTGTGCCTCTCAGCTTCGAGGTTTTTTTCATTCCTCTTTTCATGCAGTTCGGTCAGTAGCTCCGTCATTTTCACAGCCAACAGGCCTTAAAATACGATGATTCGCTTATAATCCTTTCCCAGTTGGATGCCCAGCAATCTCACTATTGCCCAAATCTCGTCTTGCTCTTACCTAGAAGACAGTCACCTCTCCGCTAACGACGAGATCCGTGATTCTCGAGATGTTTGCAAGCCATTCATTGGTTATGGCTTCCGCTTCGGACTTAATCCCACTCAGAGGAGCATCCTTAGCCATCACGAGCTGGACACTTGCTGCTTGAGGGTCGTCTATTGGCTTCCCGATTTGAGAAACCATCCTAACAAAGGTCTCTATCACATCACCGCCTCCCGCTTTCACGATATCATCGGCAATCCTAAGAGTCAGAAGATTGTAGAGTTTTCCAACGTGAGTAACCGGGTTTTTTCCGGCGGTCGCCTCCATACTCATGGGTCTGAAAGGCGTAATGAGTCCGTTTGCTCTATTTCCTCTGCCCACAGATCCATCGTCGCCATTTTCAAATGAGAGTCCCGTCACCGTGAGATAGAAAATTCCATCATCATAATTATCGCCGGTGTTTATGTCCACATGAACTTTTCTAGTTGTCCTCTTGAGGGCGTTTTGAAGTATCTTCTCTTTCAGTTCCTCGATAACATTGATATAGTGCGACTTGTCCGGAACCAGACGGTCAACTATTGCCGCTGCCACGGTCAGGTTGATTACGTCGTCCACCCTTGTTGTCATAATCTTTACATCTTCCCCCACTTCTGGAATCTCCGATTTTAGCGGACCGTTGATGAGGTTTTCCGTCTCGTATGTGATTACCTCGGTTTCGCTCAAAGGCGCATATCCCACTCCAAGGGACGTATCATTGGCAAGGAGCTTCTGTGTTTCATAGAGACCCCTCAAATCCGCGGAACCTTGGCCTATTCTGCAGTCTATCATCACATCCATATCAATGTCTAGATGAGGACAGGAGGATTCGAGATAGTCTCGGGCCGCCTTTATAGATCTTGATCTGTAGGGGAGCCTCTCACCATTCACTTCAGTAGTGGCCCTTCCCACCAAGAGGATATAGGCTGGTTCGAGAACCGTTCCACCGCCAAATTTGGGAGCTGACTGACCGCCAACAATCTGCGTCTCATCGGTATTGTGATGAAGAATTCTATCGTACCTCTCCAAATACAGCTTACAGAGTGTTCTACTCACCGATTCTGCGAGCCCATCTGCGATGCTGTCGGGATGGCCGATTCCCTTTCTTTCCACGATTTCTATCTTTGTATCCTCCATGGGTTTCTGATTCGCCTGCTCAACGCAGATGTTTCGTTCCATGCGGTACCTCCCCGTGAAGTGAACTTAAAGCTCAGCCCCTAATTTATCCCTTTCGGTCTTACAGCGCGTTTCGGGGCCATCAGTTTGCAGCAACGAAATCAGAGAGAATGTTGGGTTCACTGTAACATCAAGGAGGTGCTTGAAACGATGCTGTCAGCTAGTCTCTGTATTGCACTATGTATTCGTCAAAATCGTTTGGGACCCGAGAATTATTGAATATCTCTCTTGCATCACTTTCCAGCGTAGACACATCCTCGTATCTCGGGCTTATATGTATCAGGAAGAGCACCTTAGCACAGCACTCTCTTGCAATTTGAGCGGCTTGGCGGGAGGATGAGTGCCCGAACTCATTCGCTTTCTTTTCGAGGTTGGCGTCGGTTGTAGCATCGTGGATAAGAACGTCGCAGTCCCTTGCGGCATCCACAAAATCGCCTGAGGGAAGAGTGTCTCCTGAGTAGGCGATTTTTCTTCCCGCCCTTTTTTCGCCGAGAATCATCTCAGGCGTTATTCTTCTCCCTCCATATTCCACCGTTTCTCCTCTCTGCAATTTGCCATAGAGGGGGCCTTCGGGTAGGCCGAGTTCCTCAGCTTTCTCGCGGTTGAACCTACCAGGTCTTTCCCGCTCTTGAAGTATGAATCCGATGGTTGGAACGTTATGCTCCATCTCAATGCTCTTGACATAGTAATCTGAAAAAACAACGGTAGACCCGTGTCTCATTTCCTCCACATAGACATCGAAACCGGGGTTGAAGTAACCTATTCCCAAAAGAACTTCGGTGAGCCTCTCTATGCCTTTTGGTCCCCAGATATGCAAGGGTTCTGTCCTATCGTTCAATGTCATGCTTTGGATAAGTCCCGGGAGCCCGAGAAAATGGTCTCCGTGAAAATGAGTTATGAATATCTTTTGAACTTGCATGAATGAAAGGCTAGACATCATGAACTGCCTCTGAGTACCCTCTCCACAGTCAAAAAGAATAATCTCTTTGCCCCTCTTGATTGCGACTGAAGTTACATTCCTACATGGGGAGGGCCAACTTCCACCAGTTCCCAGGAATACGATTTGCACGACTGGAATGAAAGAGTAATGCTCTTCATTAAGGTTTCGAAGAGGAGGGTTTCCTCCTCGGGAAGTTATCCACGGAAAGGTAAATAATAGTTGGAACGGTATCTCATCAGAAGGTGGTTCCTTGATTGTAGTGGATGGAGAGTCCCTCACAATAGAGGATGTCGTTCGTGTTTCCAGGGATTATGAAAGAGTTAGGCTCTCCCGTGAAGCTGAACAAAGAATGGAGAAATCCAAAAGGACGGTACTCGAAATCCTCAAGTCCGACGGATTGGCGTATGGAATAAAGACCGGACTCGGCGAACTGGTCAATGTGGTCGTATCCGACAAAGAACTTCTCGATCTTCAGAGGAATCTCATAAGGAGCCATTGTGCGGGAGTCGGAGAGAATCTTGAAGAAGAGTACGTCAGAGCTAGCATGCTCCTTAGAGCAAACAGCCTTGCCAAGGGTCATTCCGGTGTCCGTGTTCAACTAGTCAAGACACTACTAGACATGCTCAACAAGAAAGTCCATCCTGTTGTTCCCAAGATAGGGTCTGTTGGTGCGAGTGGTGATCTAGCCCAGTTGGCCCATATCGCAGCGGTTCTTATGGGAGAAGGACGTTGTTCTTATAATGGCAAGATTCTGGACGGAAGTGTTGGTATGAAAAGAGCAAAAGTAAGGCTCCTTCGTCTTGAACAGAAAGAGGGTGTCGCACTTATAAACGGCACTTCGGTGATGACAGGCATTGCCTCGCTAGTCATTCTAGATTCGCTAAGCCTCCTCAAAATGGCGCAAGTGGCTGCCTCCATGAGCTTCGAAGCACTGAAATCCTCGCCCCAGCCCTTCGACAGGAGGCTTGGAAAACTCAGACCTCATAGAGGACAAGTCAAATGTGCGAGAAATATGCTCAAACTCCTCAAGGGAAGCGAGATAATTCCATCCCACAAAGACTGTCCTAAAGTGCAAGATGCGTATACGATTCGTTGTATTCCCCAGGTCATTGGATCTGTGATTGACGCTGTTGATTATGCAAGAAAAATCATAGAGACTGAAATAAACTCAGCAACGGATAATCCCCTAATCTTCCCGGAGACGGGAGAAAGCCTTTCGTGTGGCAACTTCCACGGGCAACCAGTTGCAATGGCAATGGACCATCTCTCTCTAGCTTTGTGTGTCCTTGGAGCCTTTTCGGAAAGAAGAATTGCAAGGCTTGTGGATTCTCATCTGAGTGGTCTGCCTCCCTTCCTTACCAAAAAGAGTGGAGCGCATTCGGGTTTCATGATGGCCCAGTACACCGCGGCTGCACTTGCTTCTGAGAACAAGGTGCTTGCTCATCCCGCCTCAGCAGATTCCATTCCCACATCAGCGGGTCAGGAGGATTACGTAAGCATGGGGCTCTGGGCTGCCCGAAAGGCTGCTTCGGCGTTGGAAAATTCCAAGATGATAATCTCTCTTGAGCTTCTTTGTGCTGCTCAGGGCCTTGATTTTCTCAAACCTTTAAGGCCGGGAAATGGTGTGTATGCAGCGCACAATGCTATCAGACGAGTGGTTGAACATCTATCAGATGACAGGCCTCTGACTCCTGATGTGGAACGTGTTTTGGGCCTCATGGAAGAAGGAGTGATTCATAAAGAAGTTGAAAAAAAAGCGGGGAAGTTGTTGTAGTTATGTCAGGGACGCTCCGCAGGCGGGGCATTCCTTGGTTCTTCCTGCACAAGTATCGTGAAACTCCTGCCCACAAGGACAGACAACCATCGGGAACCCCTTCTTTATCTTTCCACGGCAGATCCCACACTTCGACTCCTTCTCCGCAACCATCTTGATTATGTCCTCTCTCTTTTCCTTTCCCGGAGTCTCAGCAACCTCAACCTGAGCTATGCTTTCCTGAACATATTCAGAATCATCAAGAACTCTGTGAGAAATCACCTTTATCGCGAGGGGAACAGTTCCCGCTGCGGTCATCATCAGCCTGAATGGGATACTCTCCGAGCCGCCTGCTCTTATGCTCTCGATTTCCTTCAGACCCTTCGTTTCAGCATCCCCCAGCATCCGTACGCTTATGTTGTTGGCGAGCGTCTTTCCATCGTTGCGGAGAGTAAGTCTTGCATCCACCCATTCATCGAGATTGGCTCTCTCGACATCTATTTCTGCGGTCATCGAGGGAGCGAATCCGTCTATAGCTCCGCTCGCTAGGTCAAGAGACTGCCTTGCATATTCAATGGCCTCTTTGACATTCTCATTCTTCACATCTAGAGCCTTCAAAAGAAGCTTCTCGGCCTCCTTGATGTCTATTCCAAATCTCTTCGCCGATCCGATTATGCTGTCCGCCTTGTACGTCAAATCGATGAACTCTTTCTCGAGTTTTCTAGTTGATTCGACCTTCTCAACAGCCTCCTCCGCCAAATCGAGAGCCTCTTGAAAGCTCCTCTGTTCGAGAGCGCTCTTGGATGACTGGATCAGCTCCTCACTCTCCTTGACATCCGCTCCTATTTTCTTGGCATACTGCACTGCACTCTCGGAATTCTCTATTACCTGCACTGCAACTTGAGAGAGGCTGTTATCGATTTCCTCTCGAGCGGACTCGATGAGATCTCTTGCTCTCTCAAAATCCTTGTTCTTGATCAGCGCTTTGGCCTCTCCTATCTTGTGTCTGGACAAGCTGCTTTCCAGCCCAAGCTCTTCAGCAAGGTCAATGTTTTCCACAGTTTTGGCCGCTACTTCAAGGAGATGGGATTCGCATACTCCTATCGCCCACTGGCAACATTGATCAGCTGCTTCTCCAGCGGCTTCCATGTTTCCAGACTCGAGTGCAGACTTGGCCTCTTTGAGCATTTTTTCCACTTCGGAGCTGTCCGCTCCGATAGAAACTACCGTGTCGTGCATCTTCTGTGCATGGTCCAACGCCTTCTTTGCATGCTCGTAGGCCTCAACTGACTCGTGGAACACGTCCCCGCTTTTCAGGCTCAGATCGAGAGCCTTGGGATAGTCACCATTAGAGAAGCATTCTTCAGCTTCACGGAGGAGGTCCTCAGCAGACTGAATTGTGACGGGGAAACCTTCCATTTTCTTTCTCGCTGTGGTGATTGCCTTCCGAGCCATATCCTGTTGCAGACCGACTCTTTCTACCTCGCTCTCACTCTTCATTGCGTATTCGATTGCCTCTTTGTATTCCTTGGATCGGAAGTAGTTCTTTGCCTTCGCGATGAGTTGTTCTGCAGATTTTGTATCCACCCCCTCCTTCTTGGCCTTCTTGATGACCTCGATGAAAGAGTTTATCAAGTCAGTGATATAGCTGTCCCTCTCGACCTCCAAGTTTCTCAGGCATTCTTCGGAGGATTCCACAACATCCTCGTATCGACCTGTTTCTAGACTCCTTTCTGCCCTTTCAAGGAACTTCCTAGACTCAGGGGTTTCTACATTCATGCTCTCAGTTTCATGGAGGGCGGTTCTCGCCTCCTTGACCTTGTTTGCTGCCTCATGGAGTTTTCCACGTATTTCTGTAAGCGTGTCCCTCGATTGAGTTGCAAGCTCAGCAGATGTCTCATATTCACCCGCATCAAGCAAGTTTCTCGCTTCTGAGAGACTCTCATCGACGCTTTCGGTGTGAATGCCTACTTCGCGGGACTCTGTCGAGAGGGATTGTGTAGAAGTAATGATATTGAGAATACCCTCCCTCAAAAGCTCCTCCATTCCCGACATGCTCTCCTCTGCAAGTTCGAGTGCCGCCTCATATCTTTTCTCTTTTATTGCATCCTTTGCCTCTTGGGCGACACCATTCATTCCAGCAACGTCTATTCCAAGCTCTTGCGCGAGCTCAATTCTCTCGTTAACGGTAGCGATCTTCTCCGCAGACGAGTATAGAACCATGAGCTTCTCGACTTCCTTTCGGCTCCTAGTTGCGAGGTCAAGGGCCTTTTCATAGTCCTGACCTTCGAATGCCTTTTTTGCTGCGAGCAGAATCCTGAGTGCTTTCGAAACGTCCATTTTCTTCTTTCTAGCTTCACCAACGAGAGCAGCCGATGAGGATATCGCATTGTAGGTCTCTTTATGTCTTTCAAGCAGTTCATCCACGATTCTGTTGCATTCTACCAGCGAGCTCAGGGCTTCAGAAAAGCTCTCAGTTCCTATGGCTATCTTGGCCTTCTTCAGGAGGTCTCTCATCTCCTCAATTCTGACCCCTGCCTTCCTCGCCTCCACTACCTTCTCCTTGACATATGAGAATGCTGAGTCTGTCAGTCCGGAGACCTCGGAAGCGACTTCCTCCGTGATCTTCACTAGCTCGTCGAAGTTCAATTCTTGAATTGATGTCCTCACAATTTCCAGCCTTCTTTCGAGTTCATCTGTCGTCTCACCCATTACTGTTCCTATTTCTATGCCAGCTTCAAGGCTTTCAAGAAGAGTCATTCCCTTCTGCTTGAACATTTCTTCGAGGAGGCCACGTGCATCTGCAGTAAGCTCACTTGCCTTGGAGAAGTCCCTTATCGCGAGGGCGCTTTCGGCCTTGTCCAATAGCTTTCTCGCCGAAACAGCCTCTTTACCGAGAGCATCCACAGACTTCCCAAGATCCTCTATGGTTTTCCCGAGGTGCTCCTCTACCTTTCCATCGGTAACTTCCTTGCATTCCGTAGCAAGATCTATTGCCTTCAAGTAATCCTTTGATTTCGTGAGAACAACGCATTGCTCCAGAATGACATCCGCTTCTCGCAAGTCAGCACCAATCTGCTCACCAAGGGTGAGACCGAGTTCAGCGGCTTCTATCAGCTCCATCGTTCGCTCATACTGTGCCTTCTCCAGCTCCCCTTTGCTTTCCTCAATGTGTTTTGCAATCCGCCCGAAATTTCTGGTCTTGAGCGCCAAAGAGGCCCTCTCAAGAACAGCCTTGGCCGCAGAAACATCCACTCCAAGACCCTCAGCCTCAATGAATTTGGCCTGAATCTGAGAGATGTCCTCTTCTATGGAACGAAATTCCTCAACAATCTTATCCACTTCTTCGTCGCTCTTTCTGGCGAATCCTAGGGCCTTCTCATAATCACCCTTTCTCAGAGATTCCCTTGAGGCATTGAGAAGCTCCATTGCTTTGCTCAGATCGGCCCCTATGCTCCTCGCTGTTACGAACTTGGATCGGGATTGAGAAATCGTCTCAAGAACTGTCTGGAATTGGGCAGTTTCGATGTCCTCCAAGGATTTCTTGATTAGAGTCACCGATTCCTGGTATTTTCCCTCTTTGAGCGACTTTCTTATCTCCGAAAGAATAGCCTTTGATTTGCTTGTGTCCGCTTTTATTCTCTCAGCCTTTCCGATTGCCTTCTCAATCGTATCTATGCCGTTTTCCACGCTTCTATGGAGGAGCTTTTCAGCCTCTGCTCTTGCTTGCTTCGATGAGTTCAAGGACCGCTCGAAATCCTTGTTCTCCAGCTCCGCCCTTGCCCTTTCAACTATGCCCTCCACCTTTGAGGTATCCTCTCCAATCTCCTTGGATACCTCTATCATTGCTCTTGCCTCCTCAAGCATGCTACTTATATCTTGACCGAGCTCAGAGCTAACAGATTCCATGCACTCATTCATGTAATTCATGGCGGTCTGGTAGTCGTTGTCCTCCACGGCACTCCTTGCTCTTGAGAGGAGGTCCTCTGCCACAGAGGTATCCTTTCCCATATTCTTGGCTGCCACGATCATTGATTGAGCAGTTGAAAATGAGCTTGATAAGTGCTCATGAAGTATCTTCTCCGACTTCTCCCAGCTCTTATGGGCGAATTCGATAGATTTCTCAAAGTCTTCCTTTGACAATGCTTCTTCTGCACTCTTAGCGAAGCTGTCTGCCGAAGAAGTATCTGCGCCTATGTCCTTTGCCAGTTTCAGGAGAACAAGACTTGAATCCACAATGGTTCTTGACCTCTCCCTATATGCTTCTATGGCTTTATGCTTCGAATCCGTGGCCTTTTCGAGGGCAAGTTTGTAGTCCTTGCTCTTGACCGCATCGTTAGCCTCAGAAAGAGCAGCCTCCGCCTCAGCGATGTTGGCATCTATCTTCTTTGCCTCGTCGATTCTCTTTTCCGCTTCCTCAAGCTCCTTTTCTGCAAGTTGTCTGAACTTGGTCGCCTCTTTAGCTCTCTCCTCTAGTTGCTTCGATAGCTGTATGTGCTTGAGGTAACTCATGATAAGGCCTCGCAGTCAAAGTGTATAAGTTCTCGCTCCATCTAGCTTTTCCAGTAGTCGGAATTAACATGACCGTAATAGTATATAAAAGTAAGCGACCACACCCATCCACTTGAATTCCGCCAGACCATTTTATCTCACTCTATTCCGATTCTCTCCGCCACGACCTTTTTCACAATCTCTCTGTTGCTTGAGGGCAAGCCGAAATACTCCGAGAAAGCCCCGCTCGTTACGATCTCATATGTGAGTCCCTTCCTTCTAGTAATAACTAATCCCATGTCCCTGAGAATCTTCACATGGTTGTAAACTTTGCTTCCCACAAGGGTCTTCAGGTCGCTCTGCCTTATCGGTTGATGATAGGCAATTAGCGAGGCTGTTTTGAGAACATCATGAGCGATTTGCGGCTCGGAAAACTCCAGCACCTCATCCGAGTATTCTTCCTTCACCTTCATGATATAGCTTTGCCCTATTCTGCTAATCTCAATCGCACTCTCGGTTTTGTTGTATGTCTTTCTCAACTGGTTGAGAGCCTTCCTGATTACGTCCTTACCTAGTCCAGTCCTCTCCGCGATCTCAGTTATTCTAAGCGGTTGAGACGAGGAAAAGAGGGCAGCCTCAACGATTCCTCTCGCCTTCAACTCACCACCGCCAGTTTTTCCTCTTCAAGAGCCTTTGCAACCTCATCCGTGCTCAGCTGCTCTTCCTCCTGTCCCGCTAAGCTCTTTACGAATATCTCACCATAAGGCATTTTTCTTTGCCAAAGCTTCACCTTCTCCATCATGCAGAGGAAGAGCAGGGACACGAAGACCGTCACCCGGTCCCAGATATCACTATCCCAAATGTTGTGAAGTGGGATAGCCTTACCATTGAATTGCCTAATCCTCGACCACGTCATTACCATGTCCTCGGTCAAGTTTTCCTTGTGAACGTTGGAGTGAAGGTCGACTTCTCTCTTTTTCATATCTGCCGTCCCTAAGGAGTCGATTCTCGCCCTACGCTCTGCTTCCTTTCTAGCTTCGTCGAATGCGTCCACGAGCTCGATCAGAGTAACCTTTCTCTCGGGCTGTCTTCTGACCGCCTTCCTAAGCGGATTGCAGCCCGTATTCATTACCGTATTGGTGTAGTCAAGGTCTTCGGGTGCTTGATAAAACTCCGGAGGAATGTCCCAGTCTGAGAAGAAGCATTCCTCTGCAGGCAGCTGAGGCTGAGCGTCGTCCAGGACCTCATCACTCTGAAGCTTCAGGATGGACCAAGCCATAAGGATCAAACGACCGGCCACTATGAAATTGACCCCGCCCTGTGACCTCACCTTCTTGAGATACATTTTCGTAAATTCGACTAGATTGATGTCCCAAGGATCAAATTTGTTCTCTATGACGAGTTCGAAAGCTGCTGCAAGACTCTTCTCCATGGGATCTCTAATAGCGATATGCATCCCCCTGTTGATCTCATCAATCATCTCCAGATATTTTGCAGTCCTTTCGCCGTTCTCCTTTTCTGAGATCAGGGCTTTGTGGAAGAGCAAGTGATTGAGAACGGCCTCATAGTTTTCCTTCAAGGTGTTACCTCCACTTCAACTGTCTTCTTGTCTGATGTCTCACTGATTCCAACCTCCATCACGACGTTCGAAACTCCTTCGTCCTGCATCGTGACACCAACGATGTGGTCAGACTCCTTGAGGGTCACCTTTCTGAGCGATATCTGTATGAATTGGGCAACCGA
This sequence comes from Thermoplasmata archaeon, assembly GCA_046761005.1. Lineage (GTDB taxonomy): Archaea > Thermoplasmatota > Thermoplasmata > RBG-16-68-12 > JAGMCJ01 > JAGMCJ01. The sequence goes on from JBHIFI010000009.1 coordinate 16,901, forward strand.
GGAGTGCTCCTTAATGGTTCGGGCTATCTTCTCGGCGTTAACAGCATCGAGATTCTGGTCGATTTCGTCCAAGAAGTAGAAGGGCGAGGGATCGTATTGCTGAAGCGCGAAAATGAAAGCCATGGAAACCAGGCTTTTCTCTCCTCCAGAGAGCGCCTCCAATCTGAGCAACTTTTTATGCCTGGGCCTCGCTTTTATCAACAAGCCACCCTCAAACGGGTACTCCTCGTTTTCCAATACAAGTTCCGCTTCAGCACCATCGGAAAGCTCGCTATGGATCCTCCTGAAGTTGTCATTGATCGCATGGAAGACCTTCATCAGACCATCCTTCTTTCTGGAGTTCAGATCTTCAACAAGCTCAAGGAGATTCTTTCTTTGCTTCTCCAGTTGAGCGAACTCCTCTTTCAGCTGTTTGTGCCTAGCCTTCTGCCTCTCGTAGTCCTCGAGAGCTCTCATATTGACCGGGCCGAGGACCTCAATTGACTTCTGGCATTCCTCCATCGTTTTCTTGAGTTCGTCAGCAGAAGGAAGCTCCTCCGTGATTTCGAGCTTGAATCCCCCAAGGTCCTTCTCTGCCTCACTTAGCTTCTGTTTGCCCACCTCCAGTTCCCTCTTGAGTCCGAGAAGGAAGTCCTCTTTCGTCTCGGTCTTGTGGACGATCTTGTCAATTTCATTTTCGAGCTTTGTCTTCTTCTTGTATGCCTCATCCCGTCTATCTCTAATCTCTCTCAGCTCCTCCCCCATCGATTGCTCAACCTTTTCCAGAGCGAGGAGTTTCTCCTCAAACTCTCTCTTCTTCTTTTCCAGCTCCCTCACTTTGGTGGAGTTTTCTTCAATCAATGTTTCTAGGAATTCGAGCCTCTCTTGTATCTCCTTCTTTCTATCCTGAACGACTCCGATCTGCGTCTTCACCGTTTCTCTCCTAGACCTGAGATCGTTTATCTCTTCCCGGACACCGCTCCTTTCCCTTTCGAGATGTCTAAGCTCCCTTGAAAGGGCCTCTGGTGTGCACTTTTCGAGCTTTTTCTTTATACCCTCCCTCTTTTCCTTCATCGATTTGATGGATTTCTCCAATTCGGAGATCTCTTTGGTGGTGTTTGTCCTGTTCTTGCTCAGCTCCTCCAAATCCGAGAGAGAGGTTTCTATCTTCTCTGTCAATGACTTGGACTTTTTCTTGAACTCCTTGATTCTGGCCTTAAGAGAGGATAGCTTCAACGTCGAAGACTCTGATCCTTCTCTTGTTTTTCTGAGCTCCTCCTCTAGGTCCTTGATCTGATCCCTAACTGTTCCAATCTCGTTTCTTGTATCGTCGGCTCTTTGTATGGCTTTTCGAAGATCCTTGGATACAGTCTCAATCTCGCCCTTGTCAGGACAACCGAACTTTATGATTGTTCTCTCGAGCTGTCCGCCAATCATAGCCCCGCTGGCTTCGATAAGCTCTCCATCCAATGTTGCGATTCGGACACCGCCCATTAGCTTTCTAGCGGATTTGAGGTTTTCAACGATGAGGGTGTCCCCTAGCACATACGAGAATGCGGCTTCGTATTTCGGATCGAATTTCACGAGGCTGATGGCAAATCCGAGGGACTCCTTTGAGGCGAGAAGCGCCTTGCCACGGGGTCTCGTGACCACCATTTTGTTCAGGGGAAGGAAAATTGCTCGGCCTATGCGCTTGGACTTCAGAAACTCTATCGCCTTGGCGGCAACGGAGTCATTGTCCACGACGATTGCCTGCATTCTCGCCCCAGCAGCAACATTGAGAGCGACTTCATATTTGGGATCGACTTTGGCGAGCTCGGCAATAGTGCCATGAATTCCCCTGATTCTTCCTCTATCTCGGACCTCTAGAATGGCTCTGACGGCTCTGGTGTATCCCCTTTGCACATCCTCCGCGGCTTGGGCCTCCGCCTTAAGCTGGTTATACTCTCTGGTGAGCCTCTTGACAGCATCCTCAAGCTCACTCTCCTTCAAAGTCAGTTCTCGTTCCCTCTTCCTCATGTTTTCCAACTCAAAGAGCAACCTCTCCGAATTCTTCGATTTCATCCTCTCGTTCCTGTTCGTCTCCTTGAGCTGCCATGTAGCGTCTTTTAGCTCAAAATCCGTTGTCTTTTTCGACTCTTCAAGCTGGGCGATCTCTTCGTTCTTTCGTTCGATCATCGCATCCAGCCTATCATCCTGAAGCCTGACCTTGTGAAGTTCCTCTTCCTCGTCCTGAATCCGCTTGTTCATCTCTATGATTCTCTTTTGAATCTTCAGTGCATTTGCATCTGACTTCGATATTGCCTCCTCAGCTTCTTGGACCTGCTCGTTTTTCTCTCTTAGCCTCTTCTCTTTCGACGCGAGATTTTGCTCCGTCTCTTTGAGTGTGAAAGAAAGCTTCTCAAGTTCCCCATCCACCTTCTTCAATTCCTTCTTAAGGTTTCGAATCTCCTCCGTGAGCTTCTTGATAGCTTCTCTTGAATTCTCAGCACCGTCTTCCGCTCTCGCCCTCTCTATTCGCAGCTCGTCAATGCTTTCCTTGAGCTTCCTAACCTCGTCTCCCCCTTTCTCCACCATCTTGTTTTCCAAATCCTCGAGTTCATTCTTGGCCTCCTCCAAAAACTCGGAGAGTTCTTCCTTCCTTTTCAGCAAGGCCTCCTTTGCGGACTCGAATTTCTCTATCTGTTTTAGGGTACCTATGACCTGATTCTCAAGCATTTCCTTGTTCTTGAAAATCATTTGCTTACTGGCGAGATCCATTCTCTCCTTGAACTCCTTGTATTTGAGGGCACCTAGGCGGTCCCTTCCAAGCTGGCGGATCTGCTTCTTTATTTCGTCGAGGATGATTTCGATTCTGGAGAGATTATCCTCCACCTCAGACCTTTTCTTGTCAGCCTTTTCTATATCCTCATCGTATTCGGATATACCAGCCATTGAATCAAGGATCTTCCTTCTCTCTACGTTTCCCATCTGAACGATTCTTGAGACATCTCCCTGCTGCACGATGTTATAGCCGTCTGCGCTTATCCTGGCATGCGCCAATAAGGAGTCAAACTCAGAAAGTCTCGACCGCCGATTGTTGATGTAGAAATAGGAGTTGTAGCCACCCTCCACAGAGGGGGAGAGACTCACGTACCTGGTGAGTTTCACCTCGTCAGAGTCTATCGGGAATACTCTATCTTCGTTATCGAATATCAAAGATACCCTCGTGTATCTGGCGGATCTCTTGGATTTCCCTCCATTGAATATGAGATCAGTCAATTTTCCCGCTCGGATCACTCTTGAACTTCTTGGCCCAAGGACAAAAAGTATCGCATCCGCGATGTTCGACTTTCCGCTTCCATTTGGACCCGTGACTGTTGAATAGCCCTTCAGAAGCGGAATCCTCATCCGCTTGAATGATTTGAAGTTCTCCATCTTTATTTCCTTGAGATACAAGCGTATCACCTGCTGGGGAAAGAAGCAGCTGATTTAGCTCGGTACTCTGTTCAGGCTGCACCCCATTTTTCCCTTCTGTTGGTCCGACAAATTGTCGGACAAAGCCCTAATAATGTATGGATACTTAAAGATTGCGATTGCTTACTTGTCGAACAGCGAGCGTACTGGCCTTGCCTAGGGCAGGGGAGGGTCCCAATGTTGTGTGGATTCAGTGGCTTGAGGATTCTTTCAGGATGTTCGGTTTGCTTCTGAGCATGACTTTATATCAACGTTTCTGATATTCAGTTCCACAAGCCGATAACCTCCTGGAATGGGTTGTCGAGGGGCTCTCATGAGAATCTCAATTCTTGGCTACTACGGTGTCCCTAACACTGGTGATGAGGCGATTTTGGCGGGAATCCTGCAAAAACTTCGAGCCAAGTTCCCTGGTGCATCGATTAGGGTCTCGGCCAGAGATCAGTTCTATGTTCGTCGTATGCACGCAGTTGATACATATCCGCTCGAAAGAAAGATCCCCGCGTTCTTGGCGGTTATGTCTCAATCCGACCTCCTCCTTGTGGGTGGGGGCGGTCTTCTTTTCGACATGCCTTTTCAAGTTCTTCCCTTCTGGTTGGGACGAATCGTGATGGCACGATGTATCGGAACGCCACCGATTCTGTATTCCGTGGGCGTTGGGCCAATCACAAAGAGGAGGAGTCGCCTCTATCTGCGCTCGGGTCTCAGATTTGCTAGGATAATTTCCGTGAGAGACAAGTCATCCGCGAACCTACTCAAAGAATGTGGTATTCGTGGTGATATATTGCTTCTACCAGACCCCGCTTTGCTCCTCCTGCCCGCTTCGCAAGCGAGGGCCAAGGAAATCCTCAGGGAGGAGGGGATTCCGGACGATGGCTGTCTAAAGGTTGGAATCTCATTGAGATATTGGCAGGCCTTTGATAGGTCAGAGCAATTGAGATTTCTGTCGGAAGTCGCCAAGGCGATGGACAAACTGGCCAAGAGGTATGATGTCTCTTTCATATTGATGCCCTTCCAGTATCCTCCTGCCCTTGGTGACGTAGGATTGATGGTCGAACTTGCCTCAAGTTGCGGATGCAAGGGCAATATCCATATCGTGAGGGGCCAATACGCCCCAGAAGAAGTCAAGGCTCTTCTTGGACAGATGGACCTAACTCTCGGGATGAGGCTCCACTCGTTGATATTTTCGCTGACGATGGCCGTTCCCTGCGTTGCACTTTCCTACACGAATAAGGTTGCTTCCTTCATGGAATCCTTCGAGTCAAAGGACTTCTGCCTTCCCCTAAAAGCAGTCACTGAGGAGAATATCGTGAGTCTCGTTGAAGAAGCGATTGAGCATAGGGGTTATCATTCGGATCGACTTCGAGCGATATCCGCCAGAATCGTCAAGGAAGTCGATGGACTTCACGATAGTATGCTCGCACGGATAGATGGAATGGTTTAGCTCTCTTCCAGAGGCTCTGACTTCCGATTGCTAGCCACTCAGCTGGTTGAAACAACCCTTGGCGGGCACATCTCTTGAGCGCTAGCTGAGCTAGCCAGAATCCTTCTCTTCCTTCTTTGTGTTTTCCTTCCAACGAGTACCAATGGCTCTAAGACAAGGCCCTCAACGAGCATTGCCAGCTCGTGGAGACCGTGAGGACCGTACAACACAACAGACGAATCAATCATTGGGCGGTAGAGGGAGTGGTTTCTCTTCTCCGGGAGTTCTCTCCCTCTTGAAAAGGAGAAGGAGATGGAGCACTATTCCAGAAACGAGGATAGCAAGGTCCACAAGTGTACCAAGACCGATCCAAGGAGGTATTCGAATGGAGGATATGAACAATGAAAGAATCCCAGTGGTCAGCTCAGCTACTATAAAGGGAAGGGCAATGGCAAGGAATGTTATTCCTTTTCTCTTTTTCCCATCTTCTGAGACAAATGGTCTCTTGAGAGCTACCACAGAACTGATTATTGCGAGAATGATGGCAAAGACTATCGCGATCAGGGGCTTCAGGTTCTCTTCAAGGATGGTTGGCTCAATGAGAACGACTGCTAGGAATTTGATGTCCTCCACATTATCAAGATTGTCGATTCCCCTGAATTCGATTGTGTGCATTCCAAGTTCAAGGTCGGTGAGGTTGAAGCTGTCTGTGTAGTTGCTCCACTCTCCAGAGTCGATTCTATATCGGATGACCTTGACTCCCGAACCGCTATCATTGGAGGTTATCATGAAAGGCGTCTCCGCGAAGACTTCGACGGGCTCGACATCCTTTCTTGGAGTTCCGACATGTATTTCTGACAGAGGTGGCGTTCCATCTACGATGAAGTTTACGTCCCTAGCACTCTCAACATTTCCTAGGTTGTCGATACCTCTATAGAAAAGTGTATGACTTCCCTCTTCTTCTGTTGTGAGAGGACCTGTATAGTCTTGCCAGTTCCCGCCATCAAGCTGGTATTCGATATGTGAAAGACCGCAACCATCATCCCCTGATGTAATCGTAAGAGGTGTAGAAGGAGATATCCATAGGTCTGCTGATGTGTAGTTCGGCTCCCCAACGGTTATGTCCGATGATGGAGGTGTATCATCTACTATCAAGCTGAAGCTCTTTGTTTCCTCCGCTCCTCCTAACACATCGGTACTGTTGAAATATATGATATGCGGACCCTCATCCGCTATGTAGAAGGGAGAAACGTATCGAGTCCATTCATCACCATCTATCTTGTAGAATGTGGACTCTATCCCCTCACCGCTTTTGTCCCATACTGAGAATGATATGGGAGTTGAGGATGTGATAAAGAAATCCATGGAAACATATTTCGGATCGCCCACGACTATTGTGGTTTCGGGGAGACCCACGACCTCGATATTGAATTGGAGTGTGATATTGCCTCCATCATCGTCCGTGATGTTGAGAAGTACGGTGAAATTGTCGATAGAATAGTACCTGTGAATCACGACATCTTCCACTGAGAAGGGATAGGTGGGTCCGGGACTTGGATATGGATCGGGCGAAACACCATTGTTGTAGTACGTGTTCAAGAAGTGTGGTGATACGTCATCCCAGTACCAATCGAAGATGATATCGTCGCTTCCTGGGTCTGATGAAGCGGAAGAGCATTGGAAATCGCTACCGATGGAAACCTTGCTCGGGCAGCTTATATCTGCACTTGGAGGCTGATTGAGAACTGTTATTTCAACACTCGATAAATTGCTCGCTCCAGAATCATCAGTGACATTGAGTGTCACCTGGAAGATACCATCATCTCCGTAGACATGAGTGACATTCTCGATGACATGATGAGTGGAACCAACTCCTGGAGTGAAGTTTCCCTGAATGCTTTGACCATCACCGAAATCCCAGATGACTGTATGATTGTCTAGCCAGCTTGGATCGTCGAAATAGCCGCCTAGCAGGACGGGTGAACCCTCCATGACAGGATTCGGGTCTGTGATATCGATAGCCGAAGTTGGTCCTACGTTGGAGACATTCAATTGAAAGATCACTGTGCTATTTCCTCCATCATCATCCACCACTGTGAGGTTCACGAGATACGTCCCTCCATGACCATAGGAATGATTCCATTGACCCATCACTGTCATGGGATTGACATCTGGACTATTGGGAGGATCTGGACCTATACCATCGTTGTAATATGTCCACGATTCGTTAGAACCATCTCCCCAATCCCATGCGAAGATGAGGTCATCGCTTCCTGGATCGTATGCGGATGCGTTGAAGCTCAGAGAGAAACCTTCCTCAGGCGAGGCAGGAGGTGTGACGGAGACGGTGGGATTCACATTGAGGACAATGACATTGCAGGAATCGACTGAGGAATTGCCCAGTGAATCCCTCACAGTAAGATGAACTTGATACACGCCATTGTCGCCATACGTGACATTGATTGATTTTCCAACGAAATCGATGTCGTTTGTGGAATTGCCATCGCTGTCATTGTCCACGAGGTGATTGACATCCCATAAGTATTCCACAGGAACCGGCGTTGAATAGTTGATGCTCCAGTCAAGCAATGCGGCTGTCTCATTTCTGTTGGTCATCAGGTTTGCCCTGAGCATCAGAACGGAGTCAGTGAAAGGGTCGATTTTTCCGAACAGATCCAGCGGGCAGTCACTTGCATCAATATCCTGAATCAGGGGCACTCCAGACTCATTCAGTATGTCCACTTTGATATCTGTCCCTGTAGGCTCATTCGTTGACATATTGAAGGAAACCCAGTAAGAAAGGTTAGTCCCTGGAGAAATTGGGTCGGAGATCACTACTCCGGGAGTCCTGTACCCAAAGGCCGAGATGCTGATGTTGTCCGCTAATCCCTCACCTATGTTGGGCTGGCCGTCATTTATGAAGCCATCTCCATAGCTGCCTACGCCAAATTTGTGGAAGACGAATCCTTCGTCGACGACTTCCGTGCCATTTACGACCACAGTGTCAGAGGGGTCCCGCACTTCTCCATACATAGTTCTGGTGTCGGAATCCCACGCTATGTGTGTCGTGAAGAGTTCCCAGTAGTGTTGGTCATAGTCTATTGTGTAGATAGAGTGAAACACACCCGAATCATCGAAAAGTAATCCTGGTAACCTATCCAAGTCTCCGTAGTCAGGGTTGCCTCCGTAGACTCTAACCATCAGGGTGTTGTTTGCCTCACCCCACTTGGTTCCGGAACGGAAGCTCCCATTCCTCTGGAGGAGCAATACGTCCGCAACGGCAAACGAGTCAGCCCGCCAATACATGTAGTCCACGTGGGCTGAGAAATCCATTGTGTCTGTAATTGGATCAGGAAGAAAACCAACTAGCTTCTCATAGTGGTCACGAGGATCCTCTCGATCCACGTACCATCGTATCACTTGCTGGCCAGAGTCCCACCATATGTTCGTGCTGGGCTGGTCATCCTGAACGACGAAACCTGGATCAGTGTCGAACGTATGCACGATGCGAAGGGATACGTTTTCCAGCACGACGCTTCCGCTCGAAATCGTTGTGTTCACGAACTGAGAGATTCTGGAATCGTCGTCGAAAGTGTCTGTCCATTCCACAAACGACGAAAGTCCCGAGGATCCATTGCCAACAATTTGCAGAGGTTCCGCCTCGTTGACCAGCCTGTCAGGTCCTGCGTCCGCGGACACAGATGTCCCCATCACGAGCAAACTCCGACTGGCAGCATTGTTGGATTCATTACTCTCGGAGACCATGTCTTCTGAATCGGCAACCACGAAGATCTCATGCACACCGACTACTGAGGCGGTCCAATTTGTCCAAACACTCCTGCATCCACAAAGGGGAAACTGCACATCAACATCCTCTTCGATCAGATTGGGTTGGTCGATCGCATCAAGGTAGAACGCGACAGAGGCCGAGGTTGCCAGCTCTGTGAGAGTGGGCGAGGCCGAGAATATCTGATAGTTCGTGCCGGTTGCCGCATACCACATCCTCTCTGGAACGGAGCCGTTGAAGAGGATGAACGCATCATCGACTCTGAGGTCTTCTTGCGGGCCAGGGCCCACGTCCAAGACCAATCCTGTCTTTTCCCAAACAACACCATCAGAAGAAACTGCGCCGAGGATGCGAAATACCCCAGATTGCCGCCCGACATACCACATGACGTAGCCGCATGAGTTGTTCCTGACGAATGGCCAGCCCGTTCCCGTTTCGTCGTAGTCCCCAGGGGACCCCACGTCTAGAACGACACCTTTTTTTGTCCAGTTCACACCATCGGGAGAGGTTGCATAGTGTATTCGGTCTGTGTTGGAGTTGTCCATTCCTGAATACCACATCTTATACGAGCCCGACTCGTTGACCACTACCGGACTCCTGACCAACCTCTCATCTGTCGACCCTGACGCACCCACATCTAGGACCAAACCATGCTTAGTCCATGTCGTTCCGTTGGTCGACGTTGCATAGAAGATTCTGTATTTCCCACCAAAAGAAATCGGGTCATCGGCACCTGAGTACCACATCTTGTAGACATTTCCCTCCTTCAATACATAGTGATAGCAGGTCTTCTGGTCATCGAGTTGCCCAGGAGACCCCACGTCTAACACAACGCCTTGTTTAGTCCATGTAGAGCCGTCCGGGGAAGTCGCATAGAAAATCTTGTATGTCTGTCCCAGTCCCGTAGCACCGCTGTACCACATCTTGTATATGCCACCTTCATATAGGACTCTGGGGGACACCATGTGGGCGTCATCCCCTCCACCGCCACCCAGCGGAATGTTTACACCTTCCTTGATCCAACTGATGGACCATTGGTCACCCAATCTGGTGACTTCTGCTTGAATCTTTACGGCGTCATTGAGGTGGACCACATGCGATGGAGAGAACGAAATGTCGTTGTCTGATAGGAAGAAGTCAACCTCTCCTTCCTGATTCGGTTCCTCATTCTCCTCGCTTGCATGAATGAACGGCATTGCCGAGAACAAGAGCAAGAAGGATAGCGCAATCACAATGACTCTTGATTTCTGCATCGCACCTCCCCAGTTGCTGACATCATGTTCATCAATAAAATGCTTTTCGGTCTCCTCTCATGAATTGGCACGTGTCAGAAGCGGTAGCTCTCTGTTTGGATTACGGCAGTTTGCCTGGAGCGCGACTCAAAAGGCCTCGCGACGCGCTCTCAGAAACTGCGTGGTTGTTCCTCTGCTTGCCTTCATCCGATTTCTATGACCAGCGAGGAAGTAGTCATCCCGCCATCGTCGTCTACTACTGTAAGCGCGATAGTGTAGGATCCCGAGGAGGAGTAGTAATGGAGTACTTTGTCCGTGACCACAATTGGGTTGACCTCCGGGCTCATTGGCGGATCAGGACCAACTCCATTGTTGTAGTGGATGTCGATAGTTGAGGTTCCGTCTCCCCAATCCCATGTGAAGATGAGGTCATCGCTTCCTGGATCGTATGCCGTTGCGGTGAATGTGATGTTGTGTCCAAGGAAATCTGGAGAGAGGTCATCTAGGTGCCATATCCATGTCTCTTCGTGTCTCACATTGAAGGTATGGTGCACCCTTGTCTCTTTATTATCAGATTTGATTATGAGCCAAGCGGGATTAGCTCCCCATATCTGTCCATTTATGGGATCGTCTAGAGGAGTGTAGTAAGCGATAGCTGAGTAGCTCCTAGAGAAGTTTACAGAAATGTCTGCGAGGACTGCCATCTGATCGTTTGGACTTCCTGGATATCTCGTGATGTTAGCATATCCGATTTCGATATCATCTTCGAAGAGATATACTTCCACATTGTGCCATTTCTCTCCTGCTATTCGGAATGCGAAAGAGATGTTGAGGAAGTATTCAACAAGCTGCAGATCAGGATGTATATTTTCGACCGTGACCGTTGTGATGTCGGTATCGGTATTATTCCTATCTGAGACTTCCAAATATACTTGGCCGACATAGTCGTCTCCCCAAATGCATGAAGCCAGAGGATCATTGCTCCAGTTGGTATCCCAAAACCCGTCACCATCGAAATCCCATCTGTACCGTAATGGATTTCCATCTGGGTCGGAAGAATTGCTACCATCGAATGCGATTGGGCTGCCCTCCGCGCCCACATAGGGCCCTCCTGCATCAGCATTAGGACCGCTAGGAATCACCTCTATTTCCCTGCAAGCTGTATTGTTGAGTTCATTTGTTTCAGGATAGACATTGTCTGGGTCGACTTGTGCACAGATGATATGGTTGCCCAAAGGCTGAGCCTCCCAGTCAATCGATACTAGAGTCGAACCGTTATTCTGAATGGTGACGTTGTCAACTCTTCCAATCTCATTGGAGGGGTCTAGGCTATCAAGATAGAAGGAGACAGACGTGGAGACTTGAATTGGTTCAGGGAACGCAGTCGCTCTCAGAATCCTGTAGTTTGCTCCTCTCCCAGCATACCACATTTGTTGTGGCAACCCATCTGAGAACTCGATCAAAGGCTCCGCAAGTCGAACATCATCTTCAGAACCTTGCGGTCCCAGATCGAGCACAAGTCCTTCCCTCGCCCAATTCAAGCCGTCAAGGGAAGTTGCCTCAAATATGCGAGCTTCATATTGCTGTTCTCCCGCGTACCACATTCTGTAGAGGCCTCCTTTATGAACTACGAATGGCGAAAAAACACCAGCCTCCTCTGTACCTCCGGATGGACCCATGTCAAGGACAACACCGTGTTTGGACCAGTTTGTTCCGTTTGATGAGGTCGCGTAGAGAATCCTCTCAATACCTGACTGGTCGCGACCCGCGTACCACATCTTGTAGATGCCACTCTCCTTGAGTATGCAGGGCATGAACGTCAGTGGATATCCGGGACCTCCTGGTGGATCAGCATCCAAGACGATGCCATGTTTCGTCCAAGAGATTCCATCTGATGAAGTTGCATAGAAAATCCGATAGACACCACCGTACGGTGTATATTCATCCAAACCGCTGTACCACATCTTGTAGATGGAACCTTCCTTAACTACCCAATGGTATGCAATATGTGTATCATCAGGCGCACCTGGACCTCCAACATCAAGCACCATTCCATGTTTAGTCCAGCTGATTCCGTCTGTGGATGTTGCGTATAGGATTCGGTAATGGACTCCATCGCTTCCAGAATACCACATCTTGTAGATAGAACCCTCCTTGAGGATTCGCGGCGAAATGACATGATAGTCATCATAACCTTGGGCTCCGCCAATGTCCAGTGAGACACCCTCCTTTGTCCATTGTATCTCAAAAATGCCACCCTCAAGCCTGGCCAACACTTCGATTGAAATGTTAGTATTCAGCTTCACAGGTCCTGAGGGAACAAACGTGAGCTCACTATCTCTAACGAGCAAATCCAACTCACCGAAGTAGCTAAAGGTGGGGTGCAAATCGTTGACAAAGCTTCCGGTCAAAACGATCGAGAGGATGCTAACTAGTATCAAGAAGTACGAATGAATCCCCCGCACTCACACCACCTAGGTGTAAATACACACAGGAATAGAAAAATGTTTCTGGATATCTGTCCTTCAGGTCGCTCAGTCGATTCCTGTAACTTGAACTGCTCAGTCGTTTCAAAGATGCATATATGGTCGAAAGAAAAATCAGCCCAACTCTCTTCCTTTCCTAAAGTCTTGCACGCTAGTCAGCATCCTCGCCCAGTGCAATCCTATACCCTCTGAGCACCACTGAGATGACACTTTCCCAAGAGTACTCTTCAGACATCAACTGAGCATTCTCTGTCAGGATGTTGAGATTGTCTTGCAGTTCCAATATTCTCGATCTCAGTTGCTCAATATTGCCAGGCTCGAAAAGATAACCGTTCTTGCCATCAACTATGATTTCGGGAACCATGCCAACTCTGCTTCCAATGACTGGCGTTCCACACGCCAGTGATTCTGCGATGCTGTAACCAAAAGACTCGGTCACCGACGGTAATACCGTGACGCTCGCTGCCGAGTAAAGTCTTGGCAACTTCCTTCTCTCTAGATAGCCAAAAAACCTGACATCGATTCCCAGTTCCTTAGCGAGAGACCGAAGTTTGTCCTCTTCAGGACCAGTACCCACAATCCAGAGCTTTCCTTCCAAGCCTTTGAGAGTACGTATAAGGACGTCGACATTCTTTGTAGGAATTAGTCTTCCAGTGTAGAGAACGGTAAACTCGTCCTCTTTGGGTCCCGTTGGAACGAAGTAGTCCTCAACGGGCATGCGCTGCAAAAGGATGCGTTCCTCGGGCATACCGAAAGAGGCGAAGAACTGCTTTTCCGCCACCGAACCAGAGAAAAGAACACTAGCAAGGGGAATAGTTCTCTCAAACAAACGTCGAAGAGGTATGAACTGTTTTCTCTTGAGGAACTCAGCGTACCCACCTCCCGGGTCACCTGCAACGAAAGGGATACCTTTTCTCGTCAGATAGGTGGCAGCGAAAGGATATGTCGGACTGAAGACACCCCTAAAATCAATGAGATCGCATCCAGAGGTTCCGAGCCTTTCAAAAAGGTCGATTGAGAAGTGGACATCCCAAGGGATTTTCACCGACTTGGCAACGATAACAGCATAACCATCTCTATGTGTGAGGACTCTCGTCCACTTGGCTTTTCTCGAGAAATAAAGAATAGTGGTTTTCACTCTTCTCTGATTGAGCATTTTCGCAAATCGGTTTATATGACTATCCATCTTTTCGTCTGCATCGACTCCAGCAGAATAGAAAGAATCTTTCGTAAATGGCGAAACGACCAATACTTTCATCTTTCCTCCTATTCCTTACGCTCGTTCGAAAGAGAATAGTGAGCCAGGTTATAAGAACGTATTCCTAACGCATTCCATAATTTCAACGTTCCGTAGCAGGTTGCATACTATGTAGTTCGCCTCGGCGCCTAGAGGCTCTGGTCTTGAATACAAATCCTTTTATCCCGCATCTTGGATTGGCAAAAAAGAGGTTTCGCATTGAAAGCGATGGTCTGTCCTAGAACCGAATCCCCCTACATTAGGCTTCTAAATTCTTCCCTTAGGTCTTTGGGTGTTAAGGTGGGACAGCTGGAATATTTCGGTCGGCAATACCCATACTCGATACTTCAGTTCTTTGCATTTCGTTCGAGAGGTTACGATCTTCTTCACATTCACTGGGTGCCATTCAGATCCGAAAAAATCCTTAAATTGATTCAAAGTTCCACCAGAAGATTTGGAATTAAAGTCGTATGGACTATTCACAACGTTCTGCCGCATGAGCCTCAATTCGCGGATGATTTGGCTGTCATGAGAAGTGTAGCTAACTGGGCCGACCTGGGCATCGTCCACAGCGAGAGGACAAAGAGCCTCGTCTCCAAAACGCTGTCTAACGATCTTCCGTTGGTCACTATTCCTCACGGCAATTTCAATATGCTAGCGAGAAGTGTCCCCTCATCCTCAACTAGGAAGAGACTCGGAATCGATGAGGAAAAGATAGTTCTTCTCATGTTTGGCCCTGACCGTAGGAATAAGGGAATCGATAAGTTCTTAGAGGTTCTGAAAAGACTCCCCTCAAACTACGTTGGCATGCTTGCTGGGAGATGCTTTGACGATGAGATTAGGAATGTGATTCTTCGCGAAAAGAATAGGCTCAAGTCCCGCCTAATTGTTGATCTCAGATTCATACCTGATGACGAGATTGCTTCGTATTTCTCTGCCGCTGACATCTATTTCATACCATATGATTGGATAACGACGTCCGGTAGCGTATTCTTCGCCTTTGCGTATGGGAAGCCTGTTATTACCACGCCTAAAGGAGACCTTCCAGACTTGATCATTAGTGGTGTTAACGGTTATCTAGCCTCCGACATCAAGGAAATGGTTGATGTTATTTCAAACATAGGCAGAGCTGAGGCAGAGGAGATGGGAAATCGAGCATTTCAAATGGCCGCCAAATATGATTGGAAAGAGATAGCCGAGAGGACTGTCGATGCCTACAGATCGATATCCTCCTAATCCTCGAGTCACATCAAGAAATCAGATGCTATTCAGCACATCAGCGATCTTGTTTGCAGCTTTTCCTTCGCCATAGGGAGATTGACCCGAAGGCGTCCATTTCCCCTTTTCAAATCTCTTAATCGCATCGAGTGCGTTGGCAACAGACGTACCGACAACCTCTGCGTATCCCGCTTCGACCGCCTCGGGTCTTTCCGTTGAAGTCCTGAGAACGAAGACCTTTTTTCCGATATTGGGTGAAGTCGCCTCTTCTTGGATCCCTCCAGAATCTGTCAGTATGAATCCACACTCTCTCATGAGGAGCAAGAAGTCAAGATACCCCACTGGGGGAAGTAGCTGGACGTTTTCCGATTCAGAGAGCTTCTTAAAGAGGCCGAATCTCTTCAGCATCTTGACCGTTCTCGGATGTATAGGATAAACGACCGGGACAGGACACTCCGTGAATATCTCAACGAAATTGGAGAGAACCTCGGGATCGTCCACATTCTCCATCCTATGAGCCGTTGCTAAGGAGAATTCTTCGAATTCAATTCTCTCTAGAATGGATGATTTCTCTGAAGCGGTCCTCATGAACGTCATGCATGCGTCGATGACGGTGTTCCCAGTAATCCAAATGCATCCCCAAACATTCTCCTTCTTGAGATTCTCCTCTGCAACCTTTGTTGGTGCGAACAAGAGGCTAGAAAGGTGGTCAGTGAGCCTTCTGTTATGCTCCTCAGGCATCCGAAGATCGTGGCTCCTGAGGCCCGCTTCGACGTGACCAACGTCGATTCCCATTTTTGTGGCTGCTAAGGCCCCCGCTAGAACTGTGTTCGTGTCTCCCTCGACGAGAACGATATCAGCGGTCGATTCCTCAAAGGTCTTTTCGAGTCTGATAAGCGCTTGTCCGGTTTGCTGACCCTGAGTGCCGGAACCGACATCGAGTGTGTGAGAGGGAGCGGGGAGTCCCAATTCCTCGAAAAAAACGGTCGAAAGCTCCATGTCATAGTGCTGAGCGGTATGGACAATGTTGAAATCCATATTCCTATCTTGCAACTCGAAAATGATGGGACCCATCTTTATTATCTCGGGCCTCGTCCCAACGACGACAGATATCATAGTTGCTTGCGTAGGCGGGAACGCACATAAAAGCCCTTCGAAGGGAAAGCACCATCCTTGAAGCGGGTTATGCACTCAAAAGCTAAGGCCGCTTAGGGAGCAGCCTAGGCTACCATAGATTTCGCGCGAAATAGATATACGCTTGGCTGTGAGGTATGTCATCCGATCTTGCCAAGGAACTTGTCAGGGATCTTGAAGAAGGGAAATAGCCTTCCAATCCTGGACCCAAATCTTGACCTTCTGAGAGCTTTCTTTAGCTTGAGAGCATCATCGCCAATATAGCATATGATTGAGTTGTAGTTGGGAATGAAAAATCTGTTAGTGAAGCTATCAAAGTCTGTGTATGTCCATTGAGACCTATGAACCTCAAAGGGATTTCGAAAGGAACTCTTTTGAGAAGCGATGCTTTTGGGTGTGGATACTATGATATTCCTACCGCGTTTCTCGGATTCCCTCAGTATCTTTATTCCCTCGTTGCGATTGAGGTGCTCCAGGATGTCTATGAGTAGGATGAGGTCATAGTTCTTTTCAAGAGTTGGAAGGATTTCGACGGCATTTCCGACGTAGATGTGATCGTAGATATAGTCATGGACAGGAGTAAGATACCCTTTGAACGCCTCGATGCCGTCGATCGACCTTTTCCAATCACCCAACTCTTCTCTTCCGTCCCGAAGATCTAGATACTCTCTTGAGAGAAAACCATACTTCCCAAAACCTACTCCTACGTCAAGAATGCTCCTTGGGTTGATGAGTACGATTAGTTCCACTATCTCATTCAACTGCTGGGAATGGCTTGTTGGCATACTGAGAACCCCTAGTCCTTGTCAATACACACAGTAACCTGATATATGCGATATTCGCGCTTTTCTCAACCATCCAGCTCTATATGAACTTTTTCTCGGCTCATTTCTGTAGGCCTAGATTCAAAGGCCTACATCTGCATCCTTTTCTTGAGTCCGAATCCATGAGCAGTCAACCGGCCTTTTGAAGTACCCCACAGTCCTTCGAAGACCATCCGCAGGCTTGATGCGGGGAAGAAATCCCAAGGTCGTACTCGCCTTCGTAATGTCAGCGAGAGAGTATCTTACATCACCTGGTCTTTCCGCCTCAAATTCCGGTTCTATCTTTTTTCCAAATATCCCGCCAAGCTTCTTGAGGAGATCCAGTATGTTCATCGACTTCCCTGAGGCAATATTGAAAATCTGTCCTCTCGCATCTTCCTTGGTTGCAGCCAAGAGGAAAGCCTTTACCACATCATCGATGAAGATGAAATCCCTCGTTTGCTTGCCGTTGCCGAAGATTTTGGGTTTCTCTCCTTTGAGAATAGCAGATATGAACCTAGGTATGACTGATGCGTATGGGGAGGATTCATTTTGTCTGGGCCCATAGACATTAAAACATCGGAGAACAACAGTCGGAAGATCATATAGCGCGTCGAACAACCTGCAGTATTGCTCGCCCATTATCTTTGAGGCCGCGTAAGGTGATTCTGGCTCGAGATGCATATCCTCTCTTTTCGGGATTTCTGGACTGAAGCCATAGACTGCGGCCGACGAGGGGAATATCAGCCTTCCTACACCTGATCTCTTGCACTCCCAGAGAAGCCTCAAAGTCCCTTCCACATTTATCTCATTCGTTTCCAAAGGATTCTCAACACTCTTTTCCACCGATACCTGGGCGGCGCAGTGAAACACAACATCGACATCGCGAAGAACTTCTCGTAAGGTTTTGTTGTCTCTTATATCGGCCTCCACGAAATCCACATTCTCTCCAAACTCAGAAAGATTCCTCTCGTAGCCTGCGCTCAGGTTGTCAATCACAACGACATCGTTGTCTTGACATAGCCTCTCAGCGAGATGGGATCCAATAAAGCCAGCGCCTCCCGTTACGAGTATTCTTTTTCCCCTAATCATTCTCAGGTAAAAGCTAACCTTTCGTATAAATGGATATCGGGTCTCTCGCTGGCGTACCAGATAACTTTAAGAGAGAAAAGTCGTGTGCGTATTCGAATGAGAGTCCTGATGTTGCTCTCAAATCCATACAGACCTGATTATAGAGTTGAGCGGGAAGCTAAGGCATTGAAAGAAGAGGGAAACGAAGTCACTATCCTAGCTTGGGACAGGGAGGGAGGCCATGGGACTCAAGAAGTCATTGATGGAGTTTCCGTCTTGAGGGTGGGTCCCCGGTCGCGCTACAACGAACCGTCGGACATGTTGGTCAAACTCCCCATTTTTTGGCTGAGGGGCCTTCTGGGATCCCTGAGATTTGATTTTGATATCATCCACGCACATGATTTGGACACCCTCGTTCTGGGATTCTTTCTTTCCAGACTTCGATCAGCTAAGCTGGTGTATGACGCACACGAGCTCTATTGGGCAATGATAGAGGATAGTGTTCCCGGTTGGCTCAAGAGTCTCGTTGAGAAGATCGAAAGAAAGCTTGTGCCAAGGGCGGACGTAGTCCTTACCGTTACGCCACAAATCGCTCAGCTTGTCGAGAGCTATGGAGCGAGACGCGTTGAGCTCGTCATGAATTGTGGGGAAATTCGTGAACCAGATAAAAGGAGGGTTGAGGGCATTAGGAGAGACATCTTGGGCGGGGGAAGAAGGATTGTGTTGTATGTAGGCATGCTGGAACCCTCGAGAAATCTGGAAACTCTCATCGATCTATTCGGAAAGCTGGATGATGATGAGACAAGACTGGTAATCGGTGGAACGGGAAGCTTGGTTGCGAGGTTATCCCAACTCGCAAAGGAAACGAGAAACGTGGACTACATAGGATGGGTTCCCTCAAGCGACATCTTTGACTATGTGTCCGCATCCGACATGATAGTCCTGATACATGACCCTCGGAATACGAATATTCGCCTCGGGATTTCGGCAAGATTATTCAACGCCATGGCCGCTGGAAAGCCTGTTGTTGTAAGCGAGGGAACGGGGAATGCCGACATTGCGAGAAAGGAGGGCATAGGGATGGTTGTTCCGTTTGATGACGCGGATCAGATAAGAAGCGCGATCTTGGGCCTCTTGAAAGATGAGGAGAAGTTGAGTGAGATTGCTGAAAATGGGAGAAGAGCCGCGAGGGAAAGATACAATTGGGAAAGGATGAAAAGAAGGCTTATTAGGACCTATGGGGATTTGGGAGCTGATTGAGATGTTTTCAAGGATACTCATTTTAGCACCGCACACAGATGATGGGGAACTCGGATGCGGTGGCACAATCACCAAGTTTGTTGAGGAGAAGGCCGATGTATGGTATGCGGCTTTTTCTGCGGTCAAAGTCGAACTGGAAGGATTCCCTGAGGATGCATTGAAGAGTGAACTCGAAAAGGCGATGAAGGTTCTTGGAGTTTCCGAGAGGAATGTGCTCACATATGGTTACCAGGTTAGGCAGTTTTCCTATCATAGGCAGCAAATCCTTGACGATCTCGTCAAGTTGAGAAGGGACATATCCCCCGACATAGTCCTCATGCCCTCTCTCGTGGATCTCCATCAGGATCACAAGACCATTGCAGAAGAGGGAAGGCGGGCTTTCAAGAAGGACACCATTTTGGGATATGAGCAACCCTGGAACAACATAAGCTTCAACACAGTGTGCTTCGTTCCTCTTGAGGAGAGGCATGTGGAAAGGAAGTTGGAAGCACTCGCATGCTATGAGACACAGCAGTACAGGACCTATCTCAGTCCCGAATTCATCAGGGGGCTGGCGAGAACCAGGGGGACGCAAATCGAAAAGGCCTATGCGGAGGCGTTTGAGGTCGTGCGATGGGTAATGGACTGAGGGATATCAGGGTTATAGTAACGGCTGCTGGGGCACCTGGCGCTCCTGGAATAATGAAGAGTCTGAGGCTCAACGGAGAAAGGAAAATCGAGATTGTGGGGACGGACATGGATCCAGATGCAGTGGGCCTTCTCATGGCAGAAAGGGGACACGTGGTTCCTGCAGGCACGGATCCACAATTCGTTCCGACGATGCTTGATCTGGCTGAGAAGGAGCAGGTGGATGTTATACTGCCACTCGCGACGTACGAGCTGATGTCCTTTTCTGAGAACGTTGCCAGATTCGAGGAGATAGGAGTGAAGGTACCCGTTTCTAAGCCAGATGCGCTGAGGACCGCAAACGACAAGGGCCTGCTCTATGAGTTCGTCAGAGAGCATTCGCTTCCCTCTCCCGAATCCATAATGGTCAGTTCGTATGATGAATTCGAAAGAGCGGTACAGAAACTCGGCTATCCAGAGGACCCCGTTTGTTTGAAGCCACGAATTGGAAAGGGGAGCAGGGGTTTCAGGATTCTCGATGCCGATGTCGATAGATACGACCTCCTGATGAACTACAAGCCTAATCACACGATTTCCACGCTTGAGGAAATCTCGCCTATATTGAGAGAGGCTGACCCCTTTCCCCGATTGGTGGTGATGGAGCATCTACCGGGTGTTGAATACAGCGTCGACCTTCTTCTCAGAGACGGAACACCTCTTGCGGTCTTGCCAAGGCCGAGGGAAGTCACAAAGCTCGGTATATCTTTCATGGGGAGGATCGAGAAGAACTCAGAGCTGGAGGACCTCGCTTCGAGGATAGCCAAAGAGATAGGCCTGGAGTATAACATCAATATGCAATTCAAGTACTCCAAGGAGCGTGTTCCAAAGATCATTGAAATTAACCCTAGAGTGAGCGGTACGATAGTCATGTGCACTGGTGCAGGAGTCAATCTTCCCTATCTTGGAGTCAAACTCGCTCTTGGAGAAGACATTCCCCCCATCCAGCCCAGGTATGAAACCAGGATGATTCGGTATTGGGGAGAGATTTTCATTGACAAGGATGGACATCCATATTCACTCTAGTTTCTCTGACGGACTCGACTCCCCGAATCAGATAGCGGAATTCGCCGTTTCTAGGAAGTTTGACAGAATATGCATAACCGATCATATAGGACCTGGCACGGATTGGCTGGATGATTTCTTTGAGGAAATGGAGAGACTCAAGGAGCAATTTGCAGAAAAAATCGAGATTCTTTCGGGCGTTGAGGCAAAAGTATTGGACTTGAGCGGGAGGTTGGATGCAAATCTTTCCCAGGTGTCCCGTGCTGACCTCGTCTTTGCCGCCTTCCACAGGATTCCTCAGAGGGAAGGATACATGGTCCGAGGCGAGATAGGAAGAAAGAAGGCAGAAGCTTTGGAGAATTGGTCCGTTTCAATGAAGGCTGTTCTAGCTAACCCTGCAGCGAAAATAATAGCCCACCCGGGGAATATTTTGAAATCGAATGGTGTGGAGATTCCGAGGTACCTTAAAGAGGAGATCGCGGTTCTCGCGGGTCGCAGTGGAAAGATATTCGAGCACAACCTCAAGTACGGGGTTCCAGACAGCGAGTTCCTCTCTTTGCTCAGTTCCGAGGGTGTCCAGATTCTTCCTGGGAGTGATGCTCACAGCATCGCAGAACTCGATGAGTTGTGGGACAACTGGCCAGATATGTGATTCTGTCCTAGTGCGAATCCTTTCGATTTGGGTGGGAGCTATGGGACAGAAAACTCTGGCTAGTAACTCGGTCCCATGCATTCTCAATAAATATATAGACTTCGCATTTAGGGACGGCTCCGATGTTGATAAGCATAATCGTGACTGCCAAGAATGAGGAGAGAAATATTGTCCATCTTCTCGATAGCTTGGTCAATCAGGAGCAGCCTATAGAAATCGTTGTCGTGGATGCAAAGAGCATGGATTCCACGCGCGAGATCGTTCGAGAGTATATGTCTCGGTATGATTTCGTTCGCTTGCTGGTCAAAGCGGGGACTAGAGGGGTGAGTCGGAACTATGCTGTGGAAAAGAGCGAGGGGGAAGCAGTGGCATTCATCGATGCAGATTGCATCGCAAACCCCTTCTGGATAAGTAGGATGAGAACATCGCTGAACGAATGGGACGTTGTGGCAGGGAAGACTATCAACATAGGCTACCAACCCTTTGAGGACCTTGAGCGGGTGGAACTCATTTACAAGGGGTTCGACATCACCTTTCCGAGCAGCAATCTCGCCTACAAGAGATCGCTCTTCAACAGGATTGACGGATTTGACGACTGGTTCATCACTGCAGAGGACATAGACCTCAATCTGAGGGCCGTGGAGACTGGTGCGAGGATTTTCCACGAGGAGGAGGCGATAGTGTATCACAGGGCTCGGCCCACATTCTTCAAGTTCTACGAGCAGGCATTCTGGAATGGAGCTGGAAGGAAGCAATTGACTCTTAAGCATGGAGGACTTTGGAGGAACTATAGGCCCTTCGAGATGTTCAAGAGGGAGGCCAATTTCTGGTCCCTTACGAGACTGGTCTTCGCTCTTCTCGGTTACGCGGGCTACAAGTTCTTTGGCAGGAGGAAGGAATCGACGTTGGACCAACAATGATTAGGTTTCGTCTAGCGCTCATAGTTGATTGATTGCGTCATTCGAGCGTCCTTTTCCTCTCACTTATCCTATCAACAGCCTTGTACCATGTGTCATATCCAGTCGTGGCTCTAGGCGCTGTTTGGTGGTTAACCTTAAACAAGGTTAACCTCTAGCCCAAACGCTTGGCGCCCACAAAGGTATCCCAAGGACTTGATGATGAGCCTGCCCAGTTCTGCACGATATCAGCTCCCAAACAACGAGAGATGAGGCTTTAAATAGCTAGGATGATTCTTTTTTTCCTGTGGTCCCAGTAAAGCTCACAGTCGTCATACCGACAATGAACGAAGCTGATTCGATAGGTCAAGTCATCGATGACATCAGGAAGCACCTTTCCGGGATTGGGGAATACGAGATTCTCGTTGTCGACACAAACTCGACAGATGGAACGGTTGAGATCGCAAGGGAACGAGGTGTCA
>JBHIFI010000010.1:0-38693 GCA_046761005.1 Thermoplasmata archaeon
TTCTAATCTGCTCCATCTAGGGATTCATAATCGTTTGGACAGTTTAGAATCTCTCCAGGTGATTATGCGAAAGTTCTTAGGACTTTCATAGTTGGATGCGTCCTAGAAATTAGGTTTTGATTCATGAAACTCAAGTGTACCTCTTAAGATGAAAGCTGTCATCAGAAGCTTTCAACTGATAGCAAACTCCCGCGAGAAAGACAAGGAGATTCTACTCACAATTCCAGTTCTTTGATTTCTTCCAGGGTATCCATCTGATTGATCTTAATCATACTTTCCGAGATTGTGTATATGTTCTCCTCGATGTAAAGGGACCTTCTCACCGAGTAAGAGTTGTAATTATATCTGAATCCACCCAGATAGTCATCTCCGAGAGATATCCTTCCTTTCAACAGGAACCCTTGACGCAAGGTAATTGAGAAGACGTATGCGCCATTCCACACGTATTCCCCGAAAGCGTTCGGGGGGACGCCATCGGGGTACTTGCTCTCATTAATCTCTGCCAGAAGAATGGGTATGATTAGCAGATTCCTAGACCTGCTGAACAAGAATGCCTTGTGATCGCGCAAGGCCTCAGAACTGGTGCCCCTATCGCCGATTACATACTTCGATATCTCTGTCGGACGATTCACATCAGTGACCTCAAACAGGGACAACTTGATGCCCTGATACCATGCGAAGTCCCCTTCCTCCGCCTCAACTGTATCTTTCCCAATCCCGATTATGTGGTTCTCGTCATACGGATGCAGGTAATCCGAGAACCCAGGTATCTTGAGCTCACCGAGGACCCTCGGACGTTTGGGATTTGATAGGTCAATGACGAAGAAGGGATCGACCTTCTTGAACGTCACAAGATAGCAGCGATTCCCCATGAACCTTGCGGAATAGATCCTCTCGCCAGGGGCCAGGTTCTCCAGCCTTCCGACTACTCTGAGTTCGCTGTCCATAACATAGACATTGTTTCTTGAGGTAGGATTCAGCTTCCCCGCTCGTCCCTCTGTCGTCGCAATCCTGAGGTATCCTCTGTGCTCGTCCATGGAAAACTGATTGAGGACCCTTCCTGGCACTTCGCCACTAGCTGCGTACTCAATCCTCCCATCCTCGATTGCCACTCTGTGGACGGACGTGGCCTCGGACCCTTGGGATCCAAAAGCACCATCTGAACGGTGATAGATGCTCCCAGTGATGTAGATATTCTCACTGGAAACGTATATCAGATGGCCGTAGTCTATCAGGAATGTCTCATAGTTCAATTCCGTAGTCTGGATGTTTATCGAGGCTACCAGCGTGAAGGAATATTGAGGTGCGGGCTCAGGGAAGTAGCATAATTGGCGGGCGTTCACGGTTATGGTAGACTCACTGTTCTCGATAACTGGCAGAACGATTTTCTCGTCTTCATAGAAAACGCCCTGCGATACCACAATGTATGCATAGTCGCCGATCAAACGTGAATCGACATAATGTCCAGAAAAGGAGAATCTTTCGAGAAACATCGGTGACGACTTGTCCGAAATATCGTAAATCGCGACTTGAATCGACCTCGACCATCTCGCCCAGTACACCATAATGTCAAACTCCCCGATAACGGGCTCCTCGAATAGAATCAATCTTGACCCTTCCACGAATATCTCTGTCACCTCGAACTCGTTTTCTATCCTTGACAGAATTCTTGCATCCTCGCCTGGATAAGCCCTTACGATAACCACTTCGCCCTGAGACACCAAATAGAGGTATCGACCATCGGTTTTCACGATGTCTGGTTCATCTACGCCTTCAACTTGGATGTTGGTGGTCGAGTAGTCGCGAAATCCCGAGTCTCCACCAGAAGTGTCGATGGTTGCGGTACCAAGTCCGTTCGAGAACCCGCCAGACGGCCTTACGAAGTCGAAAAGCCAGAACCCTGTTTGATATTCTTGACTATGCCTTTGGGCACTATCCTTTACGTATGCATCCAGCTCATCGTAGCTCGAGAAACGATTCAGGCAACCGCTAGGCACTTCGCTCTGGTCTTCGTCCTCACTTCGTGGTGTCTGAAAAGTGGTGGTCGTTGGAATGAATAACAGTACGATCAGAAGGATGACAACCGTCGCGCACACAGTTCTCTTCCACGTTTTCTTCATGAAAATCAACCTCCAATCCTCTCTTGACGCTCACACCGTTTGGGGTTCTCAGTAGAGCCTTTTGTTTGTGTCATCATTCTCTAAGGGCTAGTTAGCACTTCGCAGCTTATCAACCTAGTCTTTACATGTAAGAGACAAATGACTCCCGGTCATGCCATTAGGTGAGAGCAGAGTTCCTCAGTCAAGAGCAGAAAGAGGGTGGATTATCTCCTCGACCCAAAAGGGGCTCCCCGCCAAATTCCATGTGGTGTGGTGGATATCTTTCCTTTCAAAGACGTTCACGCAGTAACTCGGTCTGGTTTGGCGAAAAGGAATGCGAGACCCCGAGCTTCTCACTCAACCATCTCAGACTACTCAACACCTTCGATCATATTTGTCCTTTCTAGCCCAGAAGCTTGCTAGCATACCCGACATCATTTCCCGATTAGTGCAAAACTTTGCAGAACAGTTGCGATTCATGAGCTTCACACGACAAACTGGCTGTGAACACACCATCAATGATTATATACTTGCTCTCTAATGCGTGCCACGAGGAGGTGCTTTAGTTTGAGAGGTTTTCCATTGAAACTGGAATTGTGTCTTCCGATTTTGACCGCCCTTATGGTAATCCTAATGCTTTTCACAGCGGTAGTGGAGATTCCTACAACCAGCCCGCCTGGGGAACAAGAGCAAGTTGGCGATGACCCGGATGACATCCTGAGTTCTCCTCAAGATTACGAGCGAAGAGTGGTGAAAGTTCACGGCATACTACGTTCCGTTTCTGACAACTCCCAGACCTACCTCCAGGATGGATCGAGCACGATCATGCTTCAATCGAGCGGTACCAGATTCTTCAGGTCGAAGGTGAACGCGAACGTCTATGTGGAAGGCAGAGTCGTCTTCAACTCAGGACTCCCGATTCTGGAAGTACTTGACATCCAGGAGACGGGTAGTTCAGATTTGGGCACTCGGGGAACCGAGGTTTCGGGCCCTCAGACGCTTCTCCTAATCCTTGTTCGATTTCAGGACCACCCCAATACTAGGTGGACCTCAAATGAGATCGACAGATTGGTGTTCGAGAACTTCACAGCCTTCTGGAACGAGGCTTCTTACGGAATTGTGCCCTCTTTTAGCGGCGACACGACGCCCTGGTACGACTTATCGATGAACGAAGCGGACTATTATGTTCCGGCAACGGCTGATGAACCCGCTCATTGTTGCGTTTTCCACAACGTAACGCAGGAGGCGGTCAATCTAGCGGATGAGGATGGCTGGAACCTTCGCAGCTACGAGAGGCTGATGGTTATCTTTAACATCAATTTCAGGGGCCTGGGAACCCGGGCATGGACATACTCGACGAGCCACGGAGACGTAACCATAAGTTCCGCCCTAGTCGGTGAGAATCCCGTTGAACCTGACTATGTTGTATGGGGTCGAAATGCGCATGAGATGGGGCACGAGTTCGGATGGCCGCATGTCACGCTCGACTACAACAACCCATATGCGCTCATGGCGAGACTGTACCCGGGCCATCCAATGTCTTGGACAACAATACGGGCTGGATGGCTTCCTCCGTCCAACATCGCCACTGTGGAAAGAGATTCCTCCGGTGAGTTCGTCGTTCGACCACTTGAACTCGATCTCCCGGGTGATATCCAGGTAATAAAAGTCGTCGTCTCAGAAACCTTCTACTACCTCGTCGAGGTCAGGAAATACATAGGATTCGATAATCCCTTTGGACCTGTTCTGTCAATGCCCGATGAAGGTGTCCTCATATATGAGGTGGATGAGAGAAGGACAGCAATAATAGATGATGAGCTCAGGGAAATAGAACCCATCGTCGTCCTGGACTCAAAGCATGGAACGGATACGCTCGATGACGCACCTTTCGACGTTGATGAGGATTGCGGCGGCTCCTATTGGCCTGGTTGCACGCCGCACAACATTGAGATACGCGTAGTGGAAGAAGTAGGAAATGGATACATGATACGGGTCTTCAATGACCTGACCACGAATGTGCCGGATGTGAAGATAGATGATTGGGGGGACCCGCCCGGCTCGCCGCCTCCCTGGGAGACAGAGGCAATATGGATAGACAGCTATGCCAATGGGTTCAATTACTACCGATACAACGACGGCGATCCTCGCAATCCTGTGGGAAATGGGGATGATCCCTGGCTAGGCCACATGAACCGCTTATACGCAAGAGTCGAGAACCAAGGTGGGTCAACCGCTTTCTCTGCCAGGGTGAACTTCTATGAGAACATCCCGATAGGGATAGGAGACAGAGGAGACTGGAACCTCATAGACTACGCGGAAATCACTCTCTATAGTGGGGACATCCAGGACGTTTATGTGGAGTGGACACCCATAATGGATACAATGCCAGACGATATAGGCATACTTTCCATACACAGCTGCATAAAAGTGGAGATTGAGGCCGTCCCAGGTGAGGTGGACACTGCGAACCAGCGTGGCCGAGAGAACATAGCGCACTTCGAGTCCGTCCCAGGGAGCAACTTCACACCTGCCAATACGACATTCCTTCTCACAAATCCCTTGCCAAGGCTGAGCGAGATGCAACTAATCCTATCAAACATCCCACAAGGCTGGAGGGTCGAACTGGAACAGACCAACTTCATTCTTGACTCTCACGAAACTGTGGAAGTCGCCATATCCGTCACTCCTGCCCTCACAACGGATTTTGGAGATTACGCTCAGATAGAGATAACAGCGTTTGCGACAAATCCGAGTCCTAGCGATGACATACATGTGATCGAGATTGGCGGAATCACCATGAGCGTGAATCCCACAGAGGAGGTTACCATCGATATCGATCTCGACAGACTCAGTATCAGAGAGGGTGAGGTTGTCACTGTAACGGGAGGGACCACTCCTATGGTAGCGAGCCAACCACTGGTTCTGGAGGCAATGGCCCCCAATAAGACATCGACCCTCATCCCGCTGATGACGCGGGCGGATGGAACATTTGATGTTCCCTTCTCACCGCCAACCGATGGAGATTGGACCCTCAGGGTTCTCTTTGCCGGGAACGCAACCATCTCGTCAGGAATGAGTGAGAAGAGAGTACTCGAGGTTCTCCCGCCTCCTCCGGAAGCAGAGCCTTGGACTCCCAGCATCACGATACTCGCGATTTCCGTTGTGGCCAGTTTGGTGATAGGTGCTGCCATAGGTTATCTTGTAAAGCGTCCTTAGGCCTGGTTAGAAAGAAACGCGTCAGTGAACCTCGATTGGTTGAGAACAGGTCATACTGGATTCCCACACAAAAATTGACAAAAAGCTTGAGCGTTCCATGTCCATTCAAATGCGGAGAGGTTTGCCATTCGTCCATACAGTATTTCTTTCAATCCAGCCAAACTAAGATGGCCGAGGACTAGGCATACAGAGGTGGTCACCCGAGTACCGCGTAAGCTCTTCGTGTTATTGAGAGATGCTCTTAGGAGCGCAGGATACACCCGAGTCAAATCAAGGCCGCTCAGAGTAGCGGATCGGACAATTGCAGGAACGGGGACGATGAGAGGATCCCTTCTTGCGGAGAATAGGCCCAAGGAGGTCGTTCTCCCTTGGTTGGCACTGAGAATTACAGGATGGGCGATGATCCTCGTCGGTCTGGTAATCCTCATCTTTCAGGTGTGAACTAAATCTCGATTGGAACTATGGATTACTATCTCTTCCTTCTAGGCGTCGTACTCGCCTTGTTGGGGACTAAACTACTAGGCCTGCACAGATTCAAGTCGAACATCATATGGATAGACGTCCAGGGTGAGGCTTTTCCCTCTTCGCTCAGACGTATGGCCCCCGAGATACCAGGAACCTTTCCCATAGTTGGCGACCTGCGCATCAGAATCAGCGGCACATCAGCGATCACGAGGAATGCGACCTCTAGGACGAAGTTGGTTCGCATACATGACACCCTCGAGCTTTTGAGGGACTTCAATCACCTGGTTGATAACGTCGTTGTGAGCATATTTCCTGGTGTGCGCGTGCGTGGCCCCGTCGCATTCAGAGAGACGGAGTCCCCGCCACCCCCGCCTCTAGATGAATAGCTACTTTAGCCATATCCTCCTGAGTTCCTTTACCCGCTCGAAATCCTTGTCTTCAGAATATACAGCAATCACACCACTATTTACAGCCGAAGCGGCATGAATTGCATCTCTCGGGAAGAGATGATGTTCTCTCATCAACTCGAGGCTCTTCCAGAGCACAAAATCGTTCACAGGAAGGAATGTTAGGTTCGGCATCTCAAGGAAAGCCTGCCCAATCTGCAAGGACTCCTCCAATCCAGCTTCCCTTCGGACATAATACACCAGCTCGTCGAAGGTGAGTGCAGATGTTACTGCGGGGTGCTTGCCCCCCTCTATCTTCTCCAAAACCGACCTGCACCATTTCCCTTTCTTCCTTGGATCGAGGGCAGCATAGATTGGAATGTTCGAATCGATGTAGATCATCCAAGACGCTCCTCGATCTCCTTCTCATAGGCCTCATGTGGGTGAAGCCTCAGCGCTCTCTTGCGAGAACGAGCCAGAGATTCGAACAGCGACACTGCATCCTTCCTCGCCTTTCTCAGGACCAACTTCTCACCGTCGACGGAGAATATTACCTCGGAACCTGGTGCAATCTTGAAGGCATCCCTTAGCACTTTAGGTATAACTACTTGACCCTTCGGCCCGACCTTCGAGGATATTTCTATCATGGTGTGGATATTGGTTTTACCCTTATTTATACTTCTGTATAACGTGAGGTATGACATACTCGCAGGTCCCTAAGCGCAACAACGACCTGACTCGCCTCCTTTCGCCTTTGCCTCAATCGTTCCATCATTTAGTCATAGCAAGGGACTGTTGCTCTTATTCGCCGAATGTCGAAGATGGATGAGGCTGTTGGGAAAGATGTGTTGAGTTCTGCGCCCGTTCCCAGGGGTTTCCACAGATGTCCTTGGCTATTGGTCGGCAATCTGCTTTATCAATGAAAGATGCTCACTGCAAAACTCCTTCTTTCCGAGCTGAGCGACGAGCACTTCCTCCTGCCAATGGGAGTTGAACAGTCTGCAGCTCGAGTCCTTGCAGAAGGGATCGAATGTTATCGAGTACAAGAGCGCCTGCAGTGCGTAGCCCTTCATCACTTCTGTCAGACGGGGGTCATCGTAATCCAGGAATCTTCCTTCGATCTGCTCTTCCAGGACCTCCACAGGCACGTCCCTGCCATACGTCTTGAGTTTCTGCTTCAGTATGTAGTACTCCCGAGGCTTCGCGGGAGCTTCGACTATCCCACTGGTGGATATCATGCTGGGATAGCCGCACAGAACCACTCGCGCGTGATACCGCCTATCCACACTGTCAAAAGTTCCGAACAGTCTCGATGTGAATAGGATGTGAACCACCTTGAGACTCAACTCGTTCGGTGGAATCAGGTCCCTCATGACGAGTTGAAGTCTCGTTGCGTCGTACAATATGCCAGACATCCTCTTGTCCGGCCTCTTTATCAGCTTCTCTTCAAATTTGATCTCACCGATGAGAGGGTCGGAACTCACGAAGGGCTTGGAGATATTCCTGACTTTCGTGCGTGCCACCTTCCAAGCTAACTCCTTTGGGCTTCCCTGATAATGATATCTTACGAAATCTTCCCTGACTTTCATGCTCATACGGGGAAAAAGCTCTTGGAGATACGAAGCTACGTCGCTAACATCGAGTGTCTTGGCGGATGGATCGTTGTACAAGAACACATCAGAAGGGATGTTCCACTCATTTGAGGATGTCGAGGGCAATTTCCGCACCCTTTTTTCCAGAAAGGAGCATAGCGCCAAATGTGGGCCCCATCCTAGGCAACCCGTATGTGGCAGAGACTGCCATTCCTATCACCAAGAGACCTGGGTGAACCTCACCCGTGTGCTCGACAACGAGGTCCTCGGATTTCTCCACCCACATCCCTCCCTCGCCGGCCTTCTCGAGGATGCCCCTCTGTTCCAGCTTGGTGACAACTTCGGCCTCGTGGCCTGTGGCATCAATTACAAGTTTAGACTCGAGCGCAATGGGATCGACACAAGTAATCTCCCGCGGAAGAGCGCTCACGGGCGTCCAGTTCACAACGACACCGCCCACATTGTTGTCTTCTCTGAGAACGACGTCATCAAACTTCGTCATATTCAGAATCTTCGTTCCTGCATCACAAGCAGCAGCTATCAGCTTGGAGCAGGCATGCGGTCCGGGTGTAACGAAGAGGTTGTTTGAGAACTCTTGATAGGGAATGCCCAGCTCGTCCAGGATTGATTGGGCGGGTGCCCTAACTGTGATCGTGTTCATGAGGTAGCCGCCAATCCAAAACCCCCCGCCGAGATAGTTGTTTCTTTCTATGATCAGAACACTAATGCCTTTGTTGGCGAGTTCTCTTGCAGCCATGAGCCCGCTTGGTCCCCCACCCACGACTATAACCTCGCTCTCCGCGAACTTCTCCATGTCCTCGGCAAAACCACTGACTATAGCCCGTGTGACTTGACTTTCAGTTACCTTCTCAAAGGTGGGCATAGCTGCACCTTCGAAGAAATAGTTGGAAGGAGTATAATAGGATTTGGGAACGGTCAGATGGTCTCATGCTGAGTTTTCAGAGACGCCAATAAGCTGCTGAGTGAGTTCCGCATACCCCTTGTAAAACATCCACTTTTTCTCAAGACTTTCACGCAACTCGGCTATCTGCCTATCGTCCATATGCCTAAAGCGTCCCTGCATCTTCAGATACTTCCCCAGATCTCTCATCTTTGGCTCCCGATTAATCGTCAGCCTGCCGTTCACACACTCCATGAGCATCCACATACCGCATTTCACTGCTAGTTTTCCCAGCTCTACGGTCTTTGACTGCTCGTATCTCCAGCCGGGAACGCAGGGTGAATAGACCTGAATATAGCGGAAGCCCTTCATTTCTTTGGCCCTCCGTACCTTGTTTATCAGATCGAGGGGGAAGGATCCGCTTGCAGTTGCAACGTACGGGACGCCATGAGCCATCATGATGAGGGGAACGTCCTTCTTGAAGTCCTGATTTCCCTTTATCACTTCACCAACGGGCGTGGTGGTAGTCGATGCGCCATGTGGCGTGGACCCGCTCCTCTGTACACCTGTGTTCATATAGGCCTCGTTGTCGTAGCAGATGTAAATGACATCCTCGTTCCTCTCCGCCGCTCCGGACAGGGCTTGAAGACCTATGTCCGCCGTTCCACCATCTCCAGCGATGCCCACAACAGTCACATGATGAAGCCCCTTTCGCTTCATCGCCCGCGAAAGCCCAGATATGGCCGCTCCCGTGTTTTCGAAAACCGTGTGGTGATAAGGGACGGTCCATGCACAGCTGGGAAACAGGCCATTGAAGACGCTCAAGCAGCTCGGGGGAACGTAGACAACGATGTCTTTTCCCAAGACCTTTGCGATGTTTCGAATCGCCATTGCAGCCCCACAACCAGCACACGCGGTATGACCGCTTGAGAAAACGTCCTCCTCTGGAAGATCCTTCAGCTTCAGCCTCATCCCATTGCCACCCCCCTGGTGTTCACCCATTCAACATTCCTCTTCGCCTTTCCCGTTTTCGCAGTCTCCAAGAGAACGTCATATATCGAACGAACATCAGCCTCAGTGACGTCCCTCCCGCCAAGACCTCCTATGAAGTCTATCACAGGTGCGTCTGAGTCAAAGAGGGCGTTCCTTGCCTCTAGATAATGAGGACCGCTGACTCCGAATGAGACAGATCTGTCGTAAACCCCAACTGCCTTCACATCACTGCAGGCCTTAGCAATCTTCTCCATCGGATATGGTCTGAATGACCTGACCTTCACGAGACCGACTTTCTTTCCCTTCTCCCTGAGTCCGCGAACTACTCCTCTAGTCGTTGATGTCACAGTTCCAAGAGTCAGGAAGACAGCCTCAGCGTCCTCCACGAATTCCGTCTCGATGAGGCCACTATGATTCCTCCCGAACTTGCTGGCGAAATCACGATTGACCCCCTCGATTACTTCCTTCGCATTCAGCATTCCCCTGTGAATCTGATAGGCTGCCTCCTGCCGATATTCCCGTGGGGTGACTATTCCTGTGCCCATCGGGTCCTTTGGATCTAGATAGGAATGCTCAGCTTCATATCTCGGGAGGAAATCGTCCACTTCCTCCTGCGATGCGAGTTCCACGGGTTCGACCGTATGAGAGAGAATGAATCCGTCGCTGCAGATCATGATGGGCAGAAGGACCCTCTTGTCCTCGGCGATCTTGTAAGCCTGAAGTATCATATCATGGACTTCTTGATTTGTCTCCACGTACATCTGAATCCAACCAGCGTCCCTCTGAGGCATGGAATCGTTGTACTCCACCCATATTCCAGCGGTGCTCCCCACGCTCCTGTTGACAACGGCCATGGCTATAGGAAGCCTGAGAGCTCCGGCGCTGAAGAGGAGTTCGTGCATAAGAGCAAGGCCTTGAGACGCGGTTGATGTGAATGACCTCACGCCAGCGGCCTCGGATGCGACCACCGCACTTATCGCACTATGCTCACCCTCCACCTTGATGTATTCGCAGTCCATGATACCGTCGTTTATGAACTTGGCTATATGCTCCACCATCTGAGTTTGAGGTGTAATGGGATAGGCTGCAATGACTTCAACCCTGGCTCTCATGACGGCATGTGCAGTGGCATAGTTCGATGTAACGACCCGCCTCATCTCTCCACCTCCCTGACCATGGCTATGGCATCAACGGGACAGACCTCTGCGCATATGCCGTCGCCCTTGCAATAGAAGTAATCTATCTCGACGATCTCCCTCTCCGGAAGTCTTCTTATGCAGCCCTCCGGACAGTGAAACCAGCAAAGCATGCAGTATGTGCATTTCTGATCATCAATGACGGGATGGAAAGTTCGCCAGGAACCTGTCTCATTCTCAACCACCGAGCCTGGCCCGATCCTTCCATATTCCGTCTCCTTTGAAGGAATTGCCAATCCGAACGGAAGCTCATTCACATCCGGTAGCCATTTCCTCTCGGCAGGAAATACCTTCCCTCCCTTGCACATCCCAACTTCCGTCCCCTCGAAGCCCAGCTTCGCTGCCTTGACGTTCTTCTTCGCGATGTCTTCTCCCAATCGTTCCCCAAAGACGTCCATTATTCCTCTCTCTATAGCCTTCATGCTCACCTCTTCAGTAGCTCTCGCAAATGCTCCCAGCATGCAGCTGTTTGTGACTGGATGACCTAATGTCTCTATCGCAATCGTGGTTGCATCCACCGTTCCCACGCAAACCTGAATACTGAGCCGAACATCCTGGGGCGAGCGGGCTGTGTTCAGAACCACTACCCCCTCCTTCTTCAGACCCCGGCATATGTCTATCTTGGTTTTCGTACGTCCTTCGAGGATTCCTCCTCGCGGAATTTCCCCCACAGAATGTTCCTCTATTCCTCTTGCAACGTCGACCAAACCGGCAAGCCACGGGTCCAGAACTATGACGTAATCTGGATGGTAGATGTGAGCTTTCGTCAATATGCGTTCTTCTGCTACCCTTGCAAATGCCGCTACGGGAGCCCCTCTTCTCTCAGCTCCGAAATGCGGAAACGCCATTGCGTACATACCCTCGTAGACAGCCGCGCTCGCAAATGCTTGAGCCGCCAAGACGGCTCCCTGTCCTCCTCTACCATGGATTATTATTTCCTTCATATTTTCACCACCAACGCATCAGGATGAAGAGTAGGGCGATTAGCTTCTGGTAAACAATCTACTCATATGAATTTTGGCACCTGCCCAGAAAAGTCTCATTTCCGATTGCAATTGTGGTTGACGTAGTGAGAAATTATCACGAATGAAAATCATAACGATGGATTGAAAACCCAACTGAGTCATGAGAAAAATAGACTAGCTCGACAAAGAGGAGAACCAAGTGTCAATTTCAAAAACCAAGAAGGTGCTGTTGAAAGGGATATCAAAGAATAAGCTCGTGGACGTCAACAGGAACAGCAGAATAATCTTCGAAGTATTCGCAGAGGATGAGTCTTATCGTTTGGAGACGATTTCAAGCGTACTGGAATCAGATGGCTGGTCTCGTGAAGGCGATAGGCTTCTCCTCATCATTCCGAAGAATGCCCTTATCCAGCCTCACACGATAAGAGCTGTTCACGACACCCTAAGGAGGATTCAGTATCTTCTAAAGACGAGCGGGATAGACTACGAGACGAGGATTCTCTCGGAAGACAAAACGGAAGCAACTGGAAATATATTCAAGACAAAGATTGGTCTCGTTGGGGATCACGAGGTGGGAAAGACCAGCCTTGTTAGGAGATACGTTCTCGACCAGTTTGATGATAGATACATCAGAACCATAGGAGCGAAGGTCTCAAAGAAAGAGGTCTATCTCAATTTTCATGAGGATAAGGTCGTCAGGGTGGACATGTCCATATGGGATGTGATAGGAGAGAGGCACCTTGCGGAGTCCCACATGGAAAGGTACTACAATGGCGTACAGGGGGTCCTCGCTGTCGTTGACGTCACCAGGAGGAGGACTTTGGCGAGTATTGAAGATTGGGTCTCATCTGTCTCCAAAATAGCAGGCGATGTTCCGGTCCACCTACTTGTCAATAAGGTCGACTTAGACGACCAGTTTGCTATGGGGCAGGGAGAAGTGGCTGATCTCTCGACAAGGATAAGGTCTCCTTTCATGTTCACGAGCGCAAAAACCGGGAAGAATGTGGAGAATGCCTTCCTGGACCTTGCCAAGAGGATTGCACTCAAAAGCGCAAGATTGTCCTCAGAAACCTTGGATATAACCTCTTGATTGAGAGTTAACGACTCGCGTATTTCTCTACATCACGTGATTCTTTGGGCTCTTCAACAAGAACTGTGCTTTATGGCTTGAGTCGGACAGACCTCCATGCAGGCACAGCACTCAATGCACTCATCGATGTTTGGGGCCGTCGACTTGTTGTCCACTAATTCGCAGACTTCAGTTGGACAAACATCGACACATTCCCCTGCGCCTATGCATTTGTCGTGGTCGATTCCTATGGTGATTCCCAGGGATTCGCTCTCATATTTCTTGACCGCCATCACTTTGCCCACTATGATAATCGTAAATAGTGTTATTATCCCTTTCTTATCTGGATTGCCTGGCAACCCAAAGGAAGTCAATGGGGCGATACACTTCAATGGGATTCTCGATAAGCCTTCATGCGAACGTTTATAGACGCCAAAGTTTTCCCCTCACTCGTAGGGGGTAGGATAATGGATTTTGAGTTGACAGAGGAGCAGAAGATGATAAGAAAGACCGTCCGAGACTTCGCAGAGAAGGAGATAAGGCCTGTTCGAGCAGAGTACGATGAAAAGGAAGAGTACCCAATCGATATCCTGAGAAAGCTAGGTGATATAGGAATAATGGGAATGGCAGTTCCGAAGGAGTACGGCGGTTCTGGTGTGGATGTCATAAGCTATGCGATTGCGGTTGAAGAGCTCTCCAAGGCGGATCCTTCTGTGGGAGTGGCGGTCTCGGTTCACAACTCGCTTGCCTGTGATCCGATAGCTGAGTTCGGAACGGAGGAGCAGAAGAAGAAGTGGCTTCCGGACCTTGCAAGCGGTAAGAAAATCGGCTGCTTCTGCCTAACGGAACCAGATGCGGGGTCGGATGCTGCCTCGATAAGGAGCACAGCAAGATTGGAGGGCGAAGAGTACATAATCAATGCAAAGAAGCAGTTCATAACTAACGCTGCGGGGGCCGATCTTTCATTGGTCTATGTGATGACGGACAAGGAGAAGGGGTACAAGGGAATTAGCGGGTTTCTTGTTCCGACAGATGCACCCGGTTTCTCGAGGGGGAAGAAGGAGAAAAAGATGGGAATCCACGCGTCCGTCACAATGGAGATGTTGTACGAGGACTGCAGGATTCCGAGAGAGAATCTGCTTGGAGAGGAAGGTCAGGGGTTCAAAATAGCCCTTTGGGCGCTCGATGCAGGTAGAATCGGTATAGCGGCTCAGGCGGTTGGGCTAGCTCAGGGCGCACTAGACGAAGCGATTGCCTACTCGAAGGAGAGGGTACAGTTCGGCAAGCCGATATCCTCGTTCCAAGCTATCCAGTGGATGATGGCGGATATGGCAACGGAGATTGATGCGGCGCGCCTCCTCACTTATCGCGCTGCGCATGTCAAGCAGAAGGGGGACAGATTCACCATGGAAGCGGCGATGGCAAAGCTGAAGGCCTCAGAGGTTGCAGTTGAGGTTAGCCGCAAGGCAGTCCAGATTTTTGGCGGTTACGGCTACATGCGCGAGTATCCCGTGGAGCACTTCTATCGGGATGCCAAAATAACGGAGATCTATGAGGGAACGAGTGAGATCCAAAGGCTTGTGATTTCAAGGGCGCTTCTCAAATAGATTCTTTGGCGGCCCGCCTCTCCTCGATTTGGCGGATCATTTCTGGGACCACTTCGAAGAGGTCGCCAACGACTCCAAAGTCGGCTATCCTGAATATTGCGGCTTCGGAATCGTTGTTAATTGCAACTATCTTGTCGGCCTCCTGCATCCCCGCCAGATGCTGAACCGCTCCGGATATACCGACTGCTACGTAGAGATTCGGCCTCACAGTCTTACCGGTCTGTCCGACCTGCCTGTCTTTGGGTATCCATCGGAGGTCCACAACCTTTCTCGACCCGCCGACCGTGCCACCAAGGAGGTTGGCTAGCTCTTGCAGGACATGGAATGTCTCCGCCTTTCTCAAGCCGTGACCACCAGCGACCACCACACTCGCATCAGCAAGCCTGGTCACTTCACTTTCGATGTGCGCTATGAACTGAACCATCTTAGCATCTACATTTTCTAGACCGAGTTCGATGTCTTCCCTAATTATCTCGCCTTTTCTGTTGGCATCCCTCTCTGGCTCGGGAAAAACGTTTGGGCGGGCAGTTGCCATCTGAGGTCGCGTTCTCTTACAGAGGATGTGAGCTAGGCTCTTTCCTCCAAATGCTGGACGAATCATCACGAGATTACGCTCTTCATCAACTCGAAAAGCAGTACAATCGGCCGCCAATCCTGTCTGAAGATGCACATAGAATCGACCACCGAGTTCCCTTCCGTTCTTAGTCGCTGCGAGGAGCAGAATCTCGGGCTTATACTTGTTCACGAGCTCTACCATCACCGTGGAGTAGGGCCCTGTGGCATAGTTCGCAAGAATGGGATGATCCACAAGGTACACCCTATCGAGACCATACTGAATGGCTTCCTTGGCGAATTTCTCGATGCCATGACCGAGAAAGGCCCCGCTCAGCTCGACGCCAAGTATGTCGGCAATCCTCCTCCCCTCACCGATGAGCTGTATGGAGCCTCTGCGGATATGGTCCCGCCTGAATTCAACGAAGACCATCACTCCCCTGTATTCCTCGATGTCTGTCATATCAAACCCTCCATCTCGAGGTCATCAAGAAGCTTTCTCACCGCTTCCTTCACTTCTCCACTGTATATTCTCCCGCTCCTCTCTGGAAGCTCGACTGTTTCTATCTTACTTACGACCGTCGGAGAACCGCTGAGGCCAATTCTTTCCTTGTCCAGGCCTACATCCTCCGCAGTAAAGTCCCTTAGCACTCCAATCGTTCTAGCTCTTATCTTCCCCAAGAGAGTAGGCTCTCTAGGTCGATTGCATCCGTGGTTCACGGTTATCACTACTGGCAAGCGGGTCTCCCATACCTCGAAACCGTCCTCGACGGCTCTCTTCGCTCTGACGTGGTCATCGCGGACCCCCACCTCAACGACGTATGTGAGCTGGGGGATATCTAGATTTGCGGCTATCCCTGGACCGACATGGCCGGTGGAACTGTCTGTGGTCTCCTCCCCGCAGAAGACTATATCGAAACCGCCGAGGTGCTGGATTGCCTTTGAGAGGGCATAGGATGTGGGGAGGGTATCGGATCCCGCTAAAGCTCGGTCGGAAAGAAGGATTCCCTCATCGGCACCCATACTAATCGCGGTTTCCAACGCTTGAATGAATCTTGGTGGGCCCATGCTCAGCGCGAAGACCGAGCCACCATGCTTGTCCTTCAACTGAAGCGCCATCTCAAGCGCGTGCAAGTCCGAAGGATTGATCTCGCTCTCCACCCCTTCCCTTATCAGGGTCTTCTTGACAGGGTCTATCTGGAGCTGTTCCGCCTTTGGAACCTGCTTGATGCAGACAACCATTCTCAGTCCATCTGATTCGGGCATGCTCAAATCGACCTCGTACCGCCGAAAAGATCCCTCATCAATTGCACGAGGGAGATCTTTCCCTTCATCTCCTCCTTCATAATGTGGAATATCTTCTCCTTTCTCTCTCCATCAACTGTGTACATTCTCCGCAGGATATTGCAAAGAAGCTGCGGGTACGCGCCGTACATCCTGGGGTTTCTGAGGAATGCGGGCATCCTTCTGAACTCCTCCAGCTCTCGCAGAACTCCGAAGCTTCGCAAGTGATCGAGGTATCTCGAAAGTGTGCGGGCAGAATAATCACCCGAAGCGCGGGCAATCTTCACCGTCTCGGCGGACGCCATACCAGAGAGAATGGCCAGATCAACGCCTCTGTAGGTGTATCCATGGTTAAGGACGAGACCAGCGGCATCGCCTACCGCGAGGAATCCGTTGGCATAGGGCCTGGGAACCATGTGAATTCCCAATTCTGGAATCATGTGCGCTGAATACTCGACGACCTTCCCTCCTTGGATGAACTTCTGAATAGAGCGATGCAATCTGAATCTCTCCATGAGGTCGTGAATCTCCGTTCTGTGAAGGGAGAGGTCCTCGGCCTGAACGACAACTCCAAGAGATATGGAATCCTCGTTCGTGTAGAGGAAGCCACCTCCTCGCAGAAAGTTCGTCGCCTGACCGACATAGGCATTGGCGACGCCTTCCTTGTCACCGACGTTGAACCTATCCTCTATTCTCTTCTTCGTGAGCTTGATTGTCTCTTTTGCGCCTATAGAAATCTCTTTGGGCACCAGCTCAGCCCTTATCCCCGCTTTCTGAGTGAACACTGAAGCGACACCGTCAGCCGCTATAACCACATTCGCCTTCACCTCATCGTCACCCGCCCGGACTCCATAGACAGTGCCGTTTGATATCAGAAGATCGTCAACCCTCGTTCCGGTGATTAGAAGCGCCCCCTTGTCCTCGGCCTTCTCAGCCAGCCATCTATCGAATTTTGACCTGATTGCCGTAAAGCTGTTGACTCTTGAACTTCCCGTTCGGGGGGAGTCGTATTGAATCGTGACTGCGTTGTCCTCAGAGAGTAGGGAGAGGTTCTCCTGAACGACGAAGCGCTCGATGGGCGCCTCTCTCCAGTCCTTTGGGAAGAGCCACTTGAGCGGGTAGGTATATATCCTCCCGCCAAAAACATTCTTGGAGCCTGGATACTTCCCCCTCTCAACGAGAAGGACGCTGAGTCCCTCTCTTGCGAGAGAATACGCGGCCGAGCTTCCGGCGGGGCCAGCGCCAATGACTATCACTTCAAATCTGTCCATGCGCGCCTCCTTATGCGACCTGTGGTTAGGTAGAACTCGAACTATTAAGAAATTTCCCATTGGCTTTCGGACGTTGAAATTCATAGCCACCGAGAATCGACACCACATAGGGAACATTCAAATCGACCAAAACCGCGGGAATAGATTTATTAGATGCCTTCACATCGAGATTCATGATGGTTGCCCCCGGCAAGCCAACAGCAAAGAAATCGCTTAGCGTAGACGAGCGCCTTGGCCTAGACAGATTCGAGACTGATGATGAGCCCTTCATTGAGGTGGATACCGAGCTTTGCAAGCAATGCGTTCCGAAGCCTTGCCTCTACGTGTGCCCAGCGAAGGTCTACACATGGGAGGATGGCGAGCTCGTCTATAACATTGAGGGTTGCCTGGAGCTTGGAGCCTGTGCCATCGTCTGCAAGAAAATCGGAAAGGGCGCCATCAAGTGGAACTATCCAAGAGGAGGTTACGGAGTAGAGTTCAGATTCGGATGAGAGGGGGAACATGACAGAGATTCTCTACATGAAGGATGTGGAGTCGAATTACATCAGAGAGTTCGATGCGAGTATAGTGGATCGAGGAGAGGACTACGTCGTTCTCGACAAGACGGCATTCTACGCTGAGGCTGGCGGTCAGCCCACAGATAGGGGCGACCTGAGATGGGTTGGCGGAGAGACCGTTGTGAGGAAGGTCAAGAAGGATAGGGGAACAGTGAAGCACTTCGTTGTTTCCATGCCAGAGAGCGATAATGTCCATGGTGTGCTAGACTGGAAGAGAAGATACGCCCATATGAGGATGCATACCGCTCAGCATGTCGTCTCCGGGGCGGTCTTCAATCTGTACGAGGCGAGGACTGTGGGGAATCAGATTCATGCAGACCGCTCGAGGATAGACTTCTATCCTGTTACTTTCGAAGAGAACGATTTGACGGTGATAGAGGAGACTTGCAACGCGGTCATTTCAAAGAACATCCCCGTATCCATTTATGAGGAGGACAGGGAAGTTCTCGAGGAGAAGATGGGAGAGCAGAGGTATATCATGGACCTCATTCCCAAGTCCATACGAAGGCTGCGAGTGATACAGACAGGGGACTTCGATATCTGCCCCTGTGGCGGGACTCATGTGAGAAACACATTAGAGCTTGGCAAAGTACACATTATGGGAAGAAGAAGCAAAGGAACCGACAAGGAAAGAATCACGTATGAGCTTGTTTAGCGCCGCTCCTAGAGCAGTCTCTTTTCTCCTTCGATCTTCTTAATGTCTTCGATGTCCTGCGTCACTTCCAAGCATCCCAAGTAGTCTCCATTCTTGTTGCAAACGGGGAAGTACCGAATGTATACCTTCCTACCCGTGAGATCGATCCAGAACTCGGCGACATCCCTCTTGCCGCCTTTGAAGTCCTCCAATATCTGATTCACAACATGTATGCTCTTCTTAGGATGGCATTGCTGAACCTTCCTACCTATCACTGCCTTCGTCCTCGGGAAGATTCTCTCCCCGGACTCACTAAAGTAGCGCACCGTATCTTCATTGTCCACGAAGGTGATGTCTACTGGCAGTGCGTTGAGTATCGCCTCGACCTCCTCCTTTGATAGAGCACCCGTATCAAAGGCAATCGCGCCCTCGACCTTGGTTTTGGGAGCTTCTGTCTCGGCCTCAACAGCCATCCTAGCGGTCTCAGGGGTAAAGCAACAGTAACCGAGTTCATCGAATTGCTGTCTTGCTTCCTTCCATTCATCTTCCGCTATGACCTGAAGTGCGGTCGGGAATAGTATGTTGTTCTCCTTGTAGAAATGGCTCGAGAGAATGTCGGCCATTGATGCGCCTGCTACCTGCAGTCTGTTCACGAATTCCTCAAAGGCCATTGCCTCTCGCGTATCGAGAATTGCGTAGAAACCCTTCTTAATCTCCCTAATCTTGTCATGCTCCATCCACATCATTGCGGGCGGTTGTGTTACCCCGTGCTTCTCAATGTATGGAAAAAGGACATTCTCCTCGCGAACGTAATGGCTTTCGGAATCCTTCAGATGATCGGCAACGTGGTCCAGGTGCTTCATCTCCTCAGCGATCGAGTCGAAGTCTCCCTTCTCTCCCATGTCCTTCGCGATGGTCTCCATCTCACGGGCGTAGTCGAGAAGAATTTTGTGTTCCTCCATTAGAATATCGATTGGGTGTCCTGGCGGTGCCAAGACCTTCTCCCCTTCAAGAGACTCCCTGAAGACGGCGAGGTGAACATCGCAAAGCCTATGGACCTCATCACTTGGCATGCCTTCTTTGATGAGTTCATCCTCAATCCTTGCAATCTCGACCGGTGTGACATCCTTTATCACTTCCTTGAACTCTTCCTCTACATCATCAGGGTTTTCACCTTGGTGCAGCCTCCTGATCAGATTCTTCAAAGCCTTCTTCCTGTCATCCTTTTCTTCGATTACCTTACTCATTTCTTCACCACCTTGTTTCCATCACTTACTCCCGGCATCATTATCACTACCTCGCATCACTCAGACGGGCCTGCCACTGTACGTTCTAGATGAATATATAAACTCACGGATTTCCCTGCTGCGGTCTTTCAAAAACGATCTCCCCCTCGTACTCTATCCGAAATATCTTGTAGAAAGGAATCTTGGCCTGAACGGTTGTGAAGTATCCCTTCTCAAGCTCAGTGATTTCCTCACCGCTGATGATCACGTACTCCCTCTTCCCGCCTCTGTGTTCATACCAGATCCTGGCCTTGGCAAGGTCCTTGTCCTCCCGCCACTTCAGCTCATTCAGGACTTCCCTCGGTGTCATTGGATTTCCTCATTGATCCTCGCTACGACCTTCATCACCAAATCAGCGCTCTCTCTAATCTTTTGCGGGTCGAGGTTTGCAAAGGAATCATCAT
Organism: Thermoplasmata archaeon; assembly: GCA_046761005.1. Taxonomy (GTDB): domain Archaea; phylum Thermoplasmatota; class Thermoplasmata; order RBG-16-68-12; family JAGMCJ01; genus JAGMCJ01. The sequence goes on from JBHIFI010000010.1 coordinate 20,478, forward strand.
CAGTATGTATCCACCTCGAAATAGGCTGCTCCTTGGTTTCTACTGGAGTCCTATATATGGCCTCTAAAATGCGGAGAGGATAGCTTTTCCTCATAGAATCGGCTCTCATCACCGCGCAGGCCCTGAATCCCTTCCTCAGGAACTCAGCGTGGTCGCTACTGGCCATCCATGCATACTCGGAATCCAGGCCGAGCTCTGCAGCCGTTTCAGCCACAATTCTGCATAGAAAGTTGTCGGAGTATATCTTTGGAAGGATTCCCAACCCACGGACGATGAAGAACTTCCCGCCCCTACCGACGCCATCAAGATTCAATACGAGCGTTCGCTCGATATCGATTTCTTCTCTGTGCTTCTTGACCCATTGCCTGCTACCAAAGAGACCCATCTCTTCCGCGGAGAAAAAGGCAAAATCCAGGCGGATATTCATTTCCTCGGGGTTCAAAGTGCTGGCAACCTCCATGAGAACTGCAACCCCGCTTGCATTGTCATCCGCCCCGTATGAAGGTCTGTCCGTCCTCATTCCAACCGCAACGATGGAGCCGTAGATTGAGAAAGGGAAAAAGGCAATGAGAAATGCAAGCCAAGGATAGAACCAGGGCCCTGTCATTACGAATTTGAATAATAGAATTTGGTCGATCGGTGGGTCGCGAAAAATCGAGCCTGAGATCGATCTGCCGAGGAGGAAGAAAACGTAGACGAGGGAAATCAGTGCGACCACATGACCGAATCTCAGAATTCTCTCAAGATTCCTTTGAACGTAAGGGCTATGAGTCCATGAGCTGTCATAGTGGGCGGTCAATATCAGCCTCCACTTCTCGGTCTCATTCCTTGAGGCGATTATGTTGTGGGTCTTTCCCCTCGCCATTCTCAATTCGAGGACAGGGAGAACTTTCCCGCCAAAAAATGCGAGGAAGAAGATTACGCTCAGCGAAAGTATGGGATGGAGGAATCCTGAGAGAAGTACTATGAGCGTGAACAACCAGCTCATAAGCATTATGAGTGCAGGGCGGTACCATTTCCACGATACATAGTGAGCATCCTCTTCGAGAACGTCATATCCTAGCCGCCTGAGTTCTTCGCTGAGCGATGTGGCGGCCCGCCTCTCTCCTACCGTGCCAACACATCTGGGTGAGGAGGACAACTCACGCGCATACGTAACCGCATCCACATAGATAGGATTGAGGGGGAAACCATAAACTTTGCCAAAAAGAAATTAAGAGGCTAAGCATTTACACAGATAGATGGAGTACGAGGGGGTTGTGAAGAAGATTCTTGACAGCGCGGGCGCTAGTGTGGGTGATTACATAGAAATCGCGCGCAAAGAGGATTCCTTCAAGGGAATAGTGATGCCCCACGTCGAGTTCAGCGGGAAGGACGTTCTCACACTGAAACTTGACAATGGTTACAACGTAGGACTCAGAATCGATGATGCGTGCAAGATCCACCTCATGCAGAAGAAAGAGGAAGTCAGGATAGCGGAGATGGAGCACGCGATGGATCCCGAGAAGCCCATCATCTCCATCCTCGGAACGGGCGGGACGATAGCGTCTTATGTTGAGTATAGAACTGGAGCGGTTCATCCAGCAGAAAAGGCGAAGGATTTAGTGTTCACAGTCCCCGAGCTTGCAGACATATGCAACATCAGGGCGAGGGTTCTCTACAGCCTCTTCAGCGAGAACATAACAGCGAAGCACTGGAAGAAGCTTGCGAGCGAGGTGGTGGCTGAGCTGGATTCTGGATCGAGCGGTGTGGTGATACCTCATGGAACGGATACGCTCGGATACTCCGCTGCGGCTCTATCCTTCATGCTCGACGACCTCGGCGGGCCAGTTATCCTCGTCGGATCGCAGAGGTCCTCGGACCGCCCTTCCTCCGATTCCTTTCTCAATCTGACGTCCTCCGCCCGGCTCGCCAACGAGGACCTAGGAGAGGTGGTTGTCGTGATGCACGGCGAAACCTCGGACACTTTCTGCACTATCCACAGAGGCACCAAGGTGAGAAAGATGCACAGCAGCAGGAGGGATGCCTTCGTGAGCATCGATCAAAACCCCCTAGGAAGAGTTCATCAGGATGGGCGGGTGGAATGGCTGGAGGAGCACCGCTCGCGGTCCTCTGGCCCGGTGAATCTCAAGACGGAAATGGAAGAGAACGTCGTCATCGTCTATTTCTATCCAGGTATGACCGTTTCAAGATTCAAATCCATGGTCAAAGATGCCAAAGGTGTTGTTATCGCTGGCACTGGTCTGGGTCACGTATCCTCGGAGCTCATACCGCCAATCAAATCACTAATAGAGGGAGGCATACCGGTTGTAATGACCACTCAATGTCTAAATGGAAGGGTCAACATGAGTGTCTACTCGAACGGAAGGGACCTTCTTCTGGCCGGTGTCATCCCGGGAGAGGATATGCTTCCCGAAACCGCCTTCATCAAGTTGATGTGGGTCCTTGGTCAGACGAGGGATATGAATGAGATAAGGAAGCTTATGACGAGCAATCTCAGGGGAGAGATAAACCCGGCTATCAAGCTGGAGGAGTTCTGTGAATAAATGGATTACACGAAGCTTGGACTGAGAGTAGGGTTGGAGATACACCAGCAGGTGAACACGAAGAAGCTGTTTTGCGATTGTCCGTCGGAATTGAAGGAAGAAACGAGGGCGAGCTTTGTAAGGAGGCTTAGGCCCACACAGAGCGAGCTAGGTGAGGTAGATAGGGCAGCGATCGAGGAAGCGAGGAAGAAGCTGAGATTCATTTACCAACCGCTGAAGACGACATGTCTGGTGGAGTCGGACGAGGAACCACCACATCGAGGAAACGAGGATGCTATAGACGTGGCCCTTGAGATGGCTCTTCTTCTCAATGCAAAACCCGTCGATGAAATACACTTCATGAGGAAAATCGTAATCGACGGTTCCAACACAGCGGGCTTCCAGAGAAGCGCTCTTATAGCAATGAACGGGCAGCTAACAATCGATTCCAAGACTGTTCCCATACCCATGATTGGAATGGAGGAGGACGCAGCCCGTAGAATCGAAAAAAGAGAGGACTCTATTGTCTACAGGCTGGACAGGCTGGGAATCCCGCTTGTGGAGATATCGACGGATCCCGTCATTGAGAGCCCTGATGAAGCCAGAAAGGTCGCCCTTAGGTTGGGAAGTCTTCTTCGGGCGACAAGAAAGGTCAAGCGTGGAATCGGAACCATAAGAAATGATCTCAACATCTCCATATCCGAGGGCACGAGGATAGAAGTGAAGGGCGTTCAGGAACTCAAGATGATGTCCTCGTATGTGGAAAACGAGGTGAAGAGGCAGCTCTCGCTCCTCGAGGCCCGTGACAAGCTCAAGGAGAGGGGGGTGGAGAGAATAGACTCGGAGGCCGTAGACCTGACCTCCATCTTTATCGACACAAAATGCGAGATTATCAGAAAAAAGCTGGAAGCGAATTGCATTGTTCTCGGAATAAGGCTTCCCGGATTCTCAGGGCTTTTGAAGAATCGGCTGGGTGCTGAGCTCAACGGATACGCTGTTCAGGCGGGCGCCAGCGGGATTTTCCATTCGGACGAGCTTCCCGCCTACGGGATTGAGGAGGAGATCCCTGACATTAGGGGGGCACTCAAGCTGAAGGATGATGATGCTTTTTTGATATTGGCAGACACGACAGAGAGGGCGGGGGCGGCGATAGATCGCGTAATCGAAAGGGCAGCAATGGCACTTCACGGCGTGCCGGAGGAGACGAGGGATCCCCGCCCGGACGGGACCACGGTCTATTCGAGACCTCTACCAGGAAAGGCGCGTATGTATCCAGAGACAGACGTGCCACCCATAAGGATATCTGAAGAAAGGTTGAGGAGGATAAAGACCGGACTTCCGGAACTCCCTGAGGACAAGATAGAGAGGCTAGTTGGAGAGTATGGTGTGCATAGACAGCAGATTGGGTTCATCCTGGAGGAGGGCTACGATGATTTGTTCGAGGAGCTCGCAAGGGAATTCGGAGAGCCGAGAACGACAGCTTCCATGATAGCCAACGTCTTTCCTGAGCTTGAGCGGGAGGGCTATCAGGTCGACTCGATTTCCGGGCAGTCATTCAAAGACTTGTTCTCCTCCCTACGGGATAGGAAGTTCTCAAAGGAAGCCCTTCCAGATGTCTTGAGGATGATTCTATCTGAGGGGAGGAGTGTGGAGGAATCTCTGAGAAAATTGGGGATAGAGGCAGTTTCGAAGGACGCAGTTGAGTCCATCGTCCAAGAAGTAGTCAACGAAAGAATGGATCTGATTAGGCAAAGGGGAATGGACGCGATTGGTCCTCTCATGGGGGTCGTGATGATGCGCCTCCGCGGAAAGGCGGATGGAAAACTTGTGAGTGAAATCCTCAGCAAGAAGATTAGGGCAGCACTTGATTAGAGGAAAGAGGAGTGGGTTCTTCCGCGACCAATATCGCGCATTCTGAATATTGAGTAAGATTAGCAGCCTCTAAGCTGGTCTCAAACTCTCGTCACGGAACTTCATCCAGAACATATCTAGTCTTGGATTTCTTCGATGAGGTCCCTCAAGTCGCTCTCGCTCAGCCCGACATGCGCCCTCCCATCCTTCCTGGCTACTATCTTTCCGTGGGAGAAGGCTATCAATGTCGGGACAATATGGATTTCATATTTTTCCCAGAGATCGCTCTCCTCATCGCTTATGTCAACCGCCGCGAAATCCTGCTCAGAAGTCGATGCATATCTCTCGAAAACCGGTTTGAATGCTTTGCAATAGGGACACCACCTAGCAAAGAAGAGTGCCACGATTTTCTCTGATTTCTCGATTTCCGTATTCGCGCTGTCTTCGTTCACGAGCATCACAGAGTTTGTCCATAGCAGACCCCCTAAAAAAGATGGTGCCCAGGAAAGCGATGAGAAACAGCGATGACCCAAAAAAACCGGCATCTGACCTTTCATCTTGATGAGACTCGTTGTTCAACATATCTACATATGACAAAAGTTTTTAATGTAAAATTGGATTCACCCCTGAGTGGTTCTGATGGTTGCAAAGCGGAAAGGAAAGGAGGATTGGTTCGAGTCTCTGGACCGTGAACTCGAAGAGAAGACGAAGGAGATAATCGAAAGCTTCGGTGAACAGAACACCCAGAAACTTGAGGTCAATCGCTCTCTGATAGAAGATTTTTGGAAGATATGGAAGAGGTTCAACAAGATCAATGTTCACTTCACTATCGAGCCGAGCTATACTGCCTTCGCTCAGTTTGAGGAATTCCCTTATGGCGAGTGGAAGTGGAGACCGAGCTTCAATATCGCAGGCGTTAACAGGATGGAGCTCGTAGATAGAACGCAGGACCAGGGGAGAATAGGGGATGCCTTGCGTGTCTCATATTATGCGGAAAACAACAAGCCCAATCTGAGAATAGACTTTCAATACTGTGAGGGAGAACACTACTACAAGTATTCGGGTTGGAAGAGGATATACAGTCAACACTTGTTGTATGATGAACCCCTCGAAAAAGTGGATTTAGGTGACGTCCATGGTATTTTCAAGGACGTAGTGAAGACATGGTACGAATCGCATCTCAAAAGGAACAGAAATATCCTGCTGAGCCACCTCAAGAGCAAATATACCAACGTCGAGACCTTCACGCAGTAGCTAGGACCGCGAGAACGTTATATCGTAGAAGATGTGAGCCTCCTCGTAAGATGAGAATATCCACATTATATATGTGGAGGTTTCTGCAACGGGATCTAATCCACCCCCCCTGGGGTAGTCCTTGAGCACGATCGACTCGTCCCAGGATATGTTAATCGCATCTATGTACTGCCCATTGGGTCCCGATTCGCTCTTCCATGGATCGTATATGTGCAAGATCGTATCGCCACCTTGTTCATGAAAAAGGGAGATGTTCGTGTTCGAGTATTCAAGCGTCACCATCTTGCCGTGCGTCCATGTCTCTCCCATTCCATGGACATTCGCTCCCGTACTGTGATTAACCAGGTTCCACCCACTCGCATTCAGTGCGTTCTTTGCGACAAACATACCGATAAGATGATAGGTATCCCAGTGAGGCCGATCTTCGAAGGTTTCCCATATCGCCTCCTCCAGGGGATTGCTGATGTCTCCGAATGCTTTCAACCTCACTTCCGTGGTGATGTTGAGATATCGGTTGATGCTGACATGCAGGTTCACTGCATAGCTCTCTATGTAGACGACCTGTTCCTCAACGGGCGGATCCCTGAAGAGAATGCCGTGCGCGGTTGAGGGGGTAACACCAAATGCGAGGAACCAGACGGAAAGAACTAAGAGGAAGGCGATGAGAGTCGCAAACAACCCCCTTCGTTCGATGCCCATACTCCTCAGATTTGGCAAAGATATTCTTGAGGCATAGAAAGATGCGAAGATGAAAGCTAGAACGGTGATCAGGGTGAAGACGAGGAGATAATTGAGAAGCACATCCGAGACTAGTCCAACTCCGAAGACTCCAGCAATGCCACCCGCCGCGAGGGGAGGAAGCCAGAATAGGAGAAGCAAGCGAAGGGCGGACCTTCGTGACCGTAGCACGAAATGGTCCCGGAGAAGCTCGAGCGCCCTTTTGGAGATTACAAAGGCAAAAGTGACAGTGAAGAAGAGACCGGTGGCCACGAACCTAATCACCCAGAAAACCTCCAGCCCGGGGAGGAGATCTATGACTCTGGACGTGTCGCCACCTGGACCATGAAATGAGCCTAGAGCCAGGTAGGTAAACGAGTGAACAAGAAGTACCTCAAGGAGAAGAAGTGCAAACAGCCTGTGGTAGAAGGATCGAAGTCTAGGATAGACGATACAGAGGACGAAGATGCCAAGGGCGATTTCCGCGATCAGTCCTGCCATCAAGTATAGGACGAGAAGCGATGTGGGAGTGGCATCTGGTACATAGGCAGAGGTAAAGCCCAAGGCGGGCGAGGCGTAGAAGGCGTAGAACTGTCCGCCTATGAATTCGGAGACGAGGCCGTGACCGAGAGCCTCGTGAAAAAGGACCGCCAAAAATCTTGCAACGACAAAGTAGAGAATCGCTATCATAACGAAGATAGCCTCGCCCTTGAGACCGCGGAAGATAAGATGGCTTTCGTCTTCCATCGCTATTTGTATTCCATCCCCATATTATAGGATTTGTGATTTCCTTTCTATATCCAGTGAGGGCTTCATTCGAATGGCATCTTTTGTTTTGTCAAGATCTGTCCCTTCCGAGTACTGGCTGCACAATTTCACACCCCTCTTCTGTAAAGCTATTTAAGTTTCAGAAACATTCGGTTGTTGGAGGCACAGAATAGAAAGCCTCTCAGGGGTTGATAGATTGGAAAAAGAACAGATCGCGCCCCATGTGAAAGACATAACAAGGGCGCTTGGGAATAAGGTGAGCGAGGAAGAGATTGAACGCGAGCTGAACAGCTACCTGAACGTATACCGGGTTCCACTGGGAACAGCAAAGAGAAGCATAGTGAAAAAGCACGGAGGCAATCCCTCCCTACTTTCTCTTGGAGTGCGAAAGGCCATAATAGACCTCACTCCAAATGAGTTCAGCGTGGATATTCTGGCCAGGGTCGTCAGCGTTAACGAGAGGGAAATCGAAGTCGAGGGAATAACTAAGAGGATTTTGTACGGGATACTCGGGGATAGCACTGGAACAGTGCCATTCACTGCCTGGGAACCTGAGGACATGAATGTAGAGAAGGGAGATGTCCTCAAGATACAGAATGCCTACACGAAGGAGTTCAGGGGAGAGGTTCAGGTCAACTTGGGAAACAGAACGTCGGTGGAGAAAGAGTCTCCAGATGCTTTGCCTCCTTACGAGCCGCCGGCAAGGCCACCGACATCTGTTGATCTCGGGAATCTTCGTGGAGGGATTAGCAATATCTCCGTCATCGGACGTATCCTTTCCATCGAGTCGAGAGAAGTGGATGTGGAGGGACAGAAGAAAACGGTCTTCTCAGGACTCATAGGTGACTCCACCGGAAAGGCTCAGTTCTCTGCATGGGCTGACTTCCAGCTTAAGGAGAACGATGTCATAAAGGTCGAGGGAGGATATTCGAAGTCGTGGAGAGGAATTCCTCAGCTGAGCTTCGATCACAGGGCGAATGTTGAGATTCTCAAGGATGTGGAATTCCCGTCTGCTGAGGAGATCGCCAAACCTTCGAGGATGTGGATTGAGGAGATCGCCGAGAGAGGCGGTGCCGTGGATGCCACCGTGAGAGGAATCCTAATCGACGTGAAGGAAGGAAGCGGCCTGATATTCAGATGCCCAGAGTGCAATCGCGTCCTGAGGAAAGGAACGTGCAGGATTCACGGTGAGGTCGATGGCACACCCGATTTGCGAGTGAAGGCCGTCATCGATGATGGAAGTGCCGCACTGACTGCAATACTGGGAAAGGAGCTGACAGAGTCCCTTCTCGAAAAGAGTTTAGAGGAATGTATGGGTACTGCCAAGGAAGCTATGAGTCACGAGGTGATAAGAGATGAGCTTGCTGATCTCTTAGTTGCGCAGCCCGTTGAACTCAGGGGAAACGTGACGAGCGATGACTATGGTCTTATGATGATTTCCAACTCTGCGAGGGTTCTGGAAATCGACGTGCAGGAAGAGGCCAGGAAATTGCTGTCGGAGCTGGAGGAATAGAATGCAGAGGGAGGTTGCCTGGAGGGTTTTCGCCAAGGAGTACAATGATTCCGACTTTCAGTTCTCGGAAGGCGGGGAGCGGTCCCCGTCCTATGTGATCACCCCGCTGGGAGCCAAGATAAACAGGCTTTTCGTGGTTGGTGTGATTACGGACATCGACAACGTAGGATCGGATGAGCAACCCATGTGGAGGGCTCGGCTTTCCGATCCGACTGGTGTGTATGTCCTCTCGGCGGGTCTCTATCAACCCGAGGCCGCGAGGGCGCTCTCTGGGATCGATCCTCCCACTTTTGCTGCAGTTATGGGAAAGACTAGGGTTTATTCTCCAGAAGATGGGACGCTTTATCTCAGCGTCCGTCCGGAAATGGTCAGGGTCGTCGATGCCGCCGTGAGGGATTATTGGACATTGGAATGCTGCAGAAGCCTGAAGGTTCGTCTCGATGCCGTCTCGGAAGCACTCAAGATGGATCCACTCACGAAGGAGGAGCTTTTCGCCCTGGGATACAGAGAGAGACTAGCTGACGGCGTGGTGAGGGCGCTCAGGCACTACGGAAACGTGGATTTGGAGAGGTATCGCCTCATGCTCGCCGATTCGCTCAGGTATCTCCTTCCGGAGTCACAGCTAGCCCCTCCTGAGGAGAAAGAGGAAGAAGAATCGGACCTAGATGACTATGTTCTCGACCTCATAGAAAAGCTCGACACTGATGGAAAGGGAGCTGACTGGGAAGCCCTCCTGGAAGCTTCGGAAAAGGATGGCGTTGAGAAGGATGACCTCGAGGGTTCGGTAAACAGCGTGCTGGACAAAGGTCTAGCCTATGAACCCGTGATTGGGAAGTTGAAGCGGATATAGGGTCGCTGCCTCAAGGGCCTTTCAACTAGGGGTCTGATGCTCTCTTGACCATGATGCGAGGATTTCGGCATTACGTATAACCGAAAAGATGCTCTTTCTTGGGCACTGGGATGCAAGTCTTCGGCAATACCTGTAACCGAAAAGACATCACCCCAACAAGGCGAGGAATGCAGATTCTTGCCAACATGTGTAACCGAATATGCATGATGATAAGAGACAAAAAGACTTTATCTCCTTCTCACTATATCTACTCAATGATTGGGATGCCTCTACGAAGAACCATTTCTCATCAGTCAGACGAAGAGCTTGAGTATGACCCAGTGAGGGTCAAGAGAATACCAACGGGCGTCGCAGACTTCGACACAATAGTCAAGGGCGGGCTCCCCTCAGGGTCTCTCGTTCTTCTGCTCGGCGATGTGGGTGCGGGACAGCAGGAATACGTCTACACGAGCGCCGCGAAGCTCGCCATAGTCAGGGATAACCCCCAACTGAAAGTATACTACCTCGGACAAGCCTGTGATGATGGCATCCTTCCGGAGAAGATAGATTACATCACGTTCTCAAGGTCAAAAGAAGACATACTCAAGGAAGTGGCAGCCTCCTTCAACCCCCACTTCTACAACGCCCTCAGGAAGTATACAGCCTTCAAAGACTTCAGCGGACAATACTTCAGGCATACAATTGTCCCCCCAAGCTGGACAAGTCGAGAGGATGTCCCGTTTGGCGAAAAGCCTGCTGACCTTCTCGAATCCGTTGTGGAGTTTCTCGACTCCAGTGCCACAAAGTCGATGGTCATCATTGACTCAATAACAGACCTCGTTGAAACAGATATCGTTCATCCGAAGGACCTTATATCAACCGTAAAGGGATTGCAAAGGGCCTCGAAGAAATGGGATGGGATCGTCTATCTCCTTCTGACGAAGGGAATAATGGAGGAGAAATACCAGCAGATGCTCATTGACAGCGTGGATGGTGTTCTTGTCTTCGAGTGGAGGAGCTATCTCAACAGCAGCAAGAGGCAGAGGTACATGTACGTTGGGAAGTTCATGAGCGTCCTTCCTCATCTTGAGTTGGAGAAAATCGCTCGATTTCCGACCATGGTAACGAGCAACCGTGGGCTGATCGTTGTCTATGTGGAGAGAATAGTGTAGGTGGGATTGTGGAGTTAGTAAGCACAGGTGTCGAAGGTCTCGACGAAATGCTTGGCGGGGGACTTCCCAAGAATCACATAGTGACCGTTCTCGGCGCCTTCGGAACAGGGAAAACGACACTCGCCCTTCAATTCATATGGGAGGGCTTGAATAGGGGTGAGAAGTGCATCTTCATAACGCTCGAGGAGACCGTCGACTCGATAAAGAAGAACGCACAGTCCTTCGACTGGGACCTTCAGAAGTTCCAGGATGACGGAGCTTTGGCGATCGTGAAGCTTGAGCCCGCGGACGTGAAGACCACCCTCACTAGAATCAAGAGCGAGCTTCCGACATTCATAAGCAAGTTCGGAGCAGACAAACTCGTCATAGATTCCGTCTCGCTTCTCAACATGATGTTTCCAGATGAGGTAGAGAGAAGGACGCATCTCTTCGAGTTCTATCAGCAAATTAAGGCAACGGGAACAACAGCTCTCCTCACCGCAGAAACCAAAGATGAGAATCCTAGGATATCAAGAGACGGTCTCGTGGAATACGTCTCCGACGGCGTCATTCTCCTCCTCTTCAATGAGCCAGAAGGGTCCAAAGAAACCCAACTCGTCATCCAAGTGGTCAAGATTAGGAGAAGAAAGCACTCAAGACAGAGAAAGCCCTACTTGATAACGAGCCATGGCATCGAGGTTCACACAGAGGCCGAGGTGTTCTAGCTGGACTCCATCTCATTCTTGAGAACTCGTCCCAGACGTCTTATTCCTTCCTCGACCTCCTCGTATGTGGGATAACTGAAATTGAGACGCATACTGTCTCTTCCACCGCCATCGAATCGGAAGGCAGCACCGTGAACATACGCCACCTTCTGTTCAATTGCCTTGATTACCATCCCCTTTGTGTCCACACCAGGAGCAGTGGCCCAGCAAAACATTCCTCCATCCGGGCGCACCCAAGTAGCCTGCTCAGGGAAATATGTCTCCATGGACTCCAGCATGATGTTTCTCTTTGTCCCATAGATCTTCTTAATCTTCTCGATGTGGGAATCCACCAACCCCTGATGAAGGTATTCGTAGGCGATATATTGGGAGAATGTGGCCGTGCACAAATCGGTCGATTGCTTCGCTGTCACGAGACTGTTCAATATTTCAGTAGGAGCAACCGCCCATCCAAGCCTAAGTCCCGGTGCGAGAATCTTTGAGAAAGTGCCCAGGTAGAAAACATGTTCGTCATCCTCATCAAAAGCCTTAAGCGGTCTTATCTGATTGCCCTCATACCTCAGCTCGCTGTAAGGATCGTCCTCGAAGGCAAGAACGTCGTACTCCCGCAGAATCTCTGTCATCCTCTTCCGGTTCTCAGCTGGCATTGTGACGCCAGCAGGATTGTGGAATGTAGGGAGAACGTATACAAACTTGGGCTTCTTTCCTTCCTTTGCAAGTTTCCTCAAATTCCCTTCGAGTGCATCGAGATTCATTCCGTCATTCTCTAGCGGAATTCCAACGAAGTCCGCCCGGAATGCGGCGAATGCGTTTATCCCTCCAAGATAGGAAGGCAGCGAACATATCACTATATCATGCGGATCCAGAAAGACCTTTGCAACCAGGTCAAGAGCCTGCTGACATCCATGAGTTATGATGATGTTCTCGTGCGTGCACTTCACTCCCTTTCTGTTCATCCTCTTTGCGAGTTCTTTCCTGAGTGGAGTGAGTCCCTCAGTCGTTCCGTATTGGAGCGCTATACTCCCTTTTTCTTCAAGAATCTTCTTCGTGATATCCTGGACTACATCAATAGGAAAGGCCTCTGGACAAGGCAGGCCCCCCGCAAAGGATATGATTTCCGGCTTCTGGGTAAGTTTCAGCAGCTCCCGTATTTCGGATCTCTTCATCTCCGCGATTCTGCTGGAGAAGAAGTCGCTGAAACTCCTCACCATTATCCCACCGACTGCAGAATGAGTTGAGAAGCTTATATCATTTGTTTGACAAACAATAGCACTGGCGCAATGAAAAACATTAAAAACAAATACCGGGGGAGGATACCAAAGTGGGATTCCTGTGAAGCTTTTGAGGAAGGGAAAGGTAAAGGACGTATACGAGGTGAATGAGGAAGAGCTAGAGTTCCAGTTTTCAGACAGAATTTCGGTTTTCGACATTGTCATTCCCACTCAGATTCCCAGGAAAGGCGAGGTTCTCTGCAGGACAGGCGCATTCTGGTTTCGTGAGATTGAGAACCTAGGAATCAGAACACACTTCCTCGAGTTGAAAGGACCAAACCGGATGAGGGTTAGAAGAACCAAGATTCCGAGGGAGTACGAAGAGCTTCCGCATTCCAACTACATGATTCCGATAGAGTGGATCAACAGGCACTATGTGGCTGGATCTCTTCATAGAAGGCTACAAGACGGCGAAATAGAGCCACAATCTCTTGGATTCGAAACGAATGATGTTCCCAAATATGGCGAGAGGCTTCCACGCCCCTTCTTCGAGCAGACAACGAAATTTGAGAGTCATGACAGAGTGATAGATGACCAAGAGGTCTTGGACTTGGCTGGGATGACCGAGGACGAATACGACGAGATCAGGGACATCGTCTTCATGGTCGACGATCTAATTGAGAACAAGGTCAAGAATGCGGACCTCACCCATGTGGATGGAAAGAAGGAGTTCGCCTTCGACAAGAACCGAAATCTGATGATTGTTGACACCTTTGGAACACCGGATGAGGACAGATTCTGGCAGAAGAGCAAAATCGATGAGGGGATATTTGTCGAGATGAGCAAAGAACCTGTGAGAAAGTACTACGAATCGATGGGCTATCTTGAGGATCTCACGAAGGCCAGAGAGAAAGGAATACCGGACCCCCAAATACCTCCTCTCCCTGAAACGAAGGTCAACTCCATATCTGGCCTTTATGCCAATATCTACGAGAGGATAACTGGAGAGCCTCTATGAGGCCTCGGAGTTGGTCGTGTGAAGTTCCATGAGTATAAAGCGAAGGAGCTCTTCCAGAAGTACGGCATTCCCGTTCCAAGAGGGGTCTTAGTCGCGAGTGGAGAAGATATCGAGGGGCTGAACTATCCAGTTGCAGTAAAGGCTCAGGTGCTCATTGGCGGGAGGGGAAAGGCGGGAGGCATAAAGTTCGCCAGCTCTCGCGAGGAGGCTTTGCAGATAGCAGATGAAATCATGCGAAAAGACATTCGCGGGTTCAAAGTGCAGGAGGTACTGGTGGAAGAGCATGTCGACATCTCCAGAGAGTACTACCTAGGCATCACGATAGACAGGAAGGTGAGAAGCCCGCTATTGATGGCAAGTGCAGAGGGAGGAATGGAGATAGAATCTGTCCCTGATAATAGGATATTCAAGAAACACATCCCGCCGTTCTCGATGCTTCCACCATATGTGCTGCGTGACGCATCTAAGTTCTTAGGACTGAAAAAAGATGAGGAAAAAGAATTCTCAGCGATTGCGCGATCAATGTTCAAGCTATTCGAGAAAGAGGACGCTGAGCTTGTTGAGATTAATCCCCTTGCACTGACCAAAGAAGGAGGATTCATGGCAGTAGATGCAAAGCTGATTGCAGACGACAATGCCCTCTACCGCCACAAGGAGTTCCAGGACATTGATGAGGATCTCACTCCCCTCGAGAAGGAGGCCAAATCCAAGGGGATTGCCTTCATTCAGTTGGAAGGTGACATAGGCGTCATTGCCAACGGTGCAGGTCTAACAATGGCTACACTGGACATGATAAACGCTAAAGGCGGAAGAGGAGGTGTCTTCCTCGATCTGGGCGGCACGGACGACCCTGAGAAAGTAAAGCAGGCCTTTCGACTAATGAAGAAGGCTAGGCCCTCAGTTGTCCTGCTCAACATTTTTGGTGGCATCACAAGGTGTGACTCGGTCGCATTGGGAGTAAAGGAAGTTCTCGAGGACGAGGGCATAGATGTGCCCATTGTTGCAAGGATAAGAGGTGTGCACGAGGATGAGGCAGGGCAGATATTGAGGGATAAGGGATTTGTTGCCGTCAGCTCACTGGAGAGAGCGGCTGAGGAAACTGTTAGACTGAGAGGAGGGTGATATGTCCATACTCGTCGACGAGAGAACAAGAGTGATAATCCAGGGAATCACTGGCCACCAGGGGGTCTTTCACGCCAAAGCCATGCTCAACTACGGAACAAAGGTAGTGGGAGGTGTGACTCCTGGCAAGGGCGGAGAGAATATCCACGGAATCTCGGTTTTCGACTCTGTGGATGAGGCGGTGGAATATAAAGATGCGGATACGTCCATGATTCTCGTCCCAGCGCCATTTGCTCTGGATGCCTCCTTCGAGGCGATTGATGCGGGGATCAGGTTTCTCGTCATAATCACCGAAAGGATACCTTTCCACGATGCGATGAAGATAATGGCGTATGCAAAACTCAAGGGGGCTATTGTGATAGGTCCAAACTGCCCAGGCGTCATATCGCCTGACAAGTGCAAGGTCGGAATCATGCCTAGCACGATATTCAGGCATGGGACAGTAGGAGTCGTCTCGCGCAGTGGGACTCTGACATATGAGATTGTTAACGCGATAACCGAGAGTGGTCTGGGCCAGAGTACCTGCGTTGGGATAGGCGGGGACCCGATAATCGGATCAAACATCATTGAGATTCTTGAAATGTTCGAGAACGATGAGGAGACGAAATCCATCGTCATAGTGGGCGAGATTGGTGGAACGGCTGAAGAGGACGCCGCTGAATATATCAAGAAAATGGGGAAGAGTGTCTTTGCCTACATCGCGGGCCGCACAGCACCTGCAGGAAAGAGGATGGGGCACGCAGGTGCTATAATCACAAGGGGGAAGGGAAGCGCGGAGAGCAAGATAGCCGCCCTGAGCCGAGCGGATGTCGCCGTTGCCGAATTTCCCGCCGAGATTGCCGACCTGATTCTGGAACGGGGAAGCTAGAGGTCTAGACAATTCGAGATGTTGTGCAAGAAAATCATTTCCCGCCCATTTTGATAGTCACCGCGATAGTTTCGTCTGTGTTTGTCCTCTCGCTGAGGTTTTGCTCATTCCCCTGCCAGAGAGCTTGAAGATTCGGTTTACTGGCTGAAAACTCGGCGGCAAATGGTTATATATCGAGTTCCTCATGAATCGAGACCGTGAGCAAGCTCGTTATATCGGAGAAGAGTTCCTCCGCCCGGAGGATATCCACTATTCTCTCAAACGGAAAATCCAAGCGGGAGAACATCGGAAGAGTTCCCGTCTACCATTTCAAGAGGAATGGTGAGGAGTACTCCGTAATCGGCCTCAGAGGGCATATCGTTGGCCTAGACTATCCTGAGGAGTACAACAATTGGGCAAGTATCAATCCAAAGGACCTCGTGCGGGCCAAGCCAGAGAAGAAGACGATAATGAGATCCATCGCTTCAGCTCTTAAACATCTTGCGAAGGAGAAGGACGAAATCATTATTGCAACGGATTACGACAGAGAAGGTGAGCTCATAGGCGTCGAGGCTATCGAAATCGTGAAGAAGGTTACCTCAGACGCAAAATTCAAGAGAGCGCGCTTTAGCGCCCTTACCAAAGCGGATATCGATGAGGCATTTGAGAATCTGACTGAGATAGACTACGCACTCGCCCAGTCTGCGGAGACAAGACAGATAATCGACCTCGCGTGGGGAGCAAGCCTCACGAGGTTCATCTCTCTCGCATCCAATCGCGTCGGACGAAATTTCCTCTCTGTCGGGAGGGTTCAAAGCCCCACATTGGCGCTTATCGTCGACAGGGAAAGGGACATAGATGATTTCGTTCCAAAGCCCTTCTGGGAAATCCGTGCCACATTTGAGAAAGTCGTCGAGTTTACGGCGCGGCACTCCCACGGCAGATTCTGGAACAAGGTTGATGCCGAAGCGGTTCTCAAAAAAGTCGATGATGCGAAGTCGGGGGAGGTGCGTCTCTACGAGGCAAAAGAAGGGAAGGAGAGGCCGCCAGTTCCCTTCAACACAACTATCTTTTTGGCAGATGCCAATCGCCTCGGATTCTCAGCGTCTAGGGCGATGAGCATAGCGGAGGACCTCTACACAAGCGGGTGGATCAGCTATCCGAGGACTGACAATACCGTTTACCCGCCGACCCTCAATCTCAGGACCATACTGGAGAAGCTCTTAGATTCCACCTTCCGCAAAGAGGTGAAGGTGCTCCTGGAACAGGAGAGAATCGTTCCAACAAGGGGAAAGAGCTTTGCAACGGACCACCCGCCAATACATCCCGTCAGGGCGGCAAAGAAGGCCAATATTCGCGGTGATAGCTGGAAAATCTATGAGCTGATCTGCAGGAGGTTCCTTGCAACGGTAGCGCCCCCGGCGCTGGTGAAAACATCGAAGGCAGAGATCGATGTGAAAAAGGAGATCTTCCTCTGTGAGGGAAGAGAGATTCTTGATATGGGCTGGAGAAGCTATTATCCCTATTATCCCTCAAAGGAGTCTCATCTACCTGAGCTATCTGAGGGAGAGAAGGTCAAGGTACTCGGAGTGGATATGAATGAGGACGAGACGAAACCACCGCCGAGATACACTCAGGGAAACCTGATACAGGAGATGGAAAAGCTGGGCCTTGGAACAAAGAGCACAAGGCACGAGATAATCAAGAAGCTGTACAACAGGAAGTATGTGGAGGGCAAGTACCTCACCCCAACGGTTTCTGCAAGAGCGGTAATAGATGCTCTCGAGGACCATAATGTGGGAATAGCGAAGCCAGAAATGACAAGCCTCCTCGAGAAGGATATGCTTGAGATTGCGAATGGGAGGAAGAGCGGAGAACAGGTTGTGGAGGAATCACAGGATATCCTTGAGGAGGTAATGGAAAACCTCCAGTCAAACAGAAAGGAAATCGGTGAAGAGATTAAGGGCGCTCTGAAGATGCAGAACTACATAGGCGTATGCAAATCCTGCGGCGGGAATCTTAGTGTTATGATATCCCGCAGGGACCAGAGATTCGTTGGCTGCTCAAACTATCCCAAATGCAAGGTCATCCATCCACTGCCACAGACCGGGAGGGTAATCCCTACAAAAAAGGTGTGCGAAGAGTGTGGCTCACCCATGATAATAATCACTGAGAGGGGTTCTGCAGAGACCATATGCGTAGATGCTGAGTGTCCGACAACGAAGGAGAGGAATATCCTTGGCGAGTGCAGCGAATGTGGAGGAGATCTTTCAATCAGGCACTCCAAAAAAGGAAAGAGGTTCATCGGCTGTTCGAACTATCCGAAGTGCAACAACTCCTTCCCCCTCCCCCAGAAAGGGCTCATCCTACCAACGAAGGAGACGTGCACAACATGCGGGTCTCCGCTAGTTATGGTCCTTATGAGAAATAGGAGAAAATGGTCCCTCTGTGTAAACCCTGACTGCGAGACGAAAAAATTCAAACAGGCTTGACTACTGTCTTCTAGGCTCCTTCGCCTTGGGACGAAGTTGCTTGCTCCCGCACTTCCTACACCTAGTTGCTCTAATCGCATTTCGCGCGTAGCACTTCATGCATATCATCTTGACCAATGTCCGAGCTTCAGCCTCTGGAAAGCGGGCCATGCGGAGGGTCGAATGCGGACTGCACTTATAAAGTCTCGTCCAA
>JBHIFI010000011.1:0-38569 GCA_046761005.1 Thermoplasmata archaeon
CTCAAGCAATGAATAACCATGGACGTTCTCGATGTTCTCAGATATCCAAATTATGCGATAATCCTTATAAATACGGAGCCAATTAGCAACTATACTCGGTGTCGCAATGGAGCTGCCGGCAGGTAAATTGGAACAGACTGCCTTTGGAGGGTCTGGCGTTCTCAGGGAATTCCTGAAAAGAATTCAGGAAAGAGAACTCACTGGATCCCTCAGAGTGAGCGCAATGAGGGAAAACGTTCAGTCGGTGGGAGACCTCGTTTTCAAGGGCGGTAACTGCATACTGGCTCTTCACGATTACGTCGGTCCGCTTTATGGCAACGATGCTCTCAAGGAAGTAATGAGAGATAGCATAAAGGACGACAGCATCATCGAGCTTCGTTCCTATGACTACAAGTCGTCCTCGATTAGCATCCAACACATCAAGGAAACCTACCCATCGGCTCTGATCGAAGAGCTTCCTGACATGAAAGAACTCGAGCGGATAGTTATGGAGGAGAGACGTCAGCAAGAACAGCGAAAGCTGGAGGAAAGAACCACTGAGGAAGAGATAGAGGATCTTGCGAGGAATAAAGAGAAGGAACTCAAAGAAAGCCAGATTACCCTCGCTCGCGAACTGCAGAAAAGCGATGAATATAAAAGGACGCTGGAGGAGATGAGAGCCGAGCTCGAGGCGGTCAAGCTGGGCAGCGTAGCGATCCTTAAGCATCTGTCAAAGAAAAGGGCGGATGATGTGGAGGTTTCCGCCAGGAAGAAGGAGATGGAGACGGAATTGGGAAGGCTGAAAGAGTCTCTCAAGAACAAAGAAAACGAAGTAAAGACCATCGGTAGAAAATTGGCTCTCAAGGAGAAAGAGCTGGGTGAGCGGGAGAAGCTCCTCAGGGGGAAAGAAGAGGATGTCAGCAGAAGGTACAGTGAGTTTGAGAAGCAGAGGGCGGAAATTGATCGCATATGGGCATCTCTTGCCTCAGAGACAGAGAAGAGCGAGATGGCAAGGAAGGCTTTTGAAAAGAGGATGGAAGAGGCATTGGCAAAGGAAAGGAAACTCTCCCAGCTCGGAGAGAAGTTGGCAAGCATACAGAAGGAGACGAGACGGAAGTCCGATGAGGTTGAGACCAGGATGATGAAGCTGCTTGAGAGAGAAGGGGACATTTTTGAACGAGAGAAGAGGCTGGAGGAAGTCTCCGAGGTTCTCCAAGAAAGAAGGAATGAGCTTGAGTCCCTTGAGACCAGGGTGGTATCCAAGGAGGGCGACATTAAGGAATGGCTTTCCGAACTGGAGAGGATCAGAGTCGCATTGGACGACAGGGAGAAGGATTTCGGCGAACGGGTGAGGGAGATAGAGAAGAGGGAGGAAAGAGTCTCACAGCTGGAATCGAAGCTCGCCAAACTTCAGAATGAGCTTAAGAAAGCACAGAAAGAGATGGAGCAGAACAAGAAAGAGCTCGAAAGGCAAGTCAAGGAAGTCGAGGAAAGGGAGAAGAAGCTCGATACTGCAAAGAAGACTCAGGTGAGAAGGGATAAGAGGCTCGATGTGCTCGAGAGCGAGCTCAGTCGCAAAGGGAAGGCTTTGGAGAAGATGAAAAAGGAGCTGAAAAGAAAACTGAAGGAGGCGGACGAGAATATCTCACGACTTCGCCTTGAAAGAGAAGAGCTGGATTCTGAGTTCGGTGAGATCGAGAGGAGAACCAAGGAGCTGGATCTGGAGAGGGAGGAGTTGGAGGGGCTGAGAAAAGGTCTGACAGAGAGCGAAGTTGAAATAGATTCTCTCAAGGAAGAGTTGGAACTCCAGATTTCACTGAGGAAAAAGGAAATCGAGGAAAGAAACGCAGAATTAGAAGAATCGAAGAAAGAGATTCAGACTGCCAGAAAAAAGCTTGAGAGCAAGGAGAAGGAGCTGTCCAAGCTCCAAAGGAAACTCAACAAGCTGAAGAAAGAAATGTCTTCCAGGGAGAAGAAACTGGAGAAGTCACAGGAGGGGCTGAATAAGTCTCTCGAGGAGCTGACGGAAAGAGAGAAGGAATTGAGGGAGAGGGAAGAAGAACTCTCCGCCTCGGAAGCTACGATAAACTCGGAGAAGGAAAGGGTCGATCATAGATTGAAGGAAATCGAGGCCCGCTCAATCATGCTGGATGAGGATGTAGCAAGGCTGAAGGAAGAACGTGAGAAGGTCGCAGAGGATAGAGAGAAGCTTCAGGAGATGACAGAAGAACTGAAAAAGGAAAGGAAATCCGTAGAGAAGGAGAAAGCGGATTCAAGGAAGAGACTGAAGGAAAATGAGAGACGTCTTAGGAAGAAGGAGAAGGAACTGCGAGCCAAGGAGGAGGAACTGCTGGAAAAGATGAAAAATCTGGAGGAAATAAAGAAAAGTCTCTCGGAGGTCTAGTTAGTCCTGCCTTCCTATTTTAATCATCCTCTCCAGCGGTCTTCTGGCCCGCTCAATCGTTTTTTCATCGAGAATCACTTCAGGCTCGAGGGTCTCCATAGATTTGACGACATTCCTCGGTGTGATTTGCTTCATATTGGGACACACCGCCCTGTCACTGTAGTAAAATTCCTTGTTGGGATTCTCCTTACTCAGCCTATAGACGAGCTCCTTTTCCGTTCCAATTATGAACTCCTCGCTATTCGACTCCTTAACCCTCATCACCATCCCCTGCGTCGAGCGAACAAAGTCAGAGAGGTCTATGACATCAGGAGTGCATTCGGGATGAACTATGACTTCTGCATTGGGGTGCTCTTCCATGAGCCTCAGGATCTCATCCTTCGTTATCCATACATGGGTTCGACAGTATCCAGCCCAGAGAATCAACTCCTTGTTCTTTATGAACCTCTGGACATAGAGCCCTAGATTCGTATCAGGAACGAATATCACCTTGTTCTCGGGAAAACTCGAGACGACTTTGACGGCATTTGCAGAGGTGCAGCATATATCGGAAATGGCCTTTACATCGGCTGTTGTGTTAACATAGGAAACCACGACCGAATCGGGATGCTGCTTCTTCAGCGCCTGGAGACCTTCGACATCCACCATCGCGGCCATGGGGCACTTGGCGATGAGTTTTGGCGGCTCAATCGGATGAACAACGCGTTTCCTAGGACTGAGAACCTTAGCGGACTCCGCCATAAAATCGACACCGCAGAAGACTATGTTCTGTTGGGATACCTTCGTCGCTCTGATAGAAAGTTCGAGCGAGTCCCCAAGGAAATCGGCGACATCCTGAATCTCTGGTCTCTGGTAGTTGTGGACAAGAAGAACGATGTCATTGTCCTTCTTGAGTTGGTCAACCCGTTCCTCGAAGTCTCCCACACATGATAGATGATAGAATTAATCTTAAGCTTTATGGGAGAGGGAATCACGGATTTCGTCATGAGCCAGCGAAAGATTGAAGATTGACCGTCATATAGCTCTCAAGATGAACCTGATTACTCTCACAACGGATTTCGGCCCTGGGGAGTATGTTGCGACTATGAAGGGTGTCATCCATTCCATTGCGGAAGATGCCCGAATCCTTGATATTTCCCATACCGTCCAACCTCAAGACATCGAGCAGGGCGCCTACGTTCTCTACAGCTCGCTTCAATATTTCAAAGAGGGCATTCATATTGGCGTTGTTGACCCTAGAGTGGGCACTGAAAGAAAGGGCATAATCGTGGAGTGCGAGAACCACTTCCTTGTCGGACCGGACAATGGGCTTCTTATACCCGCCGCGAGGAAGCTGGGAATGAAGAGAATCTTCG
This sequence comes from Thermoplasmata archaeon, assembly GCA_046761005.1. Classification (GTDB taxonomy): domain Archaea; phylum Thermoplasmatota; class Thermoplasmata; order RBG-16-68-12; family JAGMCJ01; genus JAGMCJ01. The sequence goes on from JBHIFI010000011.1 coordinate 3,739, forward strand.
AGATCAAGAATCCGAAATACATGCTTGAGAGCATCTCCTCGACATTCCATGGTAGGGATGTTTTCGCGCCCGTGGCCGCTCATCTTTGCTTGGGCGTGGAACCTGAAAAGATTGGGGAAGTTCTGGAAGAGTGGGTCGATATGAATTTCGGCATCTACAGCGCTCGCGGGAAGGAACTCAGGGGAAGAATCCTGCACGTGGATTCCTTCGGAAATCTGATTACGAACATACCCGAAAAGATGCTCCTGAAGAAATATGGCTTTGAACAAATGATGGAGATTAGGACAGCTGGCAAGAGGGTTTCTGCCCCATTTCTGGCAACCTATTCTGAGGTGGGAGAGAAAGAGATATTGGCAACGGTCTCGAGTAGTGGTTTCTTGGAGATCGCAGCTAATCAGGGAAGTGCGGCCTCCAAGCTTGGGACAAAGAGGGGAAACGAGATCCAGCTCAGTCCAGCTTAGATAGAAAGGCATATCTAATAGGACCACTTTCGAGCGGGCGTGAAAAAGATTCTTTTGATCATATGCGATGGCATGGGCGATAGGCCAATTGAATCCCTAGGTGGGAAAACTCCGTTGCAGGTTGCAAACAAGCGCAATTTTGATTGGCTTGCGAAGAACGGAATATGCGGGTTGATGGATCCGATTGCACCAGGCATTAGGCCCGGTAGCGACACTTCCCATCTAGCTATTTTCGGCTACGACCCACACGCTTGCTACACAGGCCGGGGTCCATTCGAGGCAGTTGGAGTCGGACTGAAGCTGGAGCCCGGAGATGTCGCTTTTCGTTGCAACTTCGCCACTGTCGACGATGATTTGACAGTCATCGACCGCCGAGCGGGCCGTATAACCTCAGGCACAGAGGAAATCGCGGGTACCTTGGATGGCCAGGAAATCGGAGATGCAAAGACAATCCTTAGGCCTGGGACGGCTCACAGAGCTGTCCTAATTCTTAGAGGTCAAGGACTTTCGTGGAAGGTTTCGGATGCGGACCCTCATGAAAAGGGCAAGAAGGTGATGCAAGTCATCCCGCTGGAGGGGGATGCCAAGAAAACTGCGGAGATTGTGAACGAGTTCGTCAGACGCTCCTATGAGCTATTGAAAAGCCATCCCGTCAATCTCAAGCGTAAGAAGAAAGGCAAGCTCCCCGCGAATATCATATTGCTAAGAGGTGCCGGCATATGGACCCCTCTCCAGTCTTTCCAGGAGAGACATGGATTGACAGGAGCAACGATCAGCGGTGTGACATTAGTGAGGGGAATCTGCACTTCTCTGAATATGGAAATCCTTGAGGTCAAAGGCGCCACGGGCGGGCTCGACACTGACATGATTGCCAAGGCGGATGCTGCTATGATGGCGCTTGGCTCAAATGATTTTGTGTACCTACATGTTAAGGCAGCTGATATATGCGGCCATGATGGCCTGGTTGAGGAAAAAGTAAGAGTAATCGAGAGGCTAGATGAGATGCTCGGTCATCTGAGGCATCAGCTCGATGAGGAGACTATTCTTGCTGTGACGGCAGACCACTCTACGCCGATAGAGGTGGGGGACCACAGCGGAGACCCCGTTCCGTTATTGATCTTCGGACCTGGAGTAAGGACGGATAAGATAAGTCAATTCGACGAAGTTTCAGTCGTTGGAGGAGGGCTAGGCCATCCCAGAGGGTGCGATCTGATGAACATACTCATGAATCTTGCCGGAACAGCAGAAAAATACGGGGCCTAGCTCTTCGCGTAGCTCATCGCTTGAATCTCGAGCTGTTTGGACTGCTCCATCTCCTCGTCCTTGAGCTCTTCCTCTCTTTTTGCCAGCTCCTCAAAATGCTTGATTCTCTCCACGAGCTTGCTTATCTTCACGTCGAAGCCTGCACATCTCTTCATCAGATGTGTGGCCTTGTCCTGCTTCCTGTTCACTTCATCAGCCAACTGTTCTGCGAGTGTCTCCGAATTGTCAAGTTGCCTCTTTCCGCTACTCGCCTGTGCCATATAGAACTTGCTCCTCTCGAGAAGACGGGCCTTTTCTTCCTCTATCCTAGCTTTCTTGAGTTCCAATGTCGCAATCCTTTGTCTGAGAGACATGCAATTGAGGTGGTGCTTCGTCGCCAGCACCGCTTTTTCGGCGGCCTCAGCCTTGAGCTTCAATGATTCGTAGAAAGATTTGACGTATCTCTCGTTTTCGTCAAAGGGCTTCTCCGGCTCAAGAGATGCCATCGATAAAGCAAATCGATAATTGACTAATAATATTTTTTCCTGAGAATCGAGAAAGATAACTACCCTGTTTGGATCAATTTCGAGTCAAACTGCCTCTTGAATTTCTGCCCGAAGATTTAGACCAGCACACCGCATCAGATTATATTGTCAATTTCTCTCTCGAGCAGGACGAGGTCGTTTTCGTCTATCACACCAGGAGGTACGGTGACAAGCAGGATGGAGTAGTGCACGCTGACGTAGTCCCCGAGTATCTGGATGAGTCTCAAAACAGGTTTGAAGCCATTGTTTGTTATCAGATAGTCGATTCCATCAAGCAAAACGACTGATGGACCAATCAGAATGAACTTCTCTATAATCAGGGATAGTTTCTCTAGGTCGCGAGGCCGAATGCAGTCATCCTTGGCTGTCGAGGAGAGCCAAATTACCGGGATTTCCGTATCGCCGAACCTCCTTCTTACTATGTCCGGGAAAACCCGTGTGATGCATATACCCCTTGTGCCTTCGCGGACCGCATCAAGAATGAGATCAAAGGGAAGGTCCTCAACATCGCTTTTGACCATATATGTGTATCTGAACTTAAGACTAGGGAGTCCTGGTCGTGTCTTGACTTTCCCTCTCCTTGGAATCTCCCTCGTCACTTTCTTTGCAGAGGGGACGGGCATTCCGCATCTTCCGCATTCATGTGCCCCAAGCGGTATGAGACAGTCGCAAAGAGGGCAGAACCGCTCTCCATCCTCAACTAGGGGTTCTCTAGGTATCGTCATAATGGCCTTCGCCTCTCGTCATAGAGACGTTCTTCTCGCTATTCCCTGACGGCACTTCCCCTTACCCCGGTTCTGATAATAAATCTATTGTTCTGGGTTCTCAAATTGAGAATCAGATACGCTATTGGGCGAAATGAATCATAGACCAAACAATAAATATGAACAAGTATTCTGGACGAGCGACGTCTCACTGAGGGTGAATCGAGATGGACCTGACTTTCATTGTTCCGATTGCCGGTCTAGCAGCACTAGCTTTCGCGGGATATCTTGCTTGGGACATACTTAGGCAGGAGAGAGGAACAAAGGAGATGAGAAGCATAGCAGACTCCATCATGGAGGGCGCCAAAGCGTTCCTGAAAAGGCAATACACGACAATAGCCATCCTTGCGGGGATTTTTGCAGCAATATTCGCCATCGCAATATCCGCGAATGATTTGTTGGCGGGGAAACCTTTTGAGACGAGCATCCGCGCAGGCCTGATGACAGCGGGAGCTTTCGGCCTCGGTGCCCTTTTCTCTGCCATATCCGGCTACGTTGGAATGCACATAGCGATAAGAGCCAACTCAAGGACAGCAAACAATGCCAGAACCACCCTGGTCGGGGCGGTTCGCACAGCCATGCGTGGCGGTGCGGTGTCAGGATTTGCCATAGTCACCATGAGTGTTCTTGGAGTCACGCTGCTCTATTTCACCTACAGCTGGATTCTTGGAACGGACCCTTCAAGTGCGGAGGCCCAAGGCCAACTCATCCTCTCCATAGTAGGTTTCGGCTTTGGTGCAAGTCTAGTTGCACTTTTCGCTCAGTTGGGCGGTGGAATATATACCAAGGCGGCTGATGTTGGTGCAGATTTGGTTGGGAAGGTTGAACTTGGCATTCCGGAGGATGACCCGCGAAATCCTGCGGTGATTGCAGATCTCGTCGGTGACAACGTTGGAGATTGCGCGGGAAGGGGTGCAGACATCTTCGAGTCAACAGCCGCGGAGAATATCGGTGCAATGGTCCTCGGTGTCGCCCTCTTTCCGTATTTCGGCATAAGCGGTGTCCTGTTCCCCCTCGTGGCAAGAGCATTCGGTCTCATCGCCACAATCGTTGGCGTGCTCGTCGTTAGGGGGAAGGAGGACTCAGACCCGATGAAGACCCTCAACGTTGGATATTACGTCACCACCATTCTGGCCGCCATATTCTTTGCCTTCGCGGCTTGGGTAATGCTTCAACCCTCGCAAGGCTCTGGAAGCTCCGTGAGCAATCTCACGTGGTTTTACTTCTTCCTGTGTGGCGTAATCGGAATGATAACTTCGGTAGTGTACGTCTTTCTCACACAATACTACACGGAATCCAAATACAGGCCTGTGAAAGCGATTGCCAGATCTTCGAAAACTGGTCCGGCAACGAATATAATAGAAGGATTCAGCGTGGGTATGGAAGCTACGGCTCTTCCAGCCATGGTCGTCTCAATGGCGATTCTCGTCTCCTTTTTCCTGGGGGAACTGAGCGGTATTCCAGGCGGAGGATTCTACGGAACCGCTATCGCCACGATGGGCATGCTCGCTACGGCTGCATACATACTCGCCATGGACACGTTCGGACCGATTGCGGACAACGCGGCAGGAATAATAGAGATGTCTGGAGGCGCTCCCGAAGCGAGGAAGAAGATGGACAGACTCGATGCGGTAGGAAACACCACTAAGGCCCTCACAAAGGGATATGCTGTCGGCAGCGCCGCTCTCGCAGCCTTTCTCTTGTTCAATGCCTACTTGGAGGAAGCTCACTTGGAAATGGTCGACCTTTCCAAACCAGGTGTCTTTGTTGGCGGGATTATAGGAGTAGTCATCGTCTTTCTGTTCACAGCGCTTGCAATTAGAGCCGTCGGAAAGGCCGCTTATTACATAATAAATGATGTGAGAAGTCAGTTCAAAGAGGACCCCGAGATTATGGTCGGAAGATCTAAGCCCGACTACGCGAGGTCAGTGGATATCTGCACGAAGGGCGCACTCAAGGAGATGGTTGCTCCTGGCCTAATTGCGATCCTCGGTCCTGTGACGGTGGGTCTGCTCCTGAAAGCGGAGGCGCTCGGAGCGACGCTCATGATTGGAACGATTGCTGGAGTGATCCTTGCATTGGTCTTGAACACGGGCGGTGGCGCGTGGGACAACGCAAAGAAGTACATCGAGGCGGGCAAGTATGGAGGGAAGGGAACGGACATTCATAAGGCATCGATAGTTGGTGATACTGTCGGAGATCCTTTCAAGGACACTGCTGGTCCGTCTCTGCACATCCTTGTGAAGCTTCTCAGTACGATTACACTGGTTCTCGCCGCCTTGTTCATCGTAATGGTTGCCCAGCCAGACCAGATTTATCCCGCTAACGAAGCAACTGGAGTGCTGCCCAATCCCACCTTCAAATGGGAGGAAGTCCCTAATGCCCAGATATACCAGCTTCAGATCTGCAACGAAAGCGATTTCAAGGAAACTTTCGTCGATATCGAGACGTCTGAAACAAGCTATGCCCTCACGCAAAACCTGACTTCAGATACGACCTACTACTGGCGGGTAAGGGCTTTCGATGGAAGCAGCTGGAGCAAATGGACAGAGCCCTTTGAGTTCAGAGTAACCTGACCTTGGCTCAAGTGGCAAAGAGATATATAATCAGTGGGCAATCATAATCGACTCCTAGAGGCCTCCCATGTATTATCTGGTCAAGAGAGAGGAAGTCATAAGAATACCTCCGGAAAGGTTGGGAGACGACGTAGACGAGCTTGCGAGAGAGCTCACTAGATCCACTTTCGAAGGCAAGGTCGCTGCTGACAAGTCATACACCCTCCTCGCGACTAACATCGAAAGGCAAGATGAGGGCAGAATCGTCCATGGTGATGGAGCAGTCTATCAGAAAGTTACCTTTGATGCCATTGTTCTCAAACCGCAGCTTCAAGAGATAATCGATGGAAGCGTATGCGAAGTGATGAAGTTCGGTGCCTTTGTTCGTTTCGGACCGCTTGATGGACTTCTTCACATCAGCCAGGTAATGGATGACCGTGTGGATGTTGACATCGAGAATCAGCGTCTCATAGGCAAGGATACAAAGCGAGACCTTAGGCGAGGAGATAAGGTGCGAGCTAGGATAGTTGCGGTTTCCATAAATGAGAGAAGTCCGAGGGAAAGCAAAATAGGTCTCACCATGAGGCAGCCTGGGCTAGGCAAGTTTGAATGGATCGAGGAGTCAAAGAAAAAAGAAGAGAAGAAGCCCAAAAAGAAGAAAAAGAAAAAGAGGTAGAAATGATGGTTTTGAGGAACCCAAGGTCCTGCAAGCACTGCAACTTTATCACGCAAGAGGATAGTTGTCCTCTCTGCGGGAACGAGACATCCAAGGATTGGCAGGGGTACGTCATAATAGTAGACCATAGGAAGTCAGAGATTGCGAAGAAGATGAACATAAATGTCAACGGAAAATTCGCTCTTAGAGTTCGCTAGGTTTTCCAGGGACTTGCGGCTTCCCAAAGAACTCAGGGCCGAGCTGGGAAGAGCGATAGGACCCATCGTTACCACGCAGGAACTTCCTGATACGATTGGAAAGCCCACAAAGCTCGTGGCGGTTGGAGACCTCTGCAGTTTGTCCGCCCTAGCTCAGGGTCTACTTCCCGATGCAATTGTTGTTGATTTCAAAACAAGGAGGGGAAACGAAAGCGAGATCAGAGAATACTTCAGAGACTTGAAATGGAAAACTGTAGACGTTGTCAACCCAGCTGGCATGCTTACACGATCGATGTGGGATGGGATTGCCCAGGCCTACAAATCTGAGGAGAGGGTAATGGTGGTCGTCCAGGGTGAGGAAGACCTTGCCACCCTGGTATGCATAGCTCTCGCACCGCTAGACTCTGTTGTCCTTTATGGAATACCCGATAGAGGAGTGGTTGTCGTAAGGGTTGACGAGGAAGCCAAGCAAAAAGTTAAAAAGGTACTACTGCAGATAGAGGAGGCCAATGGAAACCGAGATAGTCAGCAGAAAGGAGAACCCGCTTCTCGATAGAGTTGAGATCGAGTTCCGCACGAGACATCCAAATGAACCCACTCCAACACGAGACTTGATTAGGGAAGAGATAGCCAAGATTGCAAAGGCCAAGAAGAACTTGGTCATCATCGATGGAATGCGCTCTGAGTTCGGAAAGCCAGAGACTACGGGATATGCAAAGGTGTACAAGAGCAAGGAAAAGGTCTTCTCCGTTGAGAGGGAGCATATTCTGATAAGAAATGGCCTCTTGAAGCCAAAGAAAGAACCCAAGAAGAAGGAAGAGGTGGCTGAAAAAGAAGAGGCAGAAAAGGAAGAGGCCGAAGAAGAGAAAGAGAAGGAGGAGGAACCCAAGACAAGTGAAGCAGAGAAGGAAGAGGGGTCGAAGCAAGAATGAACGCTAAGAAAGACTGCTATGTGATTGAGGGAGAAACTCTCAAGAGGCTCAGAGATAACTGTCCCAAGTGCGGACCTGGCGTTTTTCTCGCACAACACTCAGATAGGGTTTCCTGCGGCAAATGTGGTTACACAGAATTCAAGAAGAAAGAATAGAGGGCCTGTGGTGTAGATATCTTCCAAAAGAAGACTGCAATGGATATCACAGGGGCCTCCGGAGCCCCAAACTCGGGTTCAAAAGGCTTTGTGGGAAACCACTCGCTTGAAACTCCCGGCAGGCCCGTCTTACTCTTTTAGGATTACGAGGGGATCAAAAAAGGCCTCGATCTCCTCACGACCCTCTCCCGTGTCTATGGTGTAAATAGTGGACCTCGACAGTGTCTTGCTCACCTTTGGTGAGAGGCCATCATCATCGAGGATTTCACGAAGTCTCTTAGAGACTTCCGCCTTTCTCTCCAAATATCTACCTCTCATCTCCGTGAGATTGTCAGCAATCTTGTAGGTCCTCTCTCTACCACGCCTGCTCGAATGTATCATTCCCGCCTCTTCCAGAATCTTCAGACGCGGCTGCACGGCCTGGCGGTATGTTCTGAGAGATGTGAAGATCTCCTTCTGGGAAAAGGGTCCTCTCTTCATGAGCAGATACACTATCTTCCTATTCATGCCATCCGACAGTAGTGAGAGAGCGGCGATATCCTCGCGCTCGATTCGAGCAGGGATGAAATAGCACTTCTTGTTTCCGACAAGCGCTGGGCTAAGGATACCCGCTTTCTCAAGTTCCACGAGATGCCATTTGAGTGTCTGGATTGGAATCCTCAATACCCTGGACAGCTGCCTAAGATGAGAACAGGGAAACCTCAGAAGATAAGCGAAGATCTTTCTCCGCTTGGGGTTCATTAGATGGGAAACTCCGGCCTTCCTTGGCTCTAGCTTCCTTATTAAATCCTCCTGTCCGAAGACACGTCTGAGAGCCTTTCCAACACCTTCGCGCATTGCATCAGACCGTTAGCTTCCCACTCTTCATAATGGTCTTGCCATCGACATCCACGGTTGGACGCATCATTACAAAATCCCAATGAATGGTGGCCTCGTTCTTTCCTCCATAACTCCTGTTCTCACCGATTGCAATGTGTATGGTCCCGATAATCTTCTCGTCCGTGATTGTGTAACCAACCGCCTTCTTCACTTTCGGATTTATCCCTATTCCGAACTCGCCGATCCTGTCCTTCTGGCCGTGGGAATTGGCGATGACTTCCTTGAGTAGCTTCTCGTTCTTCCTAGCCTCTACCCTGCTAAGCTTTCCCTTCTTGAAGTCGATATCGATATCCGTAATCTTGTTCCCCCTCCAGAATGCGAGGTCGAAAACCGCCCTGCCATTGGCGGACGTTTCCACGGGAGCAAGGAAGACCTCACCGCACGGAAGATTGTTGCCCACATCCTTGTTCCTAAGGTCCTGCGGGGAGATTACGCCATCATCTATGAGCGGCTTTCTTCCAGTTATGCGGAAAGTAAGGTCTGTCCCCTTATCCGAGGTTATGTGGACCTTCTTCTTCCCTCTCAACGCTCTTGCGACCTTTGTCCCTCTCCTATACATCGCATCGTAGTTGACATTCATGGCGGACCAGAACATGTCCCAAAACTCGCCGAAAGGTATCTTGAACATCTTTGCCTTCTCCTTCGTCGGGTAGCCTATCGCAGTCCATCTTATTCCGAGCTTGGTGAACTTGTCGTTTAGTCTACGATTCGCCTGCCTGTTTAGTCCGAACCTCTTCTCAGAAAGGGAAGACAATGTCGTGGGATCCGTATAAGGATCTATGCCTATGTTGCCATCTATATCATCAAGCCACTTGACGAAATACTTTGGCTCCTTCTTGAGGTATTTAAGCGGGGTTTCGGAGATAATCCTCTTGGACAGATTGTCGCTTGTTACTCGAGTAACGGGCCATGCACCGACTTTTCTGATATTAGTCGCGATTGCCTCGATGAGATCGAAGTTGTATACCCCGCCAGAAAGAAGAATGACCTCGTTTTCCTTTACGCGCATACACTTGTTGACTATCTTTCTTGCAAGACTTTCATGGTTCACTTCAATCATGATATCGCCCACCCGTCAATTCCGTATCGATATTATAATGTTTAGTGGAAGGGGAGAGAACGTATGGAGCTCATTCTCGTGTGTATGGTTTGGGCGACTTCTTGGCTTCCAAAATCTAATATCGATTTCCTGGGAGACGACTGTGCGTGCAGGATTTTGGCGGGGCATTCCAAGTATTTGAATCTGTCCCGCCGGAGATTTCGAAAGAATCACAGACCAAGAACTTCCTCGTATCCTTCCATATCCATGAATCCATGGCCGCTTATGTTGAAGGCTATGACTTTCTCCTCATTCCTCCTCTTGCACTCGACCGCTTGGTCTACGGCGCACGCCACGCTATACGCGGACTCTGGTGCTGGGAGGAAGCCCTCGTTCTGAATAAAGAGCCTCGCTCTTTCGAATACGTATTTCTCATCGGCGGGATAGGAGATCGCATCTATGTACCCGTGCTTCCTCAGCAGACTTATGATGGGCGCTGCGGCATGATATCTCAATCCATCTCCTTTGATAGGCTCCATCTCCTTCCTGTGACCTAGCGTGTACATCTTCAGCATCGGCGTAAGCTCTCCATGGTCGGCAAAGTCGTATCTATATTCACCCTGAAGGTTTGGAGCCACATCGCTCTGTGCAGCTATGAATCGCATCTTCTTTCCCTTTATCGCCTCTCCCAGGAAAGGAATAGTGAAACCGCCAAAGTTGCTTCCCCCTCCGAGGCAGGAGATCATTATGTCTGGATACTCATCCAGAATCTCGAACTGCTTCTTTGTCTCAAGACCGATAATCGTCTGATGGAGCAGGACATGATTGAGAACTGAGCCAAGGCAGTACACTGCTTTTGGGTCATCCCTCGCATCCTCCATCCCCTCAGACACCGCTATCCCCAGGGATCCTGGATGATTGCTATCCTCCTTGAGCAGCTCTCTTCCTACCTCAGTGCGATTGCTGGGTGAGGCGTTGACTTCCGCACCGTAGAGTTTCATAAAGTTCCTTCTCGCCACCTTCCAAGCGTGGATTGCTCTCACCCAGAATATTGTCATCTTGAGACCCGCCAAGCTCGCTGCGTAAGCGAGAGCGGTTCCCCACTGTCCCGCCCCCGTCTCGGTTGTCAGCCTCTCGAAGCCCTCTTTCTTGGCGTAGTAGGCCTGAGCGAGAGCCGTGTTCACTTTGTGGCTTCCTGTCGGACTATAGAATTCGGCTTTGTAGTAGAGTCTCGCGGGAGTTTTCAGTGCTGCCTCCAGCCTCTTAGCCCTGAAGAGCTTCCTTGGTCTTCCAGCCTGAACAAACAAATCCATGATCTCATCTGGGATGTCTATCCATCTCTTGTCCGCGAACTCCTGTCCCAAGCACTCCTTGATCATCACCTTTGGAAGCATATCCAGTCGAGACTCTCCTTCCTCCGGGTCCTTGGGCTTTGGCAGAGGCTCGGGAAGGTCGGGAAGTATGTTGTACCACTTTCGAGGCGTCTCATTTGCCGAAAGACCTACGCCACTTCGCCTAAAACTCATTCTCTCCTCCCCGTAAGATTTCGAGGGCTCACAGATAATAGGCGCTGTCTTATTAGAATTTCCCTACTCTGCGAACTTCTTGGTGAACTCCTGCTTTGCCAGAAGCATCTCCCAGTCCCTGTCGACGTTCTTCTGGATGATCTCAATCAAGTCATCCGTGAGGTGTCTGAATCTTCCCTGCACCTTCAGATAATCGGACACAGGCTTCCTCTTCGCGGGCTTCTTGGTTATCCTATACACCCCGTTCTCGACCTCGTACATGGGAAAGACACCTGTCTGGTAGGCAAGCACTCCTATCTGGATGGTCATCTCGGGGGAGAACCGCCAGCCCGTGGGACACGGGGAAAATACGTGGAAGAACCTCGTTCCATCCATGTCCTTTGCCTTTTGCACCTTCTTCACGAAATCCTCAGGATATGCGACAGAACATGTTGCCGCGTAGGGGATGTCATGAGCCACCATTATCTCCATCATATTCTTCTTGGGCCTCTTCTTGAAGTCCCCTGTCGTGCCGACTGGCGTTGTCGTTGTCCAAGCGCCGAAGGGCGTCGCACCGCTTCGTTGTATCCCTGTGTTCATGTAGGCCTCGTTGTCATACATGACGTAGATGATGTTGTCCCCCCGCTCTGCTGCTCCTGAGAGTGCTTGGATTCCTATATCCACCGTCCCGCCATCGCCCGCGAAGCCAACGACGCTGATGTCCTTGATGCCCTTCGCGTCCAAAGCTGCTCGGATTCCACTAGCTGATGCCGCAGTCGTCTCGAAAGCTACATCGAGCAGAGGAACTTTTAGAAAACCTCTCGGGTAGACGCCGGACATTATGGCCATGCAGCATGCAGGGATAGTGACTATCGTCCTATTCCCCAGCGCCTTCAGGAGATACCTCATGGTGAGGGTCCCGCCGCAGCCGAGACAACCGATGTGGCCACTGTTCATGTGCTCTTCCTTTGGTATCGTGAGCTTGGCCACCTAGTCCACCTCCCTGCTTCCACGGGTCCTGAGACCCCACCATTCCACCTCGGCCCCGTCCTCTTTGTTCAGCACCTTCTCAAGTATCTCTTCGAGGTCCTTTGGCGGGACATCTCTACCGCCTATTCCGACCACGTAGTTCTTTACGAGAGGGCGCTCGGGAGTTCGGTAGAGGGCGCTGGCGGTCTCGGCATAGAAGGCGGCTCCGTGGCCGAAGGTGTAGCTCCTGTCGAGGACCCCGATGGAGTCCACTTCCTTGGCAAGCTGCCTCATCTCCTCATGGGGGAACGGGCGGAAGACCCTCAACCTAGCCAAGCCGACCTTCTTTCCCTCGTCTCTCATCTTGTCGACTGCCACCCGGGCGGTTGAGGAGATCGTGCCAGCAGCCACTATCGCAGCATCCGCATCGTCCATTCTGTACCGCTCGACTAGCCCGCCATGAGACCTGCCGAACTTCTTGTTCCACTCCTCGTCAACTTCCCTTATCACATCTCGGGAGGCTTCCATCGCCTTGGCGACCTTGAACCTGAACTCCATGTAGTGGTCCGGCGGGACGAGTGCACACATTCCTACCGGGTCGTCGACGTCGAGCTTGACCGGGGGATTGTAAGAAGGAAGAAAGGTGTCGACATCCTCCTGAGGAGGAACATCAACGGGTTCGAATGTGTGAGAGAGATAAAAGGCGTCCTCCATGATCATCGCAGGGAGCAGGATGTCGTGGTTCTCGGCCACTTTGTATGCCTGAATGACCGTGTCCAAGACCTCCTGGTTGTTTTGGCAATAGAACTGCATCCAGCCCGTGTCGCGCTGAGCGATGCTGTCCTGGTAATCCGACCACACGCTCCACGGCGGTGCCATCGCCCTGTTGATGTTGCCCATGACGATCGGGAGTCTGGATCCAGCCGCCCATATGAGCATCTCGTGCATGAGTGCCAGGCCGTGCGCGGATGTCGCTGTGTATGCCCTCGCGCCCGTGGCGGACGCGGCGATGCACGCAGCCATCGCGCTGTGCTCGCTCTCCACCTTGATGTACTGAGATTTCATCTCCCCGCTCGCTACGAGATCAGCTATCTTCTCCACCAAGGTTGTCTGAGGCGTTATCGGATAGGCGGCGACGACCTCGGCCCTTGCGAGCTTGGCACCGTAGGCCTGAGCCGAGTTCCCAGTCATTACTTCCATGGGCATTTCTAGTCCTCCCTAACCATCTCGATGCACTTCTTGGGACAGACGGCCTCACAGATCCCGCAGCCTTTGCAGTGGTCGTAGTCGAAAACTATGTTGCCTTCCTTGTCTATCTCGATGGATACATCCGGGCAGAACTTCCAGCAGATATAGCACTCATTGCACTTCTCGCGGTCCAAACTGGGCCTAATGACCCTCCATACACCTGTTTTGTTGATGGCGGATGACTTACTCATCAGAGGTGTGTATGGTAAATCCTCAACACTTTCAGCCATAGAATCACCTAGAACGAGACTTTCTCATAAGCCTCGAGAGCTGCAGCCGCATTCTCCTTGTGCTTGGCGGGAGCCATTCTGAGTATGCTCGACTCGATGGACTTGATGCCTACCTCGCCTGAGGCCTTGGAAAATGCACCCAGGATGGCGCTGTTCACGATGGGCGCGCTCCTGCTTCCGATCCCGTGTGCGACTGCTATCTCCGTGGCATCGACCGTAGCGATCTTGAAGGTGTCCCCGAGTTCAATCTCCTCTGGCCCCTTATCGCTGTTTATCAGGACCATTCCTTTTTCCTTCAAGCCTTGAGTGACATCAACGACCGCTATCAATGAGGCGTCCAAAACGATGATATAGTCGGGTTCTGTGATCTCGGATCTGTCCCAAATGGGCTTGTCGTCTATTTTCGTGTAGGCCGTCACCGGAGCCCCTCTTCTTTCGACGCCAAAGAAGGGAAAAGATTGGACCTGTCTTCCTTCCAAAAAAGCGGCGGCAGCTAAGAGGTTTGATGCCACGACAGAACCCTGGCCGCCTCTGCCATGGAATCTGATTTGAATCATCTACCTCTATCAAAGAGTAAGGAAAGCGAGTATATTTCTTTTGCTTGCGAATCTTTGTCCTGAAGAAATTGAGAGTCGGGCGACGAATCTCGAAACTATTCTCTCTTAGTATTCTCTCTAAGGGTCAAACCCCCGAAAGGATATCCATCCAGGTTCACAATGGTAATGCGATTTCACGAGAGAATTCGAAGCCACATATCGAGCCCACCGCCAAGGAGGGCCATTGCGCCGAAGACAACGAGAATCTCTCCATAGAAGTTAACCTCCGATGACCACTGATAGTCCTTCCGAGCAAGCAAGGCTGTGAGCCACAACAAGACACCGGCGGAAAGCATATAGCCGTCTTCCTGTTGACTGTCCACTCTTTCGCACCGTCTTCTTTCCTTTCTGAATGGCCTTGGCGACCTTCGTCACCCATCTGTCCTAGCTCTTGCCCGCCAGAAGAGCCTCCTCTCAAAAGGATTGAATTCAAGACATATACACGAGAGAATGCTGGACTCGCGGTTCACGTCCATTCCTTCGAGCCACTAGTCGAGGCCGTACCCAAGAGAAAGCCCAGCGAAGTATCGAAGAGAAGGAGAATGAGAGTCGATGCGGTTCCTCAAGAAGCCTTCCAAATTCCAATACTTGCGGCGCTAATAGAAATGGACGGGAAAGGTAAAGTGAAGGAAGTCCTCAAGAAAGTGAAGCGGAAGATGGGCGGCAGACTTGGCGAGGCTGACTATAAGCAACTGGACACAGGTGGCATCAGGTGGCAAAACCGCGCAATGTGGGAGAGACTCAGAATGGTCAAGGAAGGTTTTCTGAGAGATGATTCACCACGGGGCGTATGGGAAATCAGTAAGAAAGGAAGGGATTTCTACCATTCAAAGAGGCCTAAGGAACTGGTTTTGAAGGATTTCCAGAAGTAGGTTTTCGTGCAAACTGCGTCGTTGACTACGTATCTCCCATTGTCTTCGCAAAACGGCCCTAGTGGGGAGCGACTTCATATCCCAAGTACCTCAAGCCCGCGCTGATGTTCGAGTTTCTTATGGGGAATTCTTCGGGCCAGAAGAAGCCCGCAAGCTCCTGCACGCTCGATCTGCCAAAGTGGTTCAGGGCTTCCGTGCAGTTTGTCATTCTAGCCTCCAACGGACCAGGACCATACAATAGGTCCTTCAGGTCCACCGCCTCCCCGCCTGGTTCGACATCCAACCACCCCCGCCTGATCCATGCGTCCTTCTCACTGGAGGTCTGCACCTTTCTCTGCATGTGCTCATCAAGCTCGTGCACGTTCCCTTCGTACTCGGTCGCGTAACCACGCGAGAATGCGTATCCTTCGTTCAAATATTCACTGTTCCCAACGAAGTCCAGCATAAGGAAGGATTCCTTACCATCACACAGCCGTGTACCGCGCCCGCGTATCTGTTTGTATGGTGTCTCCGACATCGTGGGACAGCAGAACACTATGTTCACCACTTTGGGACAGTCGAAGCCTGTGTCCAACATCCCCACGGACACGGCAATTCGCGGGTACACCTTCTCCTTGAGCCTACGAATCGCGTCTTGCGGGTCCTCGTTGTCCGTCGTTATGGCATCTGCATACTTCCCGCCGAGCGACGGACGAAGCTGGTTGAAGCATCTCGCCAGCTCAGAGGCGTGCCTTTTCGTTATCGCATACACCAGTGTTTTGCCCTCTACCGCGACTCGCTCCACCTCTTCTGCCATCTTCATATTCCGATCGGGCACTGTAACATTGTACTCCAGCTCCTGCGGCTTGTATCTCCTTCCATTGAGGGAGACGCCTTCCTTCGTGACCCTCGTCATCGCCCGATATATCCTGTAGGGAGCGAGATAGTTCTCCTCTATTCCTCTCCTCAGCGGATAGCAGTATGTCGCGCAACCGAAGAGCTCGTACGTGCTCCTCCCTTCGCGGTCGGACCGCGTTGCGGTCAGCCCGATTCTTATTGCGCGGAAGCGCTCCACAGCGACTCAGAACGCATTCCCCCGATTCAAGGCTACCACCTAGTTCAGAATGTCCTTGGTGTGGTTGTGCTGGGGGGACTGCCGGGCAGGTCGAGCAACCATAAGATATAAGGCTTTTCCTGCCTTCCGGTTCTCAAGCGAGGGATGGTCGGATCGATTCTATGGCCTGGAATGATGTGTACAGTGAAGTGGATGCGAAGGTTGTAGAGGCGAAGGAGTGTCTGGAATCGTTCTTTGCGGAGCATCCAGATGATGTCTTCTACATGAAGCAGTTGCAGGTGTATTTCGAAAAGGAGTTCTTCCATTGGGTGACTGCAAACGCCATTTATGAGCTTCTGAGCGAGGGCAAATTGGGAACCGTTGACGAGCCTTTATTGGATTCTACTCACCTCAAGTTCGTATTCAACAGGAAGCACAGATACTTCAAGCGGCAGGTGAAGATGAAGGCGGCGGTTGTCAGGAAGTATTCAGATTACTATGTTGCCCGAGCATGTGGTCAGCGTGCCGAGAATCTGTTCTTGATCGGCATCGGGAAGAGGGGATTCTTGTTGAGGGGTCAGCATGTCAACAGTCATCAGGGAAGGGAATGGCAAGAGACCAAGCACAATTTGGATTTCATATTGGAGAGAGATGGGGTTTCATATGGTTGTGAGGTGAAGAACACTTTCAGCTATATCAACAAGAAAGAGCTGGAAGTGAAGCTTCAAATGTGCAAACATCTGCGTTTGAGACCCCTATTCATAATGAGACACTCACCGAAGACCTACAACTGGGAGATTCGGAAGAGAAAGGGCATTTTTCTGATATTCGAAACTCGGATATATCCGCTGGGGTTGGAGAACCTCGTTCAGGAGATCAGAGATGTCCTACGTCTACCTGTGGACTGTCCTAGGTACATACCTGAGGGGATTATCGACAGATTTGAGAATGTGCACAACGCGTCGCTGAGGAAGTGAGAATCGTGTGATTTCTGAATGGAATTCACAGACATTGAGTTTTTGTGTGGTGTACTGGCTAGTTAGTTGGGTGTGTGCGTCTATGAATACAATAACGTCTAGTTGGGTTGTGTTGGGCGTGTGGTGGCATTTCATGGACTGTGTTGTAGTTGCAGGGGGATGGAGTCTTGAAGGAGAGAAAAGATGGAGGGAGTTTCCTTCAGTTTTGGGCTTTATTAGTCTCGAGCCAGTCTCTGAGGTTTCGGTTCCCGTGAGCCCAAACCTTGGCCATTCAATCGGCGGGGTATTACCCCAAAAAAGAAAAGGTGGGCGGCACTGCCGCTCTTCAGGCTCCACCAGCTCCAAGGGGCCCACCTGAAGCCGATCTCACCAGTCGTCCAGCGCGCCAATCGAGACTACGACTCGATCTCGCCCACCGTCATGTTCCCAGGAAGGTCCGTCGCGGTCACGCGCACGACATATCTCTCATGTCCGTTCTCTTCCTGCGTCCGGTAGATCCAGAGCAGCTTGTTGATTTCGTCCTGAGACGCATCCCCCTGCTCAAGGATCTCGCCGTCAGCGATTATGGCGACTTCCACGCCTGTAACGAGGACATCATCAAGCCCCTTCACGCGGATCTCCTCGCCAGGCATGCCCGAGTATTCGCTGATATCGACTTCGAGGAGCGTCGGGACGGTCAGGTAGTCCTTCAGTGCGGTGTTGTAGGCAGACATCTTACCACCGGCCTCTTCCTCGTAGAGCTCCCGCTTCTCTGGGATCTCGAGCATGGCCTTGGCGTAGAAGACGCCCTCGCGGAACCTGCCATAACGGTCAATCTGCATGTCGGTGAGCTTCCTGTCCTCAAGCAGCTTAAGCGCGCTCCCTGTATTGCGCCCTTCCTTCAACTTTTCGGCGATGATTTTGCTATCCAAGATTATACGCGTTCGTACGGACTTCCGAATCTCTCTAGTGGGTGACGGATTTCTCTGCGGGAACGCGCTAATTCATCTTTTGTTTGAAAGCGTTAATTTTCAAGCTTGAGCGGGAAGAGCAAAGCGGCTTGATGATAGTACCTACGGCCTGACATGTCTCTTCACCCATTTTGTGAACGCAGCCGCATATCTCACCAGCTTCCTAGCGTCCTTTTCGGAGATTGGTTTTCCTAGATAACCCGCTGTTGATCGCATATCCAATGATTTCTTCAGCTTATCTCTTTGAGCGTCATCCTTGATTACCTTGATCACATCGATATGAAGTCTTATCGCTTCCCTATGGTTTGCGGATGCCCGCCTCTCCAAGAAATAGATTGTAAGGGCATCGTTTGCATTTATCGTGGACTGGATGGCATTGAAACCCGCGACATTGAATCTCTCTAGCTGTAAATTGTCTTGCGCTGAACTTAGGAACTCCTCTGCCTGCCTGAGGTAGCCAAAAGCGTCTGACCTTCTCACTTTCCTAACCATTTTGCATCGCCATAGAGTACTTTCCCTTCATCAAGGATACCCATCATGAATGGATCTGATTTCTTCAGTCTGTCTCTGACCTCTGTAATAGAAAGAAAAGTAGGCACGATCTCGACATCGTACTTGTCTAGGAGAGCGCGCATGTTCTCGATAACATCGTCCTCGGGTTTACTCCTTGAATATATGAGAAGTATGTCGATATCGCTTTTTTCGCCAAAATCCCCACGAGCGACGGATCCGAACAGAATGACATTCTTTATATGGATCTTTTTCAAACCATCAGAGAACTCTTTTGCAATCGTGATGAAACTGTTCTTTTCCTCTAACATGAGTTCCTTAATTTTCTCATAGAGAACATGCCTCGTGTTTACCCTATAGAGTTTCGACTTTCCTATTTTTCTAACAAGCACTATTCTGGACTCTACTAGGCTCTTGAGTGAGGGATGAACAGTGCCGAATGATTTCTCGGTGGCCTTGACCAGATCCTCGAGGCAGTATTCCCTGTCCTCCGATTCGAACATCTTTCTTAGTATCTTGACCTTGGACTTGGCACCAATTATCTTCTCCAACATCCTGTATACGCATGGATTGGGTGGTATTTGACTTTATCGATTTATCGATGCGAGAATCGAAAATCAGATAGACGCCATAGTACTTTCTGCGGTCTATCCCTAGCTCAGGCTCCTATCGTCGTGGCAGGATTTCCCTCGTGAGCGGTGCACCGCCGGTGAACGGCGTTTTGCTCGTTCCCCACCGCTTCGGCCTCGTAGAGCTCCCGCTTCTCGGGAACTTCGAGCATGGCCTTGGCGTAGAACACGCCCTCGCGGAACCTGTTCTGTTGGGCAGTCTGCCCCTCCGAGAACTCCCTGTCCTCGGTGAACACGCGACGTGCTGTGATGACGTAGGTTTCCCTGTACTTCCTCGCGACGAACTGCTTTCCGACCATTCCGGAGCTTCTCACGAGGTTCACCGGAGCAAGGCAAGCCAAACCATTGCCAAGGAGTAAGGCTCCCCCGTGTCTAGAATAGGTCACAGACAGCATTCTGACTTCCGCAGGAGGCTCAGGAAAATCGCCAACGGTATCTGGGTTTCTTCACGACTGAAGTCGATGGAATCTCGAGTTAGGACGATTCTCTCTCTCAACTGCGAGACATTTGGAAAGGTGCCCTTTCGTTCCCGCACCCCGTATTTGACCTCGATGCCCGTGAACTCGCCTTTTTCTTGTCTGTACACGAAATCTACTTCCGACCTCGGGTTATAGAAGAAGTAGAGAATGGTCATCGGTTCCGCCATATAGGGCTTGACTCTGGTTTGGGTGAGGTGGCTCGCGACGACGCCCTCAACCAAGGATGACAGGGATGTCGAGTCATCCAAGACCTCCCTGGAAAGCGAAAAGCCTTCCTGCCCCTTGATGAGGGCATTGACACTATGATAGAAGAAGGGATCCGCGAAGTAGACCTTCTTGTCCGCTTTGTATCGCGCCGTCCGACGCTGGAAGTCTACTGCATAGACGGTCTGTGTCAGCAGTGAGTCGTCCATCGAGGTGAGGTACTTTATGACGGTCGGATGTGTCGCATCAACATCACCACTGAGCGTCCTGTAGCCAAACCTCGTTCCATGTCGGCTGACTATCCCCTCAAGAATCTGTCTGGCAAGTGCTTCTTCTCTCCCCCGCTTGCTAAAGTCGCCCAGCACAGCCTTGGTTAGAGTTGCATATGCTTCCTCGTCAATCGATTTGAGTTGATTGTTGAAGTGCCTGTTTATCGCTTGAGGAAACCCTCCAGTAAGGAGGTATGTACGGAAAAGATAGTCTAGATCTGGTCCATGAGGCACGATTCTTTCGATATTCTCTCTTTGCTCTCGGATGTTCTCATCCAATGACAAGGTGTTTTCTTTCAGCCGTTCTCGTGCCCGGTCGAGAGAGCGCCTGAGCTGGATTTGAAGGTGAGAAGAAATCTGAGGGCTAGCTTGGAGCAGGAACTCTCTGAAGGTGAGGGGAAGGAGAAGATATTGATTTCCTTCGAGGCCTCTTCCAGGAAGCTGCTCAGCCTCCCTTTTCAGATGTGCAGCCCCCGAACCCGTTAGGACAAGCGTTGCTCTCTTGAGAAGGCCCACATCAACCTGAGCTTTAACTTCGCGGCTCCAATCCTGGAGATACGTGATTTCGTCAAGGAAAATGAAGAGGTTCTCCGAAGCCCGGTTCCTGTTCAAGTGGTACTCAATGACATTTCTCAGTTCTCGTCTCGAGCGCACATAGTCGCAAGGATAATAGAGAATGGATTCTGGGTCTACATTTTCATGGACAAGGTTCGATATCTGCTCCTTTATGAGCGTGGTTTTTCCGACTTGTCTGGGTCCTCTGAGGAGATAGATGTTGCCAGTCTCCAGAGGCAGTTCTCTTCTTTTGAAATGGATTGGCCACTTGTTGAGTTCGGAAAGGTGCTTGTCGAAGTCCCCGAAAGAATCGTATTTCCACCAGGGGTTTTGGTTGATAATACTCTCTATCTGAACCATGTTTGGTAAATAGAGTTACCAAGATATCAATCTTTTGGTAAGTGGACTTTCCAGGCGTGTCATCGCTTGGTAAATACGCTTTCCAAACGTGGCAATCGTTTCCCGCCTTGGCATCAACGTGACCGCGAAGACGCCGAGGAGCATGAGCATTTGCCTGAGGTAGCCAAAAGCGTCTGACCTTCTCACTTTCCTAACCATTTTGCATCGCCATAGAGTACTTTCCCTTCATCAAGGATACCCATCATGAATGGATCTGATTTCTTCAGTCTGTCTCTGACCTCTGTAATAGAAAGAAAAGTAGGCACGATCTCGACATCGTACTTGTCTAGGAGAGCGCGCATGTTCTCGAAGCGATGACATATGTGTCTTTCCACATCCTTGCGACGAACTGCTTTCCTACCATTCCGGAGCTTCCGTGGTACGTCAGGTTCGAATTCGCTCTGATGCGATCACCTCCAATGGGCCCCTTCCTCGGTCTAGCGTTTCCGTTCATTCTCCGTATTTTCGCCGCTCTCTCTCCGTATATGTGTTCGAGGCTGTCGATTCTCTTGAGTACGGGGAAGAGCCTAGTCCCCTTCACCCGAGGTAATGGGTTGGCCTCTCGCTCTGTGCTATCGCTTTTGTTGTCGTGGGCCTGTGCTATCGGGGGGGAAATGTCTCAGCAGTACCTGGCGACGACCCTGATGGTGACCATCACTGTCTTCTTGGCCATCTGGCTTTACTCGTCTGGCGGGCCCATTTGTTGATGAGCTCACTGTGACGGCTGGCATGAATCAAAACCGGTGCCCATACTTCCCGCGAGCATGGAGCAGCATCTCGTTTTCAAGTTCGAGCGGAACACGACGAGGACCTAGCGCTTCCAGGAGGACTCGGAGGACCCGATCATCAGAACCCTGCGTGTGCAGAAGAAGGCCTTCAAGTCCAGGCTTGATGAGGTGGATGCTAAAGGCGAAAGGACCACTTCCAGAACATCTCGAGGATGTGTCCCTGTTCAAGTCAACTTACACTCTTGTTAAGTTAGTCGTAACGAAACACATATATAGCAAAGCCCGCCTATACTCGACTATGGATAGACTGTCAATCGTGAAGAGGATGGAATCGCATCAAATGGCTGTCTTTACTACACAGCAATTCGCAGCCTTGGTGGGTTTGAATGTGAATTCTGCTTCTGTCCTCTTGAGCAGGCTCGTGAAGGCCGGGATAGTGACGAGAGTTATGAGGGGATATTACGCGCTGCCCTCCACAAACGCATTGGCCGTTGCCACTGGCATGTACGTTCCATCCTACGTATCCCTGTGGGCAGCGTACGAGTACTACGGGACAACCACCCAATCCCCAAGAGTCATCGACGTGATCAATCCTGTTCATTCTGGAAGTCTTCGTTTGGGCCTCGAGGAGGGACGATATGTGCTACGGTTCATCAGAACCGATGGCAGACTAGTCTATGGATTCAAGAAGGAGTACTTCGGCGAGAAGGTCGCATTCATTGCTGAGAAGGAGCGCGCAGTCGTGGATGGCTTGCTGTTTCCGGGATATGTCCCCTTGGACGAAGTGATTTCCGCGATTGAAAGCGGTGTGGATGCCCGTAGGGCGATGGAGTATGCGAGGAAGACTGGAAAACAAGCCGTCCTGAAGAGGATGGGTTATCTCCTGAGCGAGATGGAAACCAGTGAGTTCTCGATCGATTTCGGAGAGCTGTCAGATACGTACGTGCCGCTGGACCCGGCACTGCCGCGGAGGGGCAGGCATGATTCAAAATGGCGGGTAATTGTCAATACGGTGGTGGAATGAACAGGGAGGAATTGAGGAGATACATAGGCATAACGGGGTTCTCGCTAGGACAGGTGGAGAAGGACTACTTCCAGCATATCATACTTGGTGCCATTTCACGAAAGATGGCCGGTCTTCTTGTCTTCAAAGGTGGAACTGCACTCCAGAAGACAGGTCTACTCACACGATTCAGTGAGGATTTGGATTTCACCATCACCGGCAGAGTTTCTCTTGACAAGCTCAAGGTAACGGCGAGTACCGCGATCGAGTCCTACAACTATGTTGTTGACCTGGACAACCTCATAGAGGACGAGAGAACCTTGGGCTTCAGGCTGAGAATCCAGGGGCCCCTGTTCAGAGACCGAAGGGGTATTTGCACAATAAGAATAGAGGCAAGCAGAAGAGAAGAGGTTTCCCTACCGCCACGGAGTGCGGAAATCAACCCGCCCTATTACGACATCCTACCATATGTCCTGGAAGTCATGAATCTCGAAGAGATAGCAGCCGAGAAGATACGTGCCATCTATACACGGGACAGAGCAAGGGACCTGTATGATCTGTACAGGTTGATCGAAAGCGGAACCCAAATACGGGAAGACCTTGCCCAAGAGAAGCTGAGGTTCTACGAGAAGAGATACAGAAAGAGGGAATTCCTCAGAAGATGTGCATCCATATCAAGAAAGTGGCAAGGCGAGTTGAGAAGTCTGCTGGAATCCGTACCAGCGAAGGATGAAGCACTCGGGACAATAAAGAACGCACTCTGAGGCACACTGGGAGTACATCTATGCGAGTTCGGCGATGACGGATACTGGTCCAGAGGTGTGCTTCCCCATCCGGGACGAAAATGCCGCAACCTTCAGTGTGCGGTAGTTCACACCAAACCTCTCTTGGGACTCGGAATGGGTGAAGCCTGTTTCGGCCCGGTGCTTTCGTTGCATCTGTACGCCTACTCCATGAGGTTAGGTTTCGGGACGACTGCTTCATAGCATGTTCTCTCAGGATCCAGTCAACACCTGAAAGAGGGATCGAACTCTTGGCGGGAATATCGTGTCACGAAAGAATTCTTAGCCACATGTCTAGTCCAGCTCCAATGACAGTCACGGCACCAAAGGCAACCAAAACCTCACCGCAGAAGTTCACGGTCTTGGACCAATCATGCTGTTGACGAGTGAGAAGCGCAACGAAGCACAGTAGAACACCGGCCGACAGAAGGGGAGCACCGATTTGGACCGCTAGATCAAGGAAAAGGCCCAGCACCACACCAGGGGTTCCTGCGACGATGAGCGTCAATCTTCCATACGATCTCTGCACTGATTCCTCCGTGATTGAGACGAAACGCATCCCTCTACATGAATCCATCTGCAGAATCTAGGAAGCTGAATGGTCATGTCCATCTCACCTCAATGATGTCTTTCCGGAAGTATGGGCCCTACCCTCTGCTATACTCCGATAGACTTATGCTATAGAAAGGTATAACAAGACACGTGATTGACGAAAGGGCCGCTGAGTTGCTCTCGGAAATCGATGAGAGTGTGAAGAGGTTCAAAGCGCTTCAGCGGGTGATTCCGAATCCGAAGACGCTTAGCTCGAAGCTCAGGAAACTAATCGCGCTGGGTCTCCTGGAGAAGGAGGAGGGAGTATACCACCTCACCTCGAAAGGGAGAAAGGCCTTGCTCTATGTCCAGGAACTCCAGAGAATCCTAAGGCCCCAGCCGACCATATCCGTTGAGAGGATTCCTCATCGGTTCTTCAGACCCTACCTCAAAAGGTTCGCGGTGAAGCTCCTCGATAGGCACGAAGATGACCTCACAGGGGTCCTTCTCTTCGGCTCGGTTGCGAGGGGTGACTGGAATAAGGACAGTGACATCGACCTTCTCATCGTCCTGAGGGAGTTCGAGAGTTCTAGAATCGAAACGCTAAGAGAGCTCACAGCCCTGAGAGCCGAGTTACGGGAGAGCAGTGAGTACAAGGAGTGCGTCTCGAAGGGCTACTTCCCGATTGTGCAGGTATATCCACTCGAGAGAGAGGAAGCAAAGCGGTTTAGGAGGATGTACCTGGACGCCCTGACAGAGGGCATCATCATCTTTGAGCGGGATTCCTTCCTCAGGGATCTCATCAGTGCATTCAAAGAGAGGCTAAGGGAGCTGGGAGCTAAGAGGATCGACATCCCTTCAGTCGGCCACTACTGGGTACTGGGCGATCTGAAGGCGGGGGAGGTGCTTGAGCTTTGAATACGCTGGAGATGGCCATTCTCGCGCTTAGGCGGTCCGATAGATGGCTGGAAGGCAGTAGGAGGGCTCTCCAGGATTCGAGGTGGGATGATGCTGTTTTTTCGGCACAGATGTGCTCAGAGCATTCGGCGAAGGCGGTTCTCATATTCCTCGGGATGGATTTCCCCAAGCAGCACGATGTCTCCGATGTCTTCGCTTCCTTGGAGGGAAGGGAGGACCTCCCGCTCGACTTCAGGGGGAGGGTTGGAGACATATGCGAAAAGCTCGCTGAGCTTGCTGCTGAAAGAGCACTAGCTGGCTACGGCTTCGAGGAGGGAATCGGGGCCGAGCACTTCAAGGAGACAGCTCCTGAGTCTGTCGAGGACGCCGAATTCGTGCTTGAAATCTGCAAGGACTTGGTTGCTCGACTGTCCAGAAAGGAGGTCTGAACGGATTTCGAATAGAGCCTCGAGGGCTCAGCCCTGACCCCGGACATTCCCTGCGGATTCTTCTATCTCCTTGCCACTCTTCGGAAGAGGGTCTCGCATAGCCATGGAGGCGGCGGTGAGAATAGGAAGACCACCATTCAGTGAGAGCCCCGCCTTCCGGGAGGAATCCGAAGAAGATAGAAGGTGATGATGAGCATGGAGACTAGGGGCGCGGTTGTTGCCACGTGCGTGGTAGGCCATACGTCCTGGGCGGGCTTCTCCTAGACCTCGCAGACCTTTCAGTGGACCGTCAACCGAGCAGGTGAGTCTATGAACACAGTCGCCTGAGTACTGTTAGGGAAGATGCGCTCTGACCAGCCCTGGAAGAGGTAGACATCAACGAATCAGAGACTGGAGCCTACTCCATAGAAAACGCACTCATCAGACAGGACACCGCTACCAATGGATGGAGAACCTCATCATATCCGTCGGCCTTTACCGGCTTTCCTTATTTCCTCATCGATTTCCTTCCAGACATCGATTTCTTCGCCTTTGCCCTTAGCGTGCCTGTGTACGGCGGATGTGAAGGCTGCAAGCACACCCATGGTAGCGAGTTGCTCTTCCGTCTGTTCCTTGATCATCTCCATGTTTCTCTTGGCATGCTCATAATCGGGCTCAAGCGAAAGGGCTTTCTCGTAGCAGTGGATGGCATCCTTCTTACTGCCAAGATATGCATAGCAGTTGCCTAGGCTTCCCCATGCTTGGTGGTTGTCGGGGTACATATCCGTAACCTCTTCGAAAAGCTCGGCCGCCTTTATCAGCGCGCCCTGCTTGAATGCTCGAATCCCTTCCATGTAGAGCCTCTCCGCCTTGTTCTCATCGTAGTCCTTATGACCCATGAGAGAAACGCGATAGGAGAAGTCTCTACTTGGATTCCCCATTTCCCTGCGCTCATCGAGAATGACCTCCATCGGATTTCTGCCATCGAGTTCACTCTGAGAAGTTCTCAGCCACTTGTCCCTGAATCTTCCCATTGCCTCCTCCGCCTCCTCTCTGGAGGAGTAATCATTCGGATCCACGTTCCTCCCAGTCTCATCCAGCAGGTCGGAGACCAGCAATCGTTCCCTGGTTCCGATTGGAAAGACCTCCTCGGGCGGTTTCCCTCCAAATTCCTTTCTCGGGTACTTGTTCCAGAGAAGACGAAGAAGTCCCAGCGTTTCCTCGAAATCCTCATTCGATGGAAAGTCGAATTCGCATACCTCAGGGAAGGCCTCCTCCATACTCCTGCTCTCGTTGATCCTTCGATTCAAACCTCTGAAATCCACCTTTATGCCCAATGAATTCAGCTTTTTCTTCAGAGCGCTCTTGATCTCATCGATAGTTTCAGGCTTGCCTTCACGCTCCCACATGAAGTTCAGAACATCGAACGCGCTCATGCCCTCCTTTCGCAGATTCGAGCGCAGGTATCTGAGTCTTCTTTTCATGAAGTAGCCCGCATCCTGAGGCAACGCCATTGGAGTGGGCGTTATGATGATGAAATAGGATTTGAATGGTGCCACTCTGCAGAACACTATATTCCCTGGCTTTGTTTGGTAGGTTCCCATTCTCTCTCTCACGAAATAGTCCCTATTCCACACAAGATCGCGCAACTTGATTCCCTGCCCTCTATATACCTCCAGCACCTCGAACATGCTGAAGACGTTGTCCCCGAGCCCCTTGAGGGCGGAGTGCTTCTCCGCTGATAGCTTCGCCTTGTTCAGAAAGCGCTTGAAGGGCGTCTTGCCGTCCGAGAGCTTGTGATCGAAAATGAAGGCATCCAGGATAGCGGACATCCCGATGTCGGTAACGATATCATCTTCCAGGTACTCGTCCAAGACGCCTTCAAACTCGTCCTTCAATTCTGGTTGCTTTAGAATCCAATCCGCCGCATGGTCGAGCAGGTCACGAGGAAATGAATAAGAGCCCTTTCCCAGACAACACTTCTTGTATTTCTTCCCACTACCACACGGACAAGGATGATTTCTTCCAATCTTTGGCAAGGAGTGCACCCCCGGGTGAGATTCTCAGTCGAGACCTAAATGCGGGAACGCCCTTTTGTTGCTTTCGGTGCGCATGCCGGAACCTTTCCGATTCGCCTCTCATCCCCAGCTTTGCTTGCGTACGTTAAAAAAGGTTCTGACTGCGCTCACTGTACATCCGATCGTCCCACTATGGTACGAGGGAAAGAACTCTTCGAAAACGATTCTGGATGCTTCTTGGCTTATGGAAGGACCTCACAACTTCGAGGGGGGTATAGTTATTGGATGAAGGTTTCTGGGGACATGCTGTGCGAGATCTCGGATGTCCGGTGCCTTCGGACGATCTCTTTTGGAGGACCGAGGCCAGAAGAATAGAACGGATCTCAAAAAGAATCTTCCCAATCGCGTTTTCGCCTCCCCTAGCCTCAAATAGCCGAAGCTTTTGATGCTTCTGGCGAGATGAAATCGTTGACTGAAGCTGAGAACACCACAAAGAGGCCAAAGCCCAGTCCCGTGGCTAGTATTCCCCAATCCTGAAGGTGAGTCTTGATGGACAAGGAAGAAGTACTTTAGAAGATTGTTCATGCACTCAAAGACCACGGAGCGAAAAAGATAGCCGTCCTTGGCTCTTTCGTGAGAGGAGAGGAGAGTCCAGAGAGCGACATAGATGTTCTGGTCGAGTTCTCAGAAAGAAAAAGCCTTCTTGACCTCGTGAGAATAGAACAGGAGCTATCCGAAGCCCTGGGCATAAAGGTTGATTTGCTCACTGAGAACTCCATAAGCCCCTATCTCATCGGAAGAATCAGGAAGGAGATGGTGGTAGTCTCTGAATGAAAAGAGACAACGTTGTATACTTGAAGCACATCCTGGATGCAATAGGCAGAATCGAGGATTACACCAAGGGAGTGGATTATGAGAATTTCATGAACAACAATCTTGTCCAAGCTGGTGCGTTCAAGGGAGATTGAGATAGCGGGGGAGGCCACCAAGAGGCTGACCCGCGAGATGAGAGAGGTCCGCAGACGTACCCTGGAGGAAAATGGCAGGATGAGGGACAAATCGATACACGACTACCTTGGTGTCGATCTGGATGCGGTCTGGGAGACCGTCCGGAGGGATATTCCCAAGTTGAAGGAGAAAACTGAGGCTGTGATTGAGAAGGAGACGAGGCAATCTCTCGACTGCGAGCGAAAAAGACAGACGGCGATGCCATCCTTCAAGCTAAGCCGGCTGCAGGAGGCAAGCCAGGGGCAAGCGTCACCAGTGGTCCAATGGATCAGTGAGGCCAGGTCTCTACCTCCCCCTCTCGTTGCCCGGAAGGTCCGTCGCCTCTGCGCACGACATGCATACCTCGAAAACATTTTTATCCTCTTGACGCTATACAGCTGCGAAAATGGGATGGGATGTCCCTATGGTCAACAAGCAAATAGGACAAAAAGTGGGATTTGCTGAAGCCCTAGCAGATTTCGCACAGCCTCTTATCGATGCCACAGATGGGAGCTACGAGGATGTGTCCAAAGCCTTGATGTTCGCAACTCTCTGTTGGAATCTAGCTCTCTTAGATGATGACAGGGCAATAGAGGAATTGGCCGAGCAAATGGGAGAGAGATATCGAGAGGATTTTGGGCTCAGCGTCAGGGATGCAGTGGAGTTCCGTTTGGCGATTCTGGATATGGTTGAACGGCACAGGAGGATGTTTCCAGCAATGCACAAGAGAGAGAAACGAAGAGCCCGCGAGAGAAGGAAGGAGAGAAAGAAGTCACTGAGGTTCGAGAAGTGTCCAGTATGCGGTGCCTCTGTAAAGTCCAAGAATATGGCACGCCATCTCGAACGTGTCCATCCTCGTCCCCGAATTCCTTCTCCGGGAACTCTTTGGCGGTTCAAGAACACTCACCAGGAATGGCTGAATGAAGCTTTGCCGAAAATTGCTGAGGAATTGAGAGATGAGGGATTCACTTTTCCCGAGGTTGACGCTGCAATGGAAGAATTTGGATACTACTACAGGAAAGCTGAGAGGGAAGGCCATCTTTCTGTCATAGTGGAAGTCATAGAAGAGCGGGATAGGAGGATGGCAAAGGGGGAGGATGAGAAGATGGTCACAGAATGGGCCTACGACTTGTGCTATCATCTGCTGCTTGACTGGCAGGTTGGTTTCGAGGATTACCTCTATGGGCAGTTCTTCGCGCCAGAACGGTGCAAGAACTGCACCCGGGAGGACAAGGAAGACCTTTTGTGTGAGGATGGGCTGTCAGACTGCCTGTTCGATGATGAGTTTGAGCTGTTTCAAAGAGAGTATGTGAACAGAGTGATTGACAAACTTTGCAGAGGAGTGCAGGAGCCTGAGGAGATCCTTGTACCCGCGGAAATCAGAAGGAGGGCTGAGGAATATCAAGAGTTTTCCGAGAAGGCGAGGGCCATTCTTGATTACGAGAGGTAGCTTCGCCTTAAACTAAACACGGAAGCCGTCCCTTGCATCCACGGTGGGATGTACGATCTGCTCAGGAACCCTTTGTCAGGCTATCCCGATGAGATGCTGGACCTTTCAGGCTATGTAAGTTCACTACTCAAACAGCGTCCGACTCTGCCCTCGCCAAATACCCCGCCTAGCCGGGAGCTTTCTCGTGGTGTCCTAGGAAAGAGCCGATTCTATCTCTCGCGCGATGCCCTGCGCCGCGGTGGCGGGGCTATCCGACTGGTATATCGACCTACCCACTATCACGTAATCGGCGCCTGCCGCGATTGTATCTGCGGCTGAGCCCCCCTGCACACCGACACCCGGGCACACGATGAGAAGAGAGCCAACGATTTCCCGAAGTTCCCTCACCCGCTCAGGCCTCGTCGCAGGAGCGATTATGCCTGTAGCTCCCTCTCGCACTGCTAGGCGGGCGATTTCGTCAGCGACAAGCGATGTGAATCTCTGCCCGCCAGGATGACTCATCTCCGTCACAACAAGGACATCTCCGCCTGCTGCCTCCACGCACGCACGTATGGAGTCTGCTCCAGGAAAACCGTGAACGATGATCCCACTAGCTCCCCGCCTGAAGACCTCCTGCACAATAAGCCTGTTCGTGTTGGGGATGTCTGCCACCTTAAAATCACATATGACATCAGCAGTGCTGGAGACCTCTTCCACTATCTCCATGCCCAAAGGAAGCACGGCGGGATAACCGACCTTGACCGCGTCAACGAAGTCACTGACCTCGGAGACGACGTCAATCGCCTCCTTCCTGTCCGTCACATCCAGTGCAAGAATCAGTCTCGTTCTCTTCTTCATCGTTAGGCGAATTGCATCGAGATAGAAATAGTTACTGAGAATCAGCCCAATAGGTTTATGTATGAGTGGCGGAAGATAGCGGACTGAGCGCATATTGGCGCACGGAGGACTACTGTGAGGGAGGAAACGCTTAAGGCAAAGGTCTGCTTGGTTGGCGAGGCGGCAGTAGGAAAAACCAGCCTTATCCGAAGATACGTTCTCGATCAGTTCGAGGACAAGTACGTCACCACACTTGGAGCAAAGGTCTCAAAGAAGGAGATTAACTATAATATTTCGGAATCGGAAATGAACATCAATCTTGTGATGGTCATCTGGGACATCATGGGCGAGAAGAGCTTTCGAGATTTGACGAAGGAAGCTTTCTTTTACGGAACCAAGGGAATCCTTGCAGTCTGCGATTTGACGAGGTACAACACCCTGAGAGAGCTCGATGATTGGGTAGAATCGGTCTTCGGAGTTGCGGGAGAGGTTCCAGTTGTCTATGCGGTCAACAAGGTCGACCTCAAGGACGAGATCATGGTCATGTATGGCGACAATGAGCTCACTCAGTCGAGCAGAGCGTTCAATGCTGAGTACTATTACACGAGCGCCAAAACGGGGGAGAACGTTCAGCTCACATTCGAGAAATTGGGCGAGCGCATAGTGAAGAATCAGCTGTCTTCTGAATGAGAATCATCTCGATAGGGTTATATAGGCTGTGCCTGATTTTTGTCAAGCCTGGGGATGTGCCCGCGAAGGAATTGGCATGGTTGCGATTAGAAGGCTGAAATCGAAGGTCTGCCTTGTCGGAGAGAGGGCTGTGGGAAAGACCAGTCTCATTCGAAGATATGTGCTGAATACATTCGATGACAGGTATATCACGACAATAGGAACGAAGGTCTCCAAGAAGGAACTCGTTTTTGAGACGGCGGACACTCGAATTCAATTGGACATGACCATATGGGACATCATGGGCGAAAAGGGCTTCAGGGAGCTTTTGAAGGAGGCCTATTTCTACGGTGCGAATGGAGTTCTCGCGGTTGCAGATGTAACGATCAAAAAAACCCTCATCGACCTGGACGACTGGATAGATTCCACAATCAAGGAGGCGGGGAGAATTCCCGTGATGATAGCTGTGAACAAGATCGACCTTGAGGACGATGCTGAATTTGGTGATAAGGAAACCGTTGAGATAGCGAAGGCGTTCGAGGCGCCCTTCATGTATACCAGCGCGAAGACGGGAGAGAGGGTGCAGGATGCATTTGAGATGCTGGGCAAGATGGTGATTAACAGCCAGCTTGGGATTTCCATCTGATGCTGGACGGGGCCTTCGATAGCTTTAAGTAGAATCGGTTTTATTGAATTCAAGAGTGATTCTCCTATCGAAGGGGGAGAACGGTTGGGGAGGAGGAAAAAGGACCTCGAGGTAAGAGGATGAGGAAGCCAGAAAGCCTCCGAAGGCGGGGATGCCTCCTGCTCGCTTCAGTTGTGATTTTGCACGCGATGATTTTACTGAGCGTTCCCAGGTCGACTGGTTCGGATCCAGATGTCATCGACAATCTTGATGGGACGAAAACGGCATTCTGGGATTTGGAGAATCCGTTCAACTATACGCATCCTGGTGTCTCCATCGAAGGGGGAGCAGCACAGCTTGAGAGAATGAATGAGAGCTTTGCTGATGCAAATCAAGGAGATTTTCTTGCCGCTGAAGGAATGGAAAACATCAGTGTGTTGCCAACTGGTGGAATTCAACTGAGCGGCAATGCGGGCGACCTTGTATCGGTCGGAGACTTCTCTTCAGACGGCCCCTGGAGTTACACTTATAGCGCAGACGGAAACATCACTGCAGACAGAAATGTTTCGGCGGAGAACGTTGTCTTCAGACACCAAAGCAATATGACGGATATTCTGTTTGATGACATGGAAGATATCAGCGGAGCGGGGTGGACAGGAATCATGCCTCCAGGCCCCATAGTTATTTTGAACCAAGAGAATTTGAATGTCTACAAGGGCTCAGGTTCAATGAACATCTCCTTC
Source organism: Thermoplasmata archaeon (assembly GCA_046761005.1). GTDB lineage: Archaea > Thermoplasmatota > Thermoplasmata > RBG-16-68-12 > JAGMCJ01 > JAGMCJ01. Next base: position 36,286 of record JBHIFI010000011.1, read on the forward strand.
GATCCTATTGGAAATCCAGCAAACTGGGGCGGAGCGAGTCGGACTTTGTTGGGCGGCGAAGACTGGTCCATGTACAACCGGATTGTTCTCCAAGCAGATACAAACTACACGGGCCCTGGATTACTATTGTACTTGAATCTCAGTGATGGCCTCGTCGAGCAAAACCTACCCGCCCAAGGAATGATTTCTGGATGGAATGCGTACTACTTCTCTCTGGAGGACTTCACCGGCGACCTCTCCTCTGTTGATGTCATCAGAATTCTGGTGACAAACGTTACTGTGCCCGTACTTGTCTATGTTGACGATGTCCATCTGACATTCCACAAGAGCTTCAACCAGATTTCATATGTGAATCAGACGTTCGTAAAGCCCGCCCAAACGTCTGGAAAGCCGGGAGGAGTCTTTCTCACCTTTGATTTCACCGCTGAAAGCGTCTCCAACCTTACTGCATTCAATGCAACTGTGAGAGTGAACAACACATCGAGCCAGTTCAATTGGAGCAAAGACTTCTTGTCGCCATCTCCTTGGACTTCTATGCACTTCGACTTGAGCTCGTACCTGAGTGACTCTGGCTCTTATCAGATATCACTATCCTTGCATCTCGTCGTTAACACATCGAACGCCTGCTCTGCCGCTCTGCGATTCGACAACATCTCCATTCTCTGGCCAGACTACAACGATGGCTGGCTCGAGTCGAGGGTCTTCGATGCAACAGAACATTCGATTTGGGAAAATCTCTCCTGGGGTGAAGGTGCTCAGGATCCTGCATACAACATTTCCGTGAGAACAAGGACGGGCGACAACATCACTCCAGATCCGTCGTGGAGCCCCTGGTCCCCACCGCTTGCAGATCCCTCGGGGCAGCCAATCCCAAGCCCGCCAGGCCGATTCATACAGTACAACGTCTCCCTGACCACCACAAACGGAAGCTTGACTCCCACTCTCACAGAACTGAGAATCCTCGGATGGCATTATCCTTCGTCAGGATACGTCCAAACGAGAAACTTCAGACCGACCGAGACGCTGCTAGGTTGGAGGGAATTCAACGCATCCTACAGCATACCCGCTAGCTGCGAAATAACCTACTGGTACTGGAATGACAGCTCTCCCGGATGGTTCCAGACAACACCTGGAGATAATCTTTCCCTTCTGGACACCGAGAATATCACACTCAGGGCGAATCTCAGTACCTTGGACACCACCATCACTCCTCAGCTCTTCAACATGAGCGTGGACTATGAATTCCTCGGAGTAATCGACCATATAGTCATAATTCCGAGCACTTGGAACGGAACCGCCGATGAGACTTTCGACTTCGAGGCAATCGCAAACGATTCCTATGGCCATGTTCTCGATGTGACCTTTATCTGGTCAACTACCGACCCGAACGGCACGATTACACAAGATGGTTTCTATACACCATCGGATGCAGGAAATTGGACAATAACAGTAAGCGCAAACGGCGTGGTAGCGAATGCCACGGCAAACATCTCACCGGGTCAATTGGACCGCCTAGAAATCTCGCCCGACAGCTGGTCCGGCTCTACTGACGAGTCGGTCGACTTCAGCTGCTCTGGCTATGACCAGAAGAACAATGAGGTGGAGATATCGCCAGTGTGGACCACAACGGACCCGAAGGGAGTTATGGGATCGTCCGGAACGTACTATCCTGGAGCGGGAAACGCTAGCGGGAGCGTCTGGACAATCTACTGCATCGACAGCATCACGATGGCGAGCGTGAGCGTCGATGTGACAGTAACGCCTGGCTCTCTGCACAGTGTCAGGATCTCTCCTTGGTCACTCGGGACGATTACCACTGATGACAACATCACCCTCTACTGCTATGGATACGACTTCTTCGACAACTTCATAGGACCCACTGACGCGAATTGGTCCCTCTCGGACGACTTCGGAACATTATCCCCAGAGGCGAGGAACTATACCATTTTTGACCCGATTCTAGCGGGAAGTGTGGGCAACATCACCGCCCGCCACGACGAGCAAATATACAGCACTACCGATGACTTCCTCATAATCGAGGGTTCCCTGGCCACTCTCGTGATAATCCCAGGGGAAGCGAACCTCACCGTGGGCGAGACGCAGCAGTTTATGGTTATGGGCTATGATTCAGATGGCAACGAAGTCCCAATCAATCAGTCTGAGGTCATTTGGACAAGCAATGTCGGCTCCGTGTCCCTCAACGAGCTGAGGGCTCAGACGATTTCCGACCACGGATGGATGAACGCCACTCTAAATGGAGTGAATGCTTCCGCGGTCGTCAGGG